>NZ_MUBM01000161.1 GCF_002154505.1 Streptomyces carpinensis | reverse complement strand
TCGGCGTCGAGGTGCACACCGAGTGCCGGGTCCGGGACGTGCGCTGCGTGGGCGGTGCGGTCCGCTCGGTGGAGCTGGCCGACGGGTACGCGCTCGACGCCGACCTCGTGGTGGTCGCCTGCGGCGTGCACCCGCGCACCGGCCTCGCCGAGCAGGCGGGCCTCGCCGTCCACAAGGGTGTCCTTGTCGACGACGAGCTGCGCACCTCCGACCCGCGCGTCCACGCCGTCGGCGACTGCGCCCAGCACGCCGGCACGGTGTACGGCCTGGCCGCACCGGCCCTCGAACAGGCCGACGTGCTCGCCGCGTTGCTCTCGGGCGACGCCAGCGCCCGGTACACCGGCACCCGTTCCCTGACCCGTCTCACCCTCGCCGGCCCGCACCCGCCCTTCGACCTCGCCGCGTTCGGCGAGACCGAGGCCCGCCCCGGCGACGACGTCGTGCAGCTCGCCGACGCCACCCGCGGCACCTACCGCAAGGTCGTCGTCCGTGACGACCGCCTGGTCGGCGGGGTCCTGGTCGGCGAACTCGGCACCGTCGGCGCGCTCGCCCGCGCCTGGGAGGGAGCAGAGCCGCTCCCGGCGGACGGCGGCCCCCTGCTCCACCTGCTCACCAACGATGGAGGCTCCTGATGTCCACGACCGCACTCGGTGGGGACCGGCCCCGCCCCACGATCGTGCTCGTCGGCCACGGCATGGTCGGCCAGCGCTTCCTGGAAGCGCTGGCCGAGCGCGGCCTGACCGCCACGCACCGCGTGGTCGTGCTGTGCGAGGAGCCGCGCCCCGCGTACGACCGCGTGCAGATCACCTCGTACTTCTCCGGCCGGACCGCGGACGAGCTCTCCCTGACCGACATGGAGTTCATCGAGGGCCACGGCATCGAGCTGCGCACAGGCGATCCGGCGGAGACCGTCGACCGGGAGGCCCGCACCGTGACCGCCCGCTCGGGGCTCATCGTCGGCTACGACGTCCTCGTGCTCGCCACCGGCTCCTACCCGTTCGTGCCGCCGGTCCCGAACAAGGACGCCGAGGGCTGTTTCGTCTACCGGACCATCGAGGACCTGCTCGCCATCGAGGAGTACGCGAAGTCGAGGGCGACCACCGGTGCCGTGGTCGGCGGCGGCCTGCTCGGCCTGGAGGCGGCCGGCGCGCTCAAGGGCCTCGGGCTGCGCACCCACATCGTGGAATTCGCGCCGCGCCTGATGCCGGTCCAGGTCGACGAGGGCGGCGGCGCAGCGCTCCTGCGCACCATCGAGGAGATGGGTTTGGCCGTGCACACGGGCACGGGCACCCAGGAGATCGTGACCGACGCGTCGGGGGCCGTCACCGGCATGAAGCTGTCCGACGGCTCGGAACTCGCCACCGACATGGTGGTGTTCTCCGCCGGCGTCCGCCCCCGCGACCAGCTGGCCCGCGCCGCGGGCCTCGCGGTCGGCGAACGCGGCGGCATCGCCGTGGACGCGCAGTGCCGCACGGTGACCGACCCGGACGTGTTCGCGATCGGAGAGTGCGCCCAGGCGGTGGACGGCCGGGTGTACGGCCTGGTCGCGCCCGGCTACGAGCAGGCCGAGACGGCGGCGGCCGCCATCGCCGCGGACGAAACCGGCCACATGACGTTCACCGGTGCCGACCTGTCCACCAAGCTGAAGCTGCTCGGGGTGGACGTGGCCTCCTTCGGGGACGCGCACGGCACCGCCGAGGGCTGCCTGGACGTCGTCTACTCCGACTCCCGGGCCGGCCTGTACAAGAAGCTGGTCATCGGCCGGGACGGCACGCTGCTGGGCGGCATCCTGGTGGGTGACGCGGAGGCGTACGGCACGCTGCGCGCGCTCACCGGTTCGGTGCCCCCGGTCGCCCCCGAGTCGCTGGTCCTGCCCGCGGGCGCGGGCGCCGCCACGCAGCTCGGTCCCTCCGCCCTCCCGGACGAGGCGGTGATCTGCTCCTGCCACAACGTCACCAAGGGCACGATCCGCGGCGCGGTCACCGAGCACAGCTGCACCACGGTGCCCGAGGTGAAGAAGTGCACCAAGGCCGGAACCGGCTGCGGCTCCTGCGTGAAGGTGCTCACCCAGCTGGTCGGCGACGAGCTGGAGGCGAGCGGCGTCGAGGTCGACAAGGGCCTGTGCGGCTGCTTCGGGCAGACCCGCGAGGAGCTGTACGAGATCGTCCTCGCCCTGCGCATCACCTCCTACCAGGACCTGCTGGACCGCTACGGCCGCAAGGAGGCCCGGGGCGGCGACGGCTGCGAGACCTGCAAGCCGGCTGTCGCCTCGATCGTCGCCTCGCTCGCCCCGGCGATCGGCGCCGACGGCTACGTCCTGGACGGCGAGCAGGCCGCCCTTCAGGACACCAACGACCACTTCCTGGCCAACCTGCAGAAGAACGGCTCGTACTCGGTCGTGCCCCGCATCCCGGGCGGGGAGATCGCCCCGGAGAAGCTGATCGTGATCGGCGAGATCGCACGGGACTTCGGCCTATACACGAAGATCACCGGCGGCCAGCGGATCGACATGTTCGGCGCCCGGGTGGAGCAACTGCCCCTGATCTGGGCCCGCCTGGTCGACGCCGGCTTCGAGTCCGGGCACGCCTACGGCAAGTCGCTGCGCACGGTGAAGTCCTGTGTCGGGCGGACCTGGTGCCGCTACGGCGTTCAGGACTCGGTGCGGATGGCGATCGACCTGGAGCTGCGCTACCGGGGCCTGAGGTCCCCGCACAAGCTCAAGTCGGCCGTCTCCGGGTGTGCCCGCGAGTGCGCGGAGGCCCGGTCGAAGGACTTCGGCGTGATCGCCACCGCGAACGGCTGGAACCTGTACGTCGGCGGCAACGGCGGCGCGACCCCGCGCCACGCGGACCTGCTGGCCCAGGACCTGTCGGACGCCGAACTGGTCCGCCTGATCGACCGGTTCCTCATGTTCTACATCCGCACCGCCGACCGTCTGGAGCGCACCAGCGTGTGGCTGGAACGGATCCCCGGCGGCCTGGACCACGTACGGGACGTGGTGGTCCACGACTCGCTCGGCATCTGCGACGAGCTGGAGTCCCTGATGGCCTCGCACGTGTCGCACTACCGCGACGAGTGGGCCGAGACCGTCGACGACCCGGAGAAGCTGGCCCGGTTCGTGTCCTTCGTCAACGCCCCCGACACACCCGACCCGGTCGTCGGCTTCGTCCCCGAACGCGACCAGATGAAGCCCGACCTGCCGCTGCTGTCCATCGGCATGCGGCCCGCGGAAACCCTGGAAGGAAGCGCCCAGCGATGACCCTGGCACCCGAGACGACCGACCTGAAGGTGCGACTGCGGCTGCGCGACGGCTGGTTCACCGTCTGCGACCTGAGCGCGCTGCTCCCCGGCCGCGGGGTGGCGGCCCTGCTGCCGGACGGCCGCCAGGTGGCCGTCTTCCGCGACCGGTCGGGCCGCCTGTACGCCATCGACAACCGCGACCCCTTCACCGGCGCCGCGGTCCTCTCCCGCGGCCTGACCGGCACCCACCGGGACCGCCCGTTCGTCGCCTCCCCGCTGCTGAAGCAGCGCTTCGACCTGGAGACCGGGCGGTGCCTGGACGACGGGTCGGTGCGGGTGGCGGCGTATGAGGTGCAGGCGCAGGCCCTCTAGCGCTCAGGTTTCTTGACCGATCGTTCCGGCCGGGCCTGGATGACGACACAAGCGTCGCAGTGGCGTGTGGTGCCAACGCGCCCTTCCGGCCAGGAGGTTTTCCGGTCTGAGCGGCGGGCCGCTCATGCCTCGAGGGCGTCGTACCGCACTCCGGTCAGGTCCTGCGAGACGGCCCAGAGACGGTCGGCGGCACGGTCGTCGCGGGTCCAGGGGGCCCGCCAGGACGGGGCCGGCGCACCGCGCCACATCGCGAAGGACGGGCCCGTGAACGAGTCGGGGCGCACCCCGGGCGCGGTGGCCGCGTACAGGGTGGGCAGGGCACCGGCCTCGGCGGACTGGGCGAAGACGCGGTTCGCGACCACCATGAGCCGTTCGGCTCCGCGGCGGCCCTCGGCGCGCGGCCCGGCCGTCTGCAGGTTGGTGGAGGCGTACCCGGGGTGCGCGGCGGCGGCGACCACGTCCGACCCGGCCGCCGCCAGCCTGCGGGACAGTTCGTGGGTGAAGAGCAGGTTGGCGGTCTTGGAGCGGGCGTAGGCGGTCCAGCGCCGGTAGCCGCGCGCGCCGTCGAGGTCGCCGGGGTCGATGTTGGCCATCGCGTGCATCAGGCTGGACACGGTCACCACGCGGGCCCCGGGGGTGGCGAGCAGCGCCGGCAGCAGCAGTCCGGTGAGTGCGAAGTGCCCCAGGTGGTTGACCCCGAACTGCGTCTCGAATCCGTCCACCGTCGTACCGTGCGGCAGCGCCATCACGCCCGCGTTGTTGACGAGCAGATCGAGGCGGTCGTACGGGTACGCGTGCGCGAACTCCCGTACGGAGCGAAGGTCCCCGAGGTCGAGCCGGGCGAGCTCGACGTCGGCTCCGGCCACCTCGGCGGCGATCCGTGCCACGGCCTCGCCGCCACGCGCCTCACTGCGGCACGCCAGCAGCACACGGGCCCCCCGACGCGCCAGCTCCCGCGCCACGACGTACCCGAGCCCGCTGTTGGCGCCGGTGACGACGGCGGTGCGGCCGCCCTGGTCGGGGACGTCCTGCTCGGTCCAGCCCACGGCAGCTCCTCCACACGGGGCGCGCTCGACGGCCGGCCCGTCGGTCCGGCCCGGGATCCACGGCCTCACCCCAGGGCACCCCACCCTAGGGCCTGCCGCCCCCGGGCCCTGCCACAGGCGGCGGAGGAGCCCCGAGGACACGAGAAGGGGCGGCATCCCCGCACAGGAGGCCGCCCCTTCTTCTCGTGGACCGGAGTCCTCGTCGCAATCGGTCATGAGGGTCGGGGACCACGACGAGGACTCCGGGGTCTGCTGCCAGCCGGCCGGTGGTCCGGTCGGCAGGCGGTCCGGACTACCGGTGGTCGCTGCCCTGCGACCGGGAGGCCGCGCGGCCGGCCTCGAGGCGGGCGACCGGGATGCGGAACGGGGAGCAGGAGACGTAGTCCAGGCCCACCTCGTGGAAGAAGTGGACGGACTCCGGGTCGCCGCCGTGCTCGCCGCAGACGCCGAGCTTGAGGTCGGGGCGGGTGGCGCGGCCGGCCTGGGCGGCGGCCTTCACCAGGGAGCCGACGCCGTCCTTGTCGATCGTCTCGAACGGGCTGACGCCGAAGATGCCCTTCTCCAGGTACGCCGTGAAGAAGCTCGCCTCCACGTCGTCGCGGCTGAAGCCCCATACCGTCTGGGTCAGGTCGTTGGTGCCGAAGGAGAAGAACTCCGCGGCCTCGGCGATCTGGCCGGCGGTGAGCGCGGCGCGCGGCAGCTCGATCATCGTGCCGATCGCGAGCTTCAGCTGGGTGCCGGTGGCGGCCTGGACCTCCTCGATGACCTGGTCGGCCTCCTCGCGGACGATCTCCAGCTCCTGGACGGTGCCCACGAGCGGGATCATGATCTCGGCGCGCGGGTCGCCCTTGGCCGCCTTGCGCTCGGCCGCCGCCTCGGCGATGGCGCGGACCTGCATGGTGAACAGGCCGGGGACGACCAGGCCGAGCCGTACGCCGCGCAGGCCCAGCATCGGGTTCTGCTCGTGCAGGCGGTGCACGGCCTGGAGCAGGCGCAGCTCGTTCTCGTGCGGCTCCTGGCGGGACTCGGCGAGGGCCACGCGGACCGACAGCTCGGTGATGTCGGGCAGGAACTCGTGCAGCGGTGGGTCGAGCAGTCGGACGGTGACCGGCAGGCCGTCCATCGCCTCGAACAGCTCCACGAAGTCCTTCTTCTGCAGCGGCAGCAGCTGCTTGAGGGACTCCTCGCGCTCGGCCTCGGTGTCGGCCAGGATCAGCCGCTCGACCAGCTCGCGCCGGTCACCGAGGAACATGTGCTCGGTGCGGCACAGGCCGATGCCCTGGGCGCCGAAGCGGCGGGCGCGCAGCGCGTCCTCGGCGTTGTCGGCGTTGGCGCGCACCCGCAGACGGCGCTTGCGGTCGGCGAACGCCATGATGCGGTGCACCGCCTCGACCAGCTCGTCGGCGTCGTCGGCGCCGGCGTGCATCCGGCCCTCGAAGTACTCCACGACCGGGGACGGCACGACCGGTACCTCGCCCAGGTAGACCTTGCCGGTGGAGCCGTCGATGGAGATGACGTCGCCCTCCTCGACGACGTGCCCGCCGGGCACCGTCATCCGGCGGCGCTTGGTGTCGACCTCCAGCTCCTCCGCGCCGCACACACAGGTCTTGCCCATGCCGCGGGCCACGACGGCGGCGTGGGAGGTCTTGCCGCCGCGGGAGGTCAGGATGCCCTCGGCCGCGATCATGCCGTCGAGGTCGTCGGGGTTGGTCTCCCGGCGGACGAGGATGACCTTCTCGCCCGAACGGGACCACTTGACGGCGGTGTAGGAGTCGAAGACCGCCTTGCCGACCGCCGCGCCCGGGGAGGCCGCGATGCCGCGGGCGACCTGCTCGACCTTGGCGTGCTCGTCGAACCGGGGGAACATCAGCTGGGCGAGCTGGGCGCCGGTGACACGCTGCAGGGCCTCGGCCTCGTCGATCAGGCCCTGGTCCACCAACTGGGTGGCGATCCGGAAGGCCGCACCGGCGGTGCGCTTGCCGACGCGGGTCTGCAGCATCCACAGCTGGCCGCGTTCGATGGTGAACTCGATGTCGCAGAGATCCTTGTAGTGGTTCTCCAGGGTCTCCATGATCTGCATGAGCTGGTCGTACGACTTCTTGTCGATCTGCTCCAGCTCCGCCAGCGGCACGGTGTTGCGGATGCCCGCGACCACGTCCTCGCCCTGCGCGTTCTGCAGGTAGTCGCCGTAGACGCCCTGGTGGCCGGAGGCGGGGTCACGGGTGAAGGCGACGCCGGTGCCAGAGTCGGGGCCGAGGTTGCCGAAGACCATCGAGCAGACGTTGACGGCCGTGCCCAGGTCGTGCGGGATGCGCTCCTGGCGGCGGTAGAGCTTGGCGCGCTCGCCGTTCCAGGAGTCGAAGACCGCCTTGATGGCGAGGTCCATCTGCTCGCGCGGGTCCTGGGGGAAGTCCCGGCCGGCCTCGGTCTTGACGATCTTCTTGAACTTGGTGACCAGCTTCTTCAGGTCGGCCGCGTCCAGCTCGGTGTCGACGGTGACCTTCTTGGTCTCCTTGGCCTTGTCGAGGGCGTCCTCGAAGAGCTCACCGTCGACGCCGAGGACGGTCTTGCCGAACATCTGGATGAGCCGGCGGT
Source organism: Streptomyces carpinensis (assembly GCF_002154505.1). Taxonomy (GTDB): domain Bacteria; phylum Actinomycetota; class Actinomycetes; order Streptomycetales; family Streptomycetaceae; genus Streptomyces; species Streptomyces carpinensis. The sequence continues at coordinate 1,530 of NZ_MUBM01000161.1, read as the reverse complement.
AGGAGTCCCAGGCGAAGCGCTCGTCGCCGGCCTGTTTGGCAAGGCCCTGCACGGACTTGTCCGACAGACCGATGTTCAGGACGGTGTCCATCATGCCGGGCATGGAGAACTTGGCCCCGGAACGGACCGACACGAGGAGGGGGTCGTCGGCCTGGCCGAGCTTCTTGCCCATCTTCCGCTCGAGCGCGTCGAGGTGCGCACTCACCTCGTCACGCAGTGCCGCCGGCTCCTCGCCGCTGTCGAGGTAGACCTTGCAGGCCTCGGTGGTGATGGCGAAGCCCGGAGGAACCGGAAGGCCCAGGTTGGTCATCTCGGCGAGGTTCGCGCCCTTGCCACCGAGGAGGTCCTTGAGGTCCTTGTTGCCCTCGGTGAAGTCGTAAACGAACTTCACGCCCTCAACGCTGTTGCCGCGCTCGGCTACCTGGGGATCTTTGTTTTCCGACACGGGTCTCGACTCCTCGAGGACGCGGTGGCTGCCCTGACGGCGAGGAACATACCCAGATCGAAGGCACCTTGGTACGTCCACTTGCGCGTCATGCGCCTGTAACCACTCGTCCGCCAGCGGATCGAAAGTCAAGGCTTGGCAAGCCGCCACGGCCTGATGTTTTCACTTCTTGAACGAATCAATGCCTGTAGACCGCTTCTCGCGCTCATATGAGCGGGTATCGGCACGGGTGATTTCGATCGATGAACGATCAAGGGATGGCACTGAGTGCCATTTCTTGATGAGGTGCAGTCGCTCAAGATCCGCTCATCTGAGCGCCACCCTTATCAAGGGTGGCGAGAATCACGCTGCCACAGGCGCCCGGATTTCACCATGCGGACGAGTGTCCGGACGGCCCGAGCCGTCACACGCCGTGTCCCCCAGGCCCGGCGAGACGCCCGGAAAGACCAAGCGACAGGGACTCGAGGGGAGGAGAGGGAACCGGAGCTGCCCGACCGGCATCATCTGCTCGTACACGCGGGACCTTCGCCGCCGTGGGCGACGGCGGCGACATCACCGGGGTGCGCGGCGGGCAGGTGCCCGACGGGCTGTTCGTCCGCTACGGGCGGCATCTCAGCCGCTGGCAGCCGACCGTCGACGGTGCGGTGCCCGAGGGGCTGACGCCGGCCGCGCGCGGCGGGACCGCGCGCTGTGTGCTGGTGCCGCGCGCCGGTCGCGACGCGCCGCGCGCGTACCCGCTGCTCCGGGAGCAGGCCGTCGGGGACGGCTCGTTTGTGGAGGTCGGCCTGCGCGACGGGGCCCGCGCGGTAGCCGAGGCGCTGGTCGACGGCGACGGCCGGCAGGCACTGGCTGCCCGAGGTCCTCGAGGGGTCCGGGCGGGGCACCCGTGCTTCAGCCCGTGCCGTATCCGCACGCGTGTGGGCGGGAGGCCCCGTCGGCCGCGGCGCCGCCGGCGCTGCTGACGGCGGTGGGGGCCGTCGGGGTGCTGTCACCCCGTGACCGGGCGCGTCCCACCAGGGCCGCGCGCACTGCGGCCCGGCCGCCCGCCCGCTGTCCGGAAGAGCCCCGGGACGCGAGCGGGCGGG
>NZ_MUBM01000160.1 GCF_002154505.1 Streptomyces carpinensis | reverse complement strand
CGGCCTGCTCGGCGAGGACGTCCTGGGCCAGGGGTACGCCTTCGACATCGAGATCCGGCGCGGAGCGGGCGCGTACATCTGCGGCGAGGAGACCGCGCTGTTCAACTCCATCGAGGGGTACCGGGGCGAGCCGCGCTCGAAGCCGCCGTTCCCGGTGGAGAAGGGCCTGTTCGGCAAGCCGACGGTGGCGAACAACGTCGAGACCCTGGTCAACGTGCTGCCGATCCTCACCATGGGTGCTCAGGCGTACGCGGCGATCGGCACCGGAAACTCCACGGGACCGAAGCTGTTCTGCGTGTCGGGCAGCGTCGACCGGCCCGGCGTCTACGAGCTGCCGTTCGGCGCCACGCTCGGCGAACTGCTGGAGCTGGCCGGGGTGCGCGGCGGCCTGCGGGCGGTCCTGCTCGGTGGCGCGGCCGGCGGTTTCGTACGCCCGGACGAGCTGGACATCCCGCTCACCTTCGAAGGCACCCGTGCCGCAGGCACCACGCTGGGCTCGGGCGTCGTCATGGCCTTCGACGACACCGTGCCGCTGTCCCGGCTGCTTGTGCGCATCGCCCGGTTCTTCCGGGAGGAGTCGTGCGGCCAGTGCGTGCCCTGCCGGGTGGGGACCGTGCGCCAGGAGGAGGCGCTGCACCGGATCGAGGAGCGCGCGGGCGCGGCGGCCGCCGGTGACATCGCGCTGCTCAGGGAGGTGGGCCGCGCCATGCGGGACGCCTCGATCTGCGGTCTGGGGCAGACCGCGTGGAACGCCGTGGAATCCGCCATCGACCGTCTGGGGGCGTACGAATGACCGTCACTTCACTGGGGATCCCCCGCCGGCTGCTGGAGTTCACCCTCGACGGGCAGGAGGTCAGGGTCCCCGAGGGCGCGACGATCCTGGACGCCTGCCGGGCGGCCGGGAAGGACATACCGACCCTGTGCCACGGCGACACGCTCACGCCGAAGAACGCCTGCCGGGTCTGTGTGGTCGAGGTCGAGGGGTCGCGCACCCTGGTCCCGGCGTGCTCGCGCAGGGCGGAGGCGGGCATGGAGGTCCGTACGCAGACCGAGCGCGCCCGGCACAGCCGCAAGGTCGTGCTGGAGCTGCTCGCGTCCTCCGCCGATCTGTCCACGACGCCCCGGGCCGCCGAGTGGATCAAGGAGTACGAGGCGAAACCCGACCGCTTCGGCCCGGACGCGGCCCGGCTGAACGAGCAACCGCGGATCGACAACGAACTGTACGTGCGCGACTACGACAAGTGCATCCTGTGCTACAAGTGCGTCGACGCGTGCGGCGAGCAGTGGCAGAACACCTTCGCGATCTCGGTCGCGGGCCGTGGCTTCGACGCCCGGATCGCCGTGGAGCACGACGCGCCGCTGACCGACTCGGCGTGCGTGTACTGCGGCAACTGCGTCGAGGTGTGCCCCACCGGAGCGCTCTCGTTCCGGTCGGAGTTCGAGATGCGCCGGGCGGGTACGTGGGACGAGTCGGCGCAGACGGAGACGACCACGGTGTGCGCCTACTGCGGAGTGGGGTGCAACCTCACCCTGCACGTCCAGGACAACGAGATCGTCAAGGTCACCTCACCGCACGACAACCCGGTGACCCATGGCAACCTCTGCATCAAGGGCCGTTTCGGCTACCAGCACGTACAGAACCGGGGCTGATCAGAACATGGGACGAGTGACGGAACGACGCAAGGTCATCCGGATCCGGGACGGTGCGGTATCCGCCCGGCCGGACACACTCGTCGCCGAGGAGCCCCTGGAGATCCGGCTCAACGGCAAGCCGCTCGCCATCACCATGCGTACGCCGGGCGACGACTTCGCGCTGGCCGCCGGCTTCCTGGTCAGCGAGGGCGTGCTGGGGGCGGCCTCGGACCTGCTGAACATCGTGTACTGCGCGGGCGCGACGGTGGACGGCTCGAACACGTACAACGTGGTGGACGTGAAGACCGCCCCGGACGTCGTCCTGCCGGACATCACCCTGGAACGCAACGTCTACACCACCTCCTCCTGCGGCCTGTGCGGCAAGGCCAGCCTGGACGCCGTCCGTACGACGGCCCGCTGGCCCATCGCCGACACTCCCCCGGTGCGGGTCGCGCCCGAACTGCTCGCGAGCCTGCCCGACCGGCTGCGCGCGGCCCAGCGGGTCTTCGACCGCACCGGCGGTCTGCACGCGGCGGCCCTGTTCGGCGAGGACGGCGAACTGCTGGACATACGGGAGGACGTGGGCCGGCACAACGCGGTCGACAAGCTGGTCGGCCGCGCCCTGCAGAAGGGCGACCTGCCCCTGTCCCGGACAGTCCTGCTGGTGTCCGGCCGGGCCTCCTTCGAACTGGCGCAGAAGGCGGTGATGGCGGGCATCCCGGTGCTGGCGGCGGTCTCGGCGCCGTCGTCGCTGGCGGTGGACCTCGCCACGGAGACGGGCCTGACCCTGGTGGGCTTCCTGCGGGGCAGCTCCATGAACGTGTACGCGGGCGAGGAGCGTGTCATCTGAGTCTGATTGCTCGTTCGCCCACGGGGCGCCCAAGCCGGTGCCGACAGCACGACCGTGCTCAGCGCTTCGCGCCTGCGCGCGCTCGTGCTGTCGGCACCGGCGCGCCCCTTCGGCTCTCTCGCGGCCGACGCCTGAGGACAGTGGGCCTGGGACGGCCCTTGCCGCGAGTCAGTGCTCGGCCTTCAGGCACCCCCACGCGTCCCGCGGCGGTCACGACTGCGTGCCGGTGATCCGGGTCAGCAGCTTCTGGAAGCGGTCCCGTTCCGCCGGTGACAGTGGTGCGAGGAGCTGGTCGTTGGCCTCGCGTGCCGCCTTCTCACAGCGGGTCAGCAACCGGTCGCCCTCGTCGGTGAGGGAGACCGCGTTCTTGCGCCGGTCCCTGGGGTCCGGCTCGCGCAGGACGAGGCCCGCGGACTGCAGGTGGTTGAGAACGCCGACCAGGTCCTTCGGGTCGAGCCCCACGCTGCGGCCCAGATCGGCCTGGGCCACGGGGGCGAGGTCGCGGACGGCGGACAGCACCACGTGGTGCCACATCTTCATGCCCTCGGCCGCCAGCGCCTCGGCGACCAGGGCCCGGCCACGGGCGGCGGCCCGGCCGAGGAGCCAGCTGGGCAGGGAGCGGATCGCGGTGAGGGGGGCTTCGACGTCGGCCATGGGGCCAGCCTATCCAAGAAGTCGTTGGACTTCCCAATGAAGCGCGGTTATCGTCGTCACTTCAGGTCATTGGCGATCCCAACGACCTGGAGCGACGACTCGACCTGCCCCTTGGAGACGTGATGCGACGCGTTCGATACGAGTCCGCCAAAGGCCCGCTGTTCCTGGAGGTGGCTCCCGTTCCCGAGCCCGGCCCCGGTGAGCTTCTGGTGCGCTGCGAGGCCGTCGGTGTCACCCTGCCCGTCGTCCGCAAGGTCAGCGAGTCCGCCGAGCCGATCCCGCTCGGCGGTGAGCTCGCGGGCGAGGTGGCGGCCGTCGGTGACGGCGTCACCCGCTTCCGGGCGGGCGACCGTGTCACCGGGCTCTGCTTCGGGCACGGGTACGCCGACTTCGCGCTGCTGCACGAGGCCATGGCCTCACCCGTGCCCGACGAGGCCAGTTCCGTCGAGGCGGTCGCCCTGGTCCGCAGCGGTCTCGTGGCCCTCGGCGCGCTGGAGGCCGCCCGGCTCGAGCGGGGCGAGGCGGTCATGGTGACGGCGGCGGCGAGCGGCGTCGGGCATCTGGCGGTGCAGCTCGCCCGGATCCGGGGGGCGGCCCGGGTCGTGGGCGCGGTCTCCGATCCGGCCAAGGCGGACTTCGTGCGTGCCCTCGGGGCCGACGAGGTGATCGCCTACGGCGACGACAGGTGGGGGGAGCCGGTCGACTGCGTCCTGGACGCGGTGGGGGGCGAGCTCCTCACCCCGGCGATCGCCGCGCTCGCCCCCGGTGGGCGGCTGGTGGCGTACAGCTCGGGCGGCGGCACGATCCAGGCGTACGACCTGCTGGTGGGCGCCAGGTCGGTGATCGGCTTCCAGATGGCCCGGATCGCCCGGGGGCAGCCGGAGCTGTACGAGCTGTGGCGGCAGGAGCTGTGGCGGCTGTTCGGGGACGGGCTGGTGCGGCCCGCCGTGCATGCCGAGTTCGCCCTGGAGGACGCGGCGAAGGCCCACGAGGCGATCGAGTCGCGCGCCAACCTGGGCAAGGTGGTGCTGCGGCCGTGATCCGGCCCCATGTCAGCGCGAGCGTGTCGCCGCGCCGACCGCGGTGCGCGAAGCCGCGGGCCGGGCCGCCGGGGCGGACTCCCGTTGTGCCTCGGGGTCGTGCGAACGGCGCTTGGCGATCACCGCGCAGACCATGAGCTGCATCTGGTGGAAGAGCATCAGCGGCAGCACGGCCAGCGAGGCGTGGGCGCCGAACAGGACGCTCGCCATGGGCAGCCCGGAGGCCAGGGACTTCTTCGAGCCGGCGAACTGGATGGCGATGCGGTCCGCCCGGCCGAAGCCCATCGCCTTGGCGCCGTACCAGGTCAGGGCCAGCATCACGGCGAGCACCACGGCCTCCACGGCGAGCAGCCCGCCCAGCCGTGCGGGGCTCACCTGGTGCCAGATGCCCCGCACCATGCCCTCGCTGAACGCGGTGTAGACGACGAGGAGGATCGAGCCGCGGTCGACGAGCCCGAGGACCTTCTTGTGCCGCGCGACGAAGTGACCGATGAAGGGCCGCAGCACCTGCCCGGCGACGAACGGCACGAGCAGTTGCAGCACGATCGTGACCAGTGAGTGGGCGGAGAAGCCGCCTGCGCCGCCGCCGAGGAGCGCCGCCGCGAGCAGCGGGGTGAGGACGATCCCGACGAGCGAGGAGAAGGAGCCGGCGCAGATCGCGGCGGGCACGTTGCCGCGGGCGATGGAGGTGAAAGCGATCGAGGACTGGATGGTCGACGGGACGAGGGTGAGGAAGAGCAGGCCCTGGTAGAGCGGCTGGGTCAGCAGGACCGGGACCAGGCCGCGGGCGGCAACGCCGAGCAGTGGGAAGACCACGAAGGTGCAGGCCAGGACCGTGACGTGCAGCCGCCAGTGCTTCAGTCCGTCCAGCGCCTCGCGCGTGGACAGACGGGCGCCGTAGAGGAAGAACAGGAAGGCGATCGCACCGGTCGAGGCGCCGGAGACCACGTGGGCGGCGCCGCCGCGGGCCGGCAGGAGCGCGGCGAGCCCCACCGTCCCCACCAGCAGCACGATGTACGGGTCGATCGGCAGCCGGTTCGGCCAGCGCAGGCGTTTCACTGTGCTCCACTTGCTCGTACTCATCGGCGGAAGGGATGCCACAGGGTGTCGCAGGCCCGTTCGCGCCCGTTCGTCTGGGGACCGACGGGTCCCCGCTCCATCCTGCTCCCCCTCGCAGCGATCGGGAATCCGTCATACCGCTCTTACTGTCATCGCGATCCGTGATGAGCGGCTAGCCTGGGCGCATGTACGACCCCGCGCAGTTGCGCACGTTCCTGGCCGTGGCCCAGACGCTCAGCTTCACCGGGGCCGCACGGCGGCTGGGGCTGCGCCAGTCGACGGTCAGCCAGCACGTGCGCCGCCTGGAGGACGCCACCGGGCGGGTGCTGTTCACCCGTGACACGCACTCGGTGGAGCTGACCGAGGACGGCGAGGCCATGCTGGGCTTCGCGCGGCGGATCCTGGAGGTGCACGAGCAGGCGGCGGCGTTCTTCACCGGCACCCGGGTGCGCGGCCGGCTCAGGTTCGGCGCATCGGAGGACTTCGTGCTGACCCGGCTGCCGGAGATCCTGGAGGGCTTCCGCTACCAGCACCCGGAGGTCGATCTGGAGCTGACGGTGGAGCTGTCGGGCACGCTGCACGAGCAGCTGGCCGCCGGAAAACTGGACCTGGTGCTGGCCAAGCGGCGCCCGCAGGATCCGAGCGGCGAACCGGTCTGGCACGACCGCCTGGTCTGGATCGGCGCGGAGCGGCTGCGCCTGGACCCGGACCGCCCGGTGCCGCTGATCGTCTACCCGCCGCCGGGGATCACCCGGGCGCTCGCCTTCGAGGCCCTGCAACGGCAGGGGCGGCCGTGGCGCATCGCGTGCACCAGCGGCAGCCTGAACGGCCTGATCGCCGCGGCCCGCGCGGGTCTGGGCGTGATGGCCCACTCGCGCGGGCTCATCCCTCCCGGTCTGGTGCGGGTCCCGGAGCGGGCCGGTCTGCCGGAACTCGGGAAGGTCGACTTCGTCCTGGTACACGGCCGCCACCGCCCCTCCGCCCAGCAGGCGGCCGACGCCCTGGCGAAGGCGATCCTCGCGGGCGGCGAGCGCCTGCACCGGCGCTGACCGCCGCCCCGCAGAGGCGGCCGGCGGGGCGGGTCCGGTGGCCCGCGTGCTGGGACTGGTCCGGCCGCCGCGTGGGCGGCGGTGACGGAATCCGGCGCGCGCACGCTGTCCGGGGAGAAGGCGGTGCGGCCGGTGAGGCCCGGCGACTGTCAGAGCGTCGTACAGATTCAGTGGAGATTACGCCACCGAAACTTACTGAACCGTAAGGATTTCTGTCCGACCCTTCCCCTTGTGAGCGCATTTTCTGTCGCTGACCTGTGCGGATCAGAGCACTGCTCGCTTTCGACCCCCCTCCCGCCCCGCCGCGCCGTGGGGTAGCTTTCACGGCGCTGTGCGGAGCGTCACAAGGGAGCCGAAAAGGCTGGAACGCTCCGCGGGCGAACCGAAGACTGAGGAGCGGGAGCGGGGTTTGCGCGAGTTCACCAGCCCTCCGTCGACGTTGCCACCGCCGGTGGGCGGCCTGGCCGACGTCGTGTTCCAGCATGCTCAGGACGACCCCCTGCACATCGCGCTCGGCCGCAAGGACGAGACAGGCACATGGCGGGACGTGACCGCCGCCGAGTTCCGCGACGAGGTCCTCGCCCTCGCCAAGGGCCTGCTCGCCCAGGGCGTCCGCTTCGGCGACCGGGTCGCGATCATGTCCCGCACCCGCTACGAGTGGACGCTGTTCGACTTCGCACTGTGGACGATCGGTGCCCAGGTGGTGCCGATCTACCCCACCTCCTCGGCCGAGCAGTGCTTCTGGATGCTGTACGACGCGGAGGTGTCGGCGGCGGTCGTGGAGCACGAGGACCACGCGATGACGATCGCCACGGTCATCGACCGGCTCCCGCAACTGCGCGGACTGTGGCAGCTGGACACGGGCGCCCTGCAGGAGCTGTACGACGCGGGCGCGCACATCGAGGACGAGGTGGTGCACCGGCACCGCGAGGCGGTCACCCCCGACTCGATCGCCACCGTCATCTACACCTCCGGCACCACCGGCCGCCCCAAGGGCTGTGTCCTCACCCACGGCAACTTCATGTACGAGGCGGACACGGTCGTACAGCGCTGGGAGCCGGTCTTCCACTCCAAGAAGGGCGACGAGGCGTCGACGCTGCTCTTCCTGCCGCTCGCGCACGTCTTCGGGCGGATGGTGGAGGTGGCCACGATCCGCGGCAAGGTCCGCCTGGGCCACCAGCCCCAGATGAACGCCGCCGCCCTGCTGCCCGACCTCCAGGCGTTCAGGCCGACGTTCATCCTCGCGGTGCCGTACATCTTCGAGAAGGTGTTCAACGCCGCCCGCCGCAAGGCCGAGAAGGAGGGCCGGAGCGGGCCCTTCGAGAAGGCCGTCGACATCGCCGTGAAGTACGCGGACGCGGTCGAGGCCAAGGCGTGGGGCATCGGCCCCGGTCCGTCGGCCGGCCTGCGCATGCAGCACCAGTTCTTCGACAAGCTCGTGTACTCCAAGGTGCGCGCGGCGATGGGCGGCCGGATCCGCAACGCGATGTCCGGCGGCTCGGGGATGGACCGCCGGCTCGGACTGTTCTTCGCGGGCGCCGGCGTGCAGATCTACGAGGGCTACGGCCTGACCGAGTCCACGGCGGCGGCCACCGCCAACCCGCCCGAACGCACCCGGTACGGCACGGTCGGGCAGCCCATCCCGGGCGTCACCGTGCACATCGCCGACGACGGCGAGGTATGGCTGCACGGCGGCAACGTCTTCCACGGCTATCTCAACAACCAGAAGGCCACCGACGGGACCCTGCACGACGGCTGGCTGGCCACCGGCGACCTCGGCTCCCTCGACGAGGACGGCTACCTCACCATCACCGGCCGCAAGAAGGAGATCCTGGTGACCTCCGGCGGCAAGAGCGTGGCGCCGGGCGTGCTGGAGGAGCGGGTGCGCGACCATCCGCTGGTCTCGCAGTGCATCGTCGTCGGCAACGACCGCCCGTACATCGCCGCCCTCGTCACGCTCGACCACGAGGCGGTCGAGCACTGGCTGCAGATGCGCGGCAAGCCGAGACTCACCCCGGCGGAGCTGGTGCGCGACCACGACCTGGAGACCGAGGTGCGGCGCGCGGTGGTCGCCGCCAACACCCTGGTCTCACAGGCCGAGTCCGTCCGCACCTTCCGCATCCTCGCCCAGCCGTTCACCGAGGAGCACGGCCTGCTGACCCCGTCGCTGAAGCTGAAGCGCAAGGCCATCGAAAACGCTTACGCGAACGAGGTGGAGGCTCTGTACCGGGGGTGAGGCGATCGGCCGGTCAGGAATGCGTCACAGCTCGTGATCGTTGACCATGGGAGTCAAGACCGGACGACAACCGAAGGATCGAGAGCTCGTGAGCAGCAAGGTCCCCCCGATCATCCTCAACAACGGCGTCGAGATGCCCCAGCTGGGCTTCGGCGTCTGGCAGGTGCCGGACGACGAGGCGGAGCGAGCGGTCGCCACCGCGCTGGAGGCCGGGTACCGCAGCATCGACACGGCGGCGATCTACGGCAACGAGGAGGGCACCGGCAGGGCCATCGCCGCCTCGGGCATCCCCCGCGAGGAGGTCTTCGTCACCACCAAGCTGTGGAACAGCGACCAGGGGTACGACGCCACGCTGCGCGGCTTCGACACGTCGCTGGCCAGGCTCGGCCTGGAGTACCTGGACCTCTTCCTGATCCACTGGCCGCTGCCGTCCAGGGGCCGTTACGTCGACACCTACAAGGCGTTCGAGAAGCTCCACTCCGACGGCCGCGTCCGGGCGATCGGTGTCTCGAACTTCCTTCCGGAGCACCTCGAGCGTCTGATCGCCGAGACCTCGGTGATCCCGGCGGTCAACCAGATCGAGCTGCACCCGCACATGCAGCAGCACGCCGCCCGCGAGTTCCACGCGGAGCAGGGCATCGCCACCGAGGCCTGGTCGCCGCTCGGTCAGGGCAAGGGCCTGCTGGAGGTGCCGGCGATCGTGGCGATCGCCCAGAAGCACAACCGCACCCCGGCCCAGGTCGTGCTGCGCTGGCACGTCCAGCTCGGCAACATCGTGATCCCGAAGTCGGTGACGCCCGCCCGGATCAGGGAGAACATCGAGGTCTTCGACTTCGGCCTGGACGAGGAGGACCTCGCCGCGATCAGCGCCCTGAACGAGGACCGCAGGCTGGGCCCGAACCCGGCGACCTTCGACATGGGCTGACCGGCACCACCGGCGCCCGCGGCCCGGGCCCCTCCCCGGCCGCGGGCGCGCCGCTTCCACCACGGCCGAACACCGCCACCATCTTGACGCGAGCATGCCCACGAAGCCGCTTGGGAGAAGTCGGTAAGAAAAATTTCCTAACCGAAGGGAACCCCCCACTGTGCGCGCACGAATACCCACCCTCGCCACGGCCGGCGGTGCCGCTCTGCTCGCCACCGGAGTGCTACCGGCGAACGCCCTGGACGCCACCGTCCCGGGGTCCGCCCAGGAAGGCTCGGTCAGCGCGGCGGACCTGCTCGCCAAGGTGACGTCCTGCCGGCAGATCTCCAACGGCAAGTACAAGACCGACAACGGGACCTCGGCCACCGTCCCCGTGTGCGACAAGAACGGCGCGGTGTTCTGGAAGGCCGACATGGACATCGACTGCGACGGCCAGCGCACCACCGACTGCAACGAGACCCGCGATCCCTGGTTCCAGAACGACACGGCCTTCCACCAGTCCGACGGCCTGCCCCTGAAGGCCGAGTCACTGCCGTACGTCGTGGTGCCGAGCTCCGGCACCATCTGGAACTACGCCGCCTCCGGCATCAAGGGCGGCGGCGTGGTCGCCGTCGTCCACGGCAACAAGGTCGAGTACGCCGTCGTCGGCGACACCGGCCCCTCGACGATCATCGGCGAGGCCTCCTACGCTACCGCCAAGGCCCTCGGCATCGACCCCGACCCGACCACGGGCGGCGCGGCCTCCGGCGTGACCTACATCCTGTTCAAGAACTCCCAGGCCTCCCCCATCGAGAGCCACAGCGCGGCGGTCTCCCTGGGCGACAGGCTGGCGAAGCAGTTCCTTCAGAGCAACTGAACCCGGAGGGAAGGCGGACCCGGCGCCGCCACCGTCGGCCGGCACCGGGCTCCGCTCCCACCGCAGGACGGTCAGTTGGGCTGGCCGATCGGCCGTACGACGACGGTGTTGACGTCCACGCCCTCCGGCTGCCTGATCGCCCACACCACCGAGTCGGCGATCTGGTCGGCGGTCAGCAGATGCCCCGGCGGCAGGCTGCCCAGGCCGTCCCAGAACGGGGTCTCCACGCGACCGGGGGCGATCAGGGTGACGCCCACGCCCCACTCGGTGACCTGGCGGCGGGTGTTCTCGGCGAGCCCGGTGACCGCCCACTTGGTCGCCCCGTAGATGTTGCCGGGCGTGGGAACGAACCCGGCGACGCTGCCCACCAGCACGATCCGCCCGCGGGTCTCCTTCAGGGCGTCGATGGAGGCGCGGATGAGCAGCGCCGGGCCGAGGACGTTGGTGAGCACCATCTCCGTCCAGCCGGCCGGGTCGCCCTCGGCGACCGAGTCGTGGGTGGCGGACCCGGCGTTGGCGACGACCGTGTCCAGCCGCCCGAACTCCTTGAGCGTGCGCTCGACCGCAGAGCGCACCTGGTCGTATTCAGCGGTGCTGCCGGTGAGCGTCAGCAGGCCGTCCGGATCGCCGAGTTCACGGGCGAAGCCGCGCAGCCGCTCCTCGCCCCGCCCGGTGACAGCCACCCGGTGCCCGGCGTCCAGCAGCCGCCGGGCGACGGCGGCGCCGATGCCGCTGCCACCGCCGGTGATGAGCGCGACCGGAGAATCGGTCATGATGTGCCCCCTGGTTGTCGGAAAACGCAGGGAAGTCCATCACTTGGAGAGCCCTCCAAGTCAAGTTGCGGCGGCGATCCGGCCCTGAGGGCGGGTCACGTCTGGCTCGGCAGGTCCGGCTCGGGCGGTCGGGTCCGGCTGAGGCGGTCCGGCTCAGGCGGTGCGGACGGCCGTGTGCACGGTGTAGGCCTTGAGCACGAAGACGTCCTTCCTGCGGTGCACGCTCGCCTCGTCCTCCGGGTCCAGGAGGCGGTCCAGGGTGGCGCGGTCCTCGACGGTGATGTCGTCCGCCAGTCCCTCGCGCAGACGGGTGAGGATGGCGACGACGTAGTCGCGGGCCCGGTCGGAGACCGGGGCGGGCAGGTCCAGCAGGAAGCTGCGGGTGCCGGTGGGCTTCAGACCGGCGGTCGACAGCAGCGCCGGCCAGTCCTCGGTCTCGGCGACCGAGCCCGGCAGTTCCTCCCGCATCCGGGTGAACCAGTCGGCCTCGACCGCGTCCATGCGCGCCTGCAGACCGGGACGGCCGATGCCGATGTCCCGGGGCAGGAACCGGGCGGGCAGGCCGCCCTCCAGCAGGGCGAGGGTGCCGCCGGGGGCCAGTCGCTCGGCGAACGCGGCCAGGGCGGCGCGCTGGTCGCCCAGGTGGTGCAGGCTGTTGCTGGCCCACAAGAGGTCGGCCGGATACTCCAGCTCGGCCAGCGCGTCGGGCAGTTCGCCGGTGACGGTGGTGAAGCGGTCGGCGAAGCCGAGGCGGGCGGCGCGGGCGCGGGCCCGTTCGAGGAGCGGCCCGGAGCCGTCCACCGCGACGACCCGGGCGCCCGGGAAGGTCTCGGCGAACAGGCCGGACACGACCCCCGGACCACTGCCCGCGTCGACGATCTGTCCGGGCTTGGTCACCCCCTCGGCGAGCCAGGCCATGACCCGCTCGTACAGGGGCGCGAAGAGCTCCGCCTGGGATTCCAGCTCCGGGGCCATCAAGGCCCAGTCGATGTCGGTGTCGCCGTGATGATGGCCGTGCCCCGTACGGCCCTCGCCGTGCCGGGGGCCGTGGTCGTGCGGGCCGTGGTCCGCGTGCTTGTGCGCCATGGTGGTCAGCCTCTCCTCTCGGTGGGGCCAGCGTGCGCCGACGCACCGGGGCCGGGCCAGTTCCGTTGCCGGGACGGCAAAAACCAGGTGCGGAATTCCCGGGCGCGGCTCCACCATGGGCCCATGGACGACACGATGGTGGAACGCTTTCTCGAGGACGGCTTCGTGAAGATCGAGGGTGCCTTCCCGCCGCGTGTCGCGGAGGACTGCGCGCGGCTGCTCTGGCGGGAGACGGGGTACGACCCGGAGGACCCCGGCACCTGGAAGGACCCCGTGGTCTGGGTGGCGGGCATGGCGCAGGGCCCGTTCGCGGCGGCCGCCAACAGCCCGGCACTGCACGAGGCGTTCGATCTGCTGGTGGGCGAGGGCCGCTGGGAGCCGCGGTACTCGCTGGGCTCCTTCCCGCTGCGCTTCCCGCACCAGGAGGAGCCGGACGACGCCGGCTGGCACATCGAGGGCAGCTACCTCCCCGAGGGAGCCCAGTGGTACTACACCAACCTGCGCTCGCGGGACCGCGCGCTGCTGATGCTGTTCCTGTTCTCCGAGGTGACCGAGGAGGACGCGCCGACCCGCATCCGGGTGGGCTCGCACCTGGACGTGCCCGGGCTGCTCGAGCCCTACGGCGAGGCGGGCGTGTCCGGGCTCAGGATCGCCCCCAAGCTGGTCGAGGCCTCGGCACACCGCCCGCTCGCCTACGCCACCGGCCGGCCCGGTGACGTCTACCTGTGTCACCCCTTCCTGGTGCACGCCGCCCAGCCGCACCACGGCACCCGGCCCCGCTTCATGGCGCAGCCGCCGCTGCACCCGGCGGTGCCGTACGAGCTGGACCGGCCGGACGGGAACTACTCGGCCGTGGAGTTCTCGATCCGCCGGGGCCTTGCCCAGGAGGACTGACCGGGGAGGACTCGCCCCGGGTCGGCCCCGGCGGATCACCTACGCGCCGAAGCTCACGACAGCGGCGGGTAGGCGTTCTGCATCAACTGCTGGAACTGGGCGGAGAACCAGTGCCCGGCCACCGGCGCGCCCGGCAGCGCCCCGGTGGGGCTGTTCCCGTTGCGCGCGTTGCCCCCGTACGTCGGGTCGCACATCCGGTCGAAGCCCTTGCCCTCGTCGTTGGAGACGGCGGAGCTGGACCCGTCCGACTCCCCCGGCGGCTTGACCCAGACGTAGGCGTCGATCCCGGCGGCCGGGGCCGCGGTCGGCCGTTCGCCGAGGCCCGCACCGCTCTGGTTGCACCAGTTGCCGGCGTGGATCCGGCGGTCGATGCGGCTGCCGTTGACGTAGTCGTCCACCGAGGTCAGCGGGCCGGAACCGATCGGCCGGGCGGAGCCGCCCCAGCCGTTGCGGGAGGTGTCGATCAGCATGCCGATGCCGGAGTTGAAGCCGGACGCGACGAGCTTGTCGCGCAGCGCCTGGGCGAAGGACTGCTCGTCCACGTACTGGTTCCAGTCCACCCACTTGGACTGGCGCACGGTCTGCCCGTTGACGCTGTCGGTGACCTTGAAGTACGGCTCCTTGGTGGCGCTGTAGTTGGCCGTGTTGACGATGAAGCCGGCCACGTCGTTCACGCTCGCGCCGTTGGTGGTCGCGACCGTGTGGAACTCCTGCACGGAGGGGCCGAGGTTGGAGTCCCAGCCGAGCCAGCCGTGGTGGGCGGCGTCGATGTAGTTGTAGACGTTGGAGATGGCGCCGAGCTTGGCCAGGGCGTAGCTGACGCCCTTCTCGTAGTTGCCGTTGGACTTCATGGTCGAGCAGGCGTCGGTGGTGGTGTTGGTACCACCGGCGTTGGTGACCAGGTTGGGCAGCGAGTCGGGCTCGATGATCGTGGCGATCCGCAGGCCCGCGTACTTCGGGTCGGACAGGATCGACGCGATCGGGTCGATGTACTGGGTCTTGTACTTGTCGATGTCGTTGGGTCCGAGCTCGCCGTTGGAGGCGAGGGCCGCACAGTCGCGTCCGGGCAGGTCGTAGATGACCAGCTGGATGGTCAGTTCGCCGGAGCCCTTCTGCTTCAGGGCCTCGTCGAGGTGGGCCCGCAGGCCCATGCCGCCGTTGACGCCGTTGATCGCGGCGATGCGGTCGAGCCAGACGGCGGTGGGCTGGTTGGAGATGCGGCTGCCGCCCGGCTCGACGGCGGCGTGCGCCGACCACTCAGGGTTCACATAGACCTTGGAGCCGACGTACGGGTTGTCGACCCGGCTGCCGGTGCCGCCACCGCCGGTGTCACCACCACCGCCGGTGTCGCCTCCGCCGCCGGTGTCACCACCGCCGCCGCTGTCGACGTTGCAGGTCACGCCGTCGAGGGTGAAGGTGGCCGGGATCGCGTTGGTGCCGCTGTAGGTGCCCTGGAACCCGAAGCCGGTCGAGGCGCCGGTGGCCAGGGTGCCGTTGTAGCTCTCGTTGTTCGCGGTGACGGCGGTGCCGCTCTGGGTGATCTTCGCGTTCCAGCCGCTGGTGACCTTCTGGTCACCGGCGTAGGACCACTTCAGCGACCAGCTCGACTTGGCGGCGCCGTTGTTGGTGATGGTGACGGCGGCGGTGAAGCCGGTGGACCACTGGTTCTGCACCTGGTAGTCGACGGTGCAGGGCGCGGCGGCGGCGCCGGCGCTGGCGGGTGCGGCGGTGAGCGCCATGCCCGTGCCCCCGGCGACCAGGGTCAGGGCGGCGAGCATCGCTGTTCTGCTGTGGCTCATGAGTGCGGGTTTCCTCCTGTCGGACGGGACTTGCTGCGGTTGCGGAAGTGCGGTCTCACGGGTTGAGGGCGCGCAGGTGGTCGCGCAGCCCGGTGCCGTACGCCGTGGGCGTACCGTCGTAGTCGGAGATCAGGGACGGGCCGGAGGAGCAGTCCCAGGTGTTCCAGGTCCAGCCGAGGTAGGACAAGTTGCGGTCGTCGAACCACTTCATGACCTGGTCGACGAAGCCGTGCGAGCAGGTGTTCTCGCCGATCTCCCCCGCCACCAGCGGCACCTGGGCGGCCACCGGCGCGAGCGTGGAGTTCCAGCAGCTCTCGTTAGCGCAGGTGTTGAAGTTGTAGACGTGATAGGCGGCGACGAGATTGCCGGCCGGATCGGTCGGCCGGTACGTCAGCCACTGGCTCAGGTCGTTGGAGTAGGCGAGCCCTCCGGCCAGGATCACGTTCTTGGCGCCGGCGCCGCGGACGGCGTCGACCAGGTTCTGCATGCCGGCGACCTCGTAGCCGATGCCCGGGCAGGTGCCGCCGTCGCGCCAGCACTTCCAGGCGTCGGTGACGTCGGAGGTCGCCCGGTCCGGGTAGGGCTCGTTGAACAGGTCGAAGGCGACGGCCGGGTCGTCCTTGAAGGTGCCGGCGACCGAGGACCAGAACGACGGTGTGTACTGGGCGCCGGGCATCGGCTTCTGGCAGGTGGCGTGCACGTCGGAGCAGCCCGCCGAGTTGCCGCTGTACTGGCCGTAGGTCCAGTGCAGTTCGACGATCGGGGTCATGCCGTGCGCCTCGACGCGGGCCACCAGGTCCTTGACGGCGCTGATGTAGTTCGCGCCGGCGTACTGCGGTTCGACGTTGGAAAGGCCCAGCCAGCACTCCTCGTTGAGGGGGATACGGACGGCGTTCGCCTTCCAGTCGGCGATCGCCCCGACGGCGGCGTCGTCGACGGGGCCGTCGAAGACGCCGTAGCCCTGGACGCACATGAACTCGCCGCCGGACCGGTTCACACCGAGCAGCCGGCGCGTCCTGCCGTCGGCGTCGACGAGCCTGTTGCCCACGACGTGCAGGGCGGGTGCCTTCCCGTCACCGGTCGGCGGCGGGTCGGTCGGGCCCGTCGGGGGCGTCGACGGATCCGGGTCGACGTTGCACGTGGTGCCGTTGAGCTTGAACGTCGTCGGTACGGCGCCGGCCCCCGACGAGGAGCCGAGGAACCCGGCGCTGACGCTCGCGCCCGTGCCGAGGGAGCCGTTCCAGCTCTCGTTGGCCGCGGTCACCGTCGTACCGGACTGCGACCACTTGGCGTTCCAGCCCTGGGTGACCTTCTGGCCGTCGGCGAGGTCGAAGGTCAGGCTCCAACCGTTCAGCGCGGCACGGTTGTTCGTGATCTTGACAGCACCCTGGAAGCCGGTGTCCCACTGGTTGGTGACGGAGTACTCCACCGTGCAGGCGGGGGTGGCTCCCTGCGCCGTGACCACCGGTACCACCACGCTCCCGACGAGCGCGACCGCACCGGCGACGGCTAAAAGTACTGAACGCGGGGGGTGTCGCATGAGCGACTCCTTGCAGATCGGGCGCGCCGTGACGGACGCGTCGACTGATGGAATCGCTCCCACTGGTGCGAGTGAAGGTAGCGCCAATGGCACCACCTGCGCCGGCGCGCACCAGCCGCCGATCACCGTGCTGACCAGCCCGTCGGCGGGCGCCACCTACTCACAGGGCGACGCGGTGCCGCTCGCGGCGACCGCGGCGGCGGCCGACAACGCGCAGATCACCAAGGTCGAGTTCTACGACGACACGACCCTGCTGGGCACGGACACCAGCGCGCCCTACTCGTTCTCGGCCTCCGGCTTGACCGTGGGCAGTCATTCCCTGGTGGCGAAGGCGTACGACAGCCTGGGCGCCTCCGCGGAGTCCACGCCGGTCGGCATCACGGTCGCCTCGGGCCCCGCCGTGGTGGCCTCGCCGACGCAACTGGGCGTCCAGCAGGGCAAGTCGGGCACCTTCGACGTGAAGCTGTCGACGCAGCCGAACGCGAACGTGACGGTGAGCGTCGCCCGCACGGACGGCAACACGGGCCTGTCCGTGACCGGGGGCTCCTCGCTCACCTTCACGCCGGCCAACTGGAACACCGCGCAGAAGGTGACCGTCACGGCCGACTCCTCCGGCACCGGCGCGGCGACCTTCACGGCCTCGGCCACCGGCCACTCCAAGGCCACGGTCACCGTGACGGAGCTGGCGGCCTCCAAGGCGTACGACGCCCGCTTCCTGGACCTGTACGGGAAGATCACCAACCCGGCGAACGGCTACTTCTCGCCCGAGGGCATCCCGTACCACTCGGTGGAGACGCTGATCGTCGAGGCACCCGACTACGGTCATGAGACCACCTCGGAGGCCTACAGCTACCTGCTGTGGCTGCAGGCGATGTACGGCAAGGTGACGGGCGACTGGTCCAAGTTCAACGGCGCCTGGGACATCATGGAGAAGTACATGATCCCCACCCACGCCGACCAGCCGACCAACTCCTTCTACAACGCCTCCAAGCCGGCGACGTACGCGCCCGAGGAGGACACCCCGAACGAGTACCCGGCCAAGCTCGACGGCTCCGTCTCGGTCGGTTCCGACCCGATCGCCGGCGAGCTGAAGTCCGCGTACGGCACGGACGACGTCTACGGCATGCACTGGATCCAGGACGTCGACAACGTCTACGGCTACGGCGGCGAGCCGGGCAAGTGCGAGGCGGGGCCGACGGCCACCGGACCGTCGTACATCAACACCTTCCAGCGCGGCCCGCAGGAGTCGGTCTGGGAGACGGTGCCCCAGCCCACCTGCGACGCCTTCAAGTACGGCGGCAAGAACGGCTACCTGGACCTGTTCACCGGGGACTCCTCCTACGCCAAGCAGTGGAAGTACACCGACGCCCCGGACGCCGACGCGCGTGCGGTGCAGGCCGCGTACTGGGCGGACGTGTGGGCCAAGGCGCAGGGCAAGGGCGGTGACGTGTCGGCCACCGTCACCAAGGCGGCCAAGATGGGCGACTACCTGCGCTACGCCATGTACGACAAGTACTTCAAGAAGATCGGCAACTGTGTCGGGGCCTCGTCCTGCCCGGCCGGCACCGGCAAGGACGCCTCGCACTACCTGCTGTCCTGGTACTACGCCTGGGGCGGCGCCACGGACACCTCGGCCGGCTGGGCCTGGCGCATCGGCTCCAGCCACGTCCACGGCGGCTACCAGAACCCGCTGGCCGCGTACGCGCTCAGCTCCTACGCCGACCTGAAGCCGAAGTCGGCGACCGGCGCGACCGACTGGAGCAAGTCGCTGCAACGGCAGCTCGAGTTCTACCAGTGGCTCCAGTCGTCCGAGGGCGCCATCGCGGGCGGCGCGACCAACAGCTGGCAGGGCCGATACGCCACCCCGCCGGCCGGCACACCGACCTTCTACGGCATGTACTACGACTGGGAGCCGGTCTACCACGACCCGCCGTCCAACCAGTGGTTCGGCTTCCAGGCCTGGTCGATGGAGCGCGTCGCCGAGTACTACCAGCAGACCGGGGACGCCAAGGCGAAGGCGGTCCTCGACAAGTGGGTCAAGTGGGCGCTGTCCAAGACCACCGTCAACCCGGACGGCACCTTCCTGATCCCCTCCACCCTCCAGTGGTCGGGTCAGCCCGACACCTGGAACCCCTCCTCGCCGGGCTCGAACAGCTCCCTGCACGTCACCGTCGCCGACTACACCGACGACGTGGGCGTGGCGGCGGCCTACGCCAAGACGCTGACGTACTACGGCGCCAAGTCGGGTGACGCGCAGGCCAAGGCCACGGCGAAGGCGCTGCTGGACGGCATGTGGAACAACGACCAGGACAGCCTGGGCATCGCCGTCCCGGAGACCCGCACCGACTACAGCCGCTTCGGCGACAGCGTGTACGTGCCGAGCGGCTGGACCGGCACCATGCCGAACGGCGACAGGATCGACTCATCCTCGATCTTCTCCTCCATCCGGTCCTTCTACAAGAACGACCCGGCCTGGTCGAAGATCGAGTCCTACCTCAAGGGCGGTGCCGCGCCCACGTTCACGTACCACCGGTTCTGGGCCCAGGCGGACATAGCCCTCGCCATGGGTTCGTACGCGGAGCTCCTCGAATAGTCCCCGCTCCGGCTTCGCGTACCGCCGGGTGGACCCCAGGCCTGATGGGGTCCACCCGGTCGTCGTGCCCTCGCCCCCTCCCCGAGAGGACCCTCACCGTGCGAAGAACTCTCCGCAAGGGCCGCTTGCTCACGGTCGTGCCGGCGTTGGCGGCCGGGCTGCTTGCCGGTGCTCCACCCGCCCTCGCCGCGAGCCCCGCGCAAGTGACGGTCGCCGCCGACACGTACACCAAGGGCGCGGGGCGTGCGCGCGGTGTGCGGCCGCCGCAGGGGAGGTACCTCCGCGAGGGATGGGTTTGCCTCTCTGGCGCCGTCGCCCGCAGGGGAGTCGCCGCTCGGAGGGCGTTTCAGGGGGCGGTCGGCCGGCGGAACCCCCGCAGGGTGAAGACCGGGTCCGGGCGGGGGCGGTCCTGGTCGGGCAGCGCCGCCAGGCGGGCGGCGTAGGTCTCGGCGA
>NZ_MUBM01000016.1 GCF_002154505.1 Streptomyces carpinensis | reverse complement strand
CGTCGACGACCTCTTCGGTCAGTGACGGACGCTGAGCAATCAGCACGAGGTATTGCCTCCAGTGTGTGGCGCCCGCTATGTGACGCCGTAGACACCACGAAGAATACGGGCGATTCGGCCTCCTACGAGGGCGAACCGCCGGACCCCGTCCATCTGCAGGCCGGTCCGCAGGCTCGGCCCTTGCCGGAGTGGAGCCCAACGATCAGCTGCTCCTGCCCCTGAGAGCCAGCCACCAGCGCGGTTCGTAGGTGCATACTGGAGGCGATGACAAAGCCTGCTGCACCGAAGCGTCATTTGCCTACCAGCCCCTTCAAGGCCCCGGTCACACCGGCTCCCAAGCACTTCGCCGTGGGCGACCAGGTCACACACGACAGTTACGGCCTCGGCCGGGTGATCGGCATCGAGGATGGAATCGCGGCACTCGTGGATTTCGGCTCCGCGCAACTGCGGATCTTGAGCCCGTACGCCAAGATGACCAAGCTGTAGGACCGCTGTGCCCGGTCACGGCACGCCAGGCCCCTTCAGGGATCTGTAACGAAAGGAAGACCTCTCATCGATCTGACGTCGCTGTTCTCCGCCCTGGAAGAGCAACCCCGCTGCGCCACTGCGGCATCGCCGCCTCCGACGACAAACCCCTTCCAGGCCCCGGACTTCGGGCAGGACGAGACCTTCCTGCCCGAGGATGCACAGGGGCCCGCCTCGAGCATGCGTGCCGCGCAACCCAAGGCGGCTTAGCTCACACGGGTGCGGTCGTTTCGACACCTGGCCGCGGGCCGTCTCCGGTGCTGCGGTGAGAAGTGCGGCCGCCTCGGTTCCCGCCTCATTGAGCTCCGCTCCCCGTCGTGCAGCCGAGACCGTCTGCCGGGCCCTTCCCGTAGGCAAGCCCCCATCCGCCCGGCCGAAAGGTCCGGACGGCTGAACCGCTCGCTGCTCATGGATCAGGGATAGCCTGTGGGTACCGAGAGCTTTTCGCGCAGCGCGACCGGCGGTGCCGTTCCCGGCGAGTGGCGAAACGGGCAGTCGTCCGACGACTCCCGGAACGGACCGCACAATGGAACCCAGCAGGACGCCGGCCGAAGGCTCAGCATCGGCGGACGCGCACACGTACCGCATGCCTCTGCCCCGCCTGACCCTCACCCCGGACGTCAGCCACGGCCCGCTGGACGGGGCCTGGTGGCCGCGCTGCGACGCGTTGGAGCTCGAACTCCCCTCGCTCGTCGGCTCGTTGGAGCCGGACTCGGACACGTCGGTACGGGTCACCGTGGACCCTGCCGAATGGCCCGACGCTCCGCACACGGTCATGGCACCCGGCCGGGAGATCGCCGTGGAGCCGGCCGGACCCGGAAGCGAGGCACACGTCATCACCCTGGACTGCGGCACCGTGGGCCGCTGGGTCCTCCTGGTCGTACCGCCCGCGGAGCCCGCCGGAACGGCCGCCCGGCTG
The DNA here is from genome assembly GCF_002154505.1 of Streptomyces carpinensis. Classification (GTDB taxonomy): domain Bacteria; phylum Actinomycetota; class Actinomycetes; order Streptomycetales; family Streptomycetaceae; genus Streptomyces; species Streptomyces carpinensis. Next base: position 139,768 of record NZ_MUBM01000016.1, on the reverse strand, counting down.
CTGACCGCCGCCGCCGACCCCGAGAACCCGCTGACCGCGACGCGGATGCTGGCACTCGCCGAAACCGGACGCCTGGAGGGCACAACACCGGACGCGCAATGAGGCACGGGAGTCGTGGGAAGCCCATAGCCGGGACGATCGGCCGACCTCGACCTGCTGCCCCCGCGATCCGTCGGCGCACACGGCGAGCTGGACGCGCCGACCATGACGCCACTGGTCCGCACCCCCGTCCGCTGGCGGTGCGAGAGCAGGCGGCTGGTGAGGAGCCCGAGGACGCCCTTCGCTGGGCGGCCCATCGACTTCCACCTTCGGGGCCCTATGGGCGCCGCTGCCACACGCAGTACGCGTATCCCCGCAGGAGCGCCGCGGTTGTAGCCCTTACCGGATTCCCAGCCGGCCGGGGCGCTCTCGACCGGCACGTGCAGTACCTGTGTGTGGGTCCAGACCGCGCAGTCGGGGCGTTGCTCGGCCCGGGCGAGGTGCCCCCGTTGTCGCAGAGCGGGGCCGGCTCCAGCGTCATGCTCGGGTGCGACCGGATCGGAAGAGTCGGCCTCAGGGGTGAGCGAATCCGCGACCGGCCTGCTCGAAGCAGGTCTGTGCGAGTTCCATGAGGCGATCGAAGCCGTCGTCGGGAGCCCACAGGGTGTAGGCCGCGGCCGTCGCGGCTTCGGCCGTGTGGAGGGCGAGCTCCAAACGCAGCTCGCAGCCGGATGGCACGCGGTTCGCGGCCCAGTCCCGGAGCTCGCTCTTGAAGCGGGCCGCGTGCTCGCGGCTGGAGGCGGCGAGGGTGGGGGAAACGGCCTTCAGCCGTTTCTGCACGCCCAGGCGGTCGGAGAAAGTGGCCAGGTAGCCGAGATAAATGGCCTGCAGGGAGGTCCAGAGAGCCTCGTCCTCGGGGCGTTCGTCCATGAGCGAGCGCCAGAGCTCAGGATCTCGGGGGGCTGGGTCGAGGACGATCGCCTCTTTTGACGTGAAGTAGTTGAAGAGGGTGGTCCGGGACACGCCTGCTGCCTCGGCGATCTCCTCGAGGCTGACCGAATCGAAATCGTGCTGGTCGATCAGTTGCAGGGCCGCGCTGCGGATCGCCTGCCAGGTGGCCAGCTTCTTTCGCTCCCGCAACCCCATCCCGGTCTGGCTGGCCATGCCCGCACTGTAGGGCAATGTTGTACTCAATACAAAATGCTCACGCGGTCCGGTTCATGCTGCGACCCGCGTGGTCGGCGGTCGGTGAGTGGCCGGGTGCAGTCGGGTTCGGCCGGGGCTCACGGCTCGGATGCCGACGCCGACTGCCTCCCTGTGGGTGTGCGCCGGGGTTGCCGGTCTGCACTCGAGCCAAAGTTGCATCCCGTTCATAATCACGCTTATGGTTGCCTCAGGCAATCAAACGGTCCGGGGGGATCTGATCGGACCGAAAGATGTGTGGGTGGGGATCCAATGAGCGGCAGCGCGCGCGAAGCGCCTCTTGGTGATGTCGTCCGGCAACTCACGGCGATCGCCGCCATTCGGCGACGGCTGGTCCGCCGGCTGCCGCAGGGACTGGGTAACGGGTCCGCCGTGCTTGCCGCTCTCGCCCACTGCGGGGAGACCCGGCTGCAAGAACTGGCCCACCACCTGGATTGCACCCTGTCGGTGGTCAGCCGACAGGTGGCGTATCTGGAGCAGCAGGGCGCGGTGACGCGGCGCGTCAATCCGGAGGACCGCCGCTCCAGTCTGGTCAGCATCACTCCCGGGGGCCGCGCCCTTGTCGACGCCCTCGTCCGAGTGCACACCGATCTGATCGCCTCGGCCACCGCCGACTGGGCACCGCAGGAGCTGACCACCCTCACCACCCTGCTCGAACGCCTGCAGGACGGTCTCTCTCGCCGCATGCACGGCGCGGAACCGCGCAACGATGCGCCCGACCGAACCGCCTCCAGCTCACCGAGCTCACTTCCGCATCCGGCGCCGGGCAGGACGCGCGACTGACCGTCGCAGCGATTCGACAACAACCACCGACGAACTCTTTTCCCGCGACGACGCGGGAGTTCCGACAATCAGTCAGGGGACGACACCACGTGGCACAGCAAGGGAGTACGGACGTCGCCGAGGTCCGCACCGGCGATGCTCCGATGACGCACCGGCAGATCATGGAGGCCCTCTCCGGTCTCCTGCTCGGCCTGTTCGTGGCGATCCTGTCAAGCACGGTCGTGTCCAACGCCTTGCCGCGGATCATCGCCGACCTCCACGGCAGCCAGTCGGCCTACACCTGGGTGGTGACCAGCACCCTGCTGGCGACCACGGTCTCCACTCCGATATGGGGCAAGCTCGCCGACCTGACCAGCAAGAAGCTGCTCGTGCAGCTCTCCCTGGTGATCTTCATCCTGGGTTCGGCCGCGGCCGGTCTGTCGCAGAACGCCGGCATGCTCATCGCCTGCCGCGTGGTGCAGGGCCTGGGCGCCGGCGGTCTCACCGCCCTCGCCCAGGTCATCCTCGCCTCGATCATTCCCCCGCGTGAGCGAGGCCGCTACAACGGCTACCTCGGCGCGGTCATGGCCCTGGGCACCATCGGCGGCCCGCTGCTCGGCGGCGTCATCGTCGACACCTCGTGGCTGGGCTGGCGTTGGTGCTTCTATGTCGGCGTCCCCTTCGCTCTCGCCGCTCTGGTCGTCCTGCAGCGCACCCTGCGCCTGCCGCTGGCCACCCGCGACGTCAAGGTCGACTTCCTGGGCGCCGTTCTCGTGGCCGCCTCGGTCTCTCTGCTGCTGATCTGGGTCTCCTTGGCCGGCGACAACTTCGGCTGGTGGTCTGGGCAGACCGTGGCGATGGTGCTGGCCGCCGCTGTCCTCGCCGTGCTCTTCGTGCTGGTGGAGCTGAGGGCATCAGAGCCGATCATCCCGATGCACTTTTTCCGCAACACCACATTGACCCTCTCGGTCGTCGCTAGCCTCGCGGTCGGCACCGCGATGTTCGGTGCGACAGTCTTCCTGAGCCAGTACTTCCAGATCTCCCGCGGTGACTCGCCGACCATGGCCGGCGTGATGACCCTGCCGATGATCATCGGCCTGGTGGCCTCGTCCACGGTTGTCGGCCGGCTCATCACCGCATTCGGCAAATGGAAGAGGTATCTCATCGCCGGCGGTGTCCTGCTCGTTGCCGGTCTTGCCCTGATGGGCTCCGCCCGCGCCGACACGGCCTACGGCTTGCTTGCTGTCTACATGTTCCTGATCGGCTGCGGCGTCGGCATGACGATGCAAAACCTGGTCCTCGCCGTGCAGAACACGGTGCCGATGCACGAACTCGGCGCGGCCAGCTCCGTGGTGGCCTTCTTCCGTACGCTCGGAGGCGCCATCGGCGTCTCCGCGCTGGGAGCCGTGCTCGCCTCCAAGGTCAGCACTTACATGGCCGACGGCTTGGCTGAGCTGGGGGTCAAGGCTTCAGGCGGAGGCTCGCTGCCGGACATCAGAACCCTGCCCGCTCCGATCGCGGCGGTCGTCGAGGACTCCTACGGCCGCGCCACCGGCGTCATCTTCCTCCTCGCCGCCCCGATCGCCCTGGTCGCTCTGCTCGCCATCCTCTTCATCAAGGAGATCCCGCTGCGGACCGCCGTGGGCGACACCGGCGCAGCCCAGGCTGTGGAAGGTCCGGAACGCTGCGAGCCCCTTCGTGCCGGAGCAGCCGCAACCCTCGATGACGCCGCGGCAGCAGGCTCAGGGCAGGACCTGCCCGGCGAACCGACCGGCGAAAAGCCCCGCGGTTCCCGGTGAACCACTGTCCGCCCCGGCCCACCCTGGCCGTTGGGACAACCCGCCGGGCAAGGTATGGTGCGGGCGACCAAGGGCCGGGGCGGTGCTTTACGACGGCCGCCCCGGCGGTGCGGAGCGCCCTGGCCGCCGTACTCCTCGGGTAAGGCCAGGCCCTGCAGACCGTGCCGGGGGATCGCCCGACTGCGGGCCGCCGAGGGGTGCGTCGCGCACGCCCCTCGGCGGCACTGGCGCCGGAATCGTCAGAGCTGGCCGGACGCGGCGATGGTGATCTTCGCGGAGGTACGGCCGCTGGAGGAGCCAAGGGCCTCGATCTTCTTGACGAGGTCCATGCTTTCGGTGTCGGCGACCTCGCCGAAGACCACGTGCTTGCCGTCCAGCCAGTCCGTCACGATGGTCGTGATGAAGAACTGCGAGCCGTTGGTGTTCGGGCCCGCGTTGGCCATGGACAGCAGGCCCGGCCGGTCGTGCTTGAGGGTGAAGTTCTCGTCGGCGAACTTCTCGCCGTAGATGCTCTTGCCGCCGGTGCCGTTGCCCCGGGTGAAGTCGCCGCCCTGGAGCATGAAGGCGGGGATGACACGGTGGAACGAGGAGCCCGCGTAACCGAAGCCCTTCTCGCCGGTCGCGAGGGCGCGGAAGTTCTCCGCCGTCCTCGGGACCACGTCGTCGAACAGGTTGAAGACGATCCGCCCGGCGGGCTCGTCGTTGATGGTGATATCGAAGTAGACCTTGGTCGTCATGCCCCCATCCTGACATCCCACCGGGTGCCGCTCGTGTACTGCCTTGCCGTCGCCGGGGCCCGCCGGTGGGTAAGCCGGCTCCGCAGACCTGTGCCGTGGCCCCGACCCGGTGTACAGGACGAACGCATCAGCCACCAACCGAGCGAGCGCGGTCACGCCCGCCGGCCCGTCATCGGGCGCGGATGACATCGCCGCCGCTCACGGGAAAGTCGGATGAACGGCACGTGTGCTGGGTAGATCGGACGCCGGGATGATCTCCACTGCGGAGGACGCCCCGGCACCCGCCCACCCGGGCTTGCCCGGCGAGAACGAAGGAGCAGCCAGATGGCCAGCGGCACTGTGAAGTGGTTCAACGCCGAGAAGGGGTACGGCTTCATCGCCCAGGACGGTGGCCCGGACGTCTTCGCCCACTACTCCGGCATCTCCGGCACCGGTTACCGCGAGCTGGTCGAGGGAGAGAAGGTGACCTTCGACGTGACGCAGGGCCAGAAGGGACCCCAGGCGGAGAACATCGTCCGCGGCTGACCTGGACGCAACCTGCCCTCTCTGGCGTGTACTGTTAGCGGTGCCGACGCGGGGTGGAGCAGCTCGGTAGCTCGCTGGGCTCATAACCCAGAGGTCGCAGGTTCAAATCCTGTCCCCGCTACCACACGAGAGGGCCCGGTCTCCGGGCCCTCTCGCATGCGTCCAAGGCTTCGGCCTGCCCAAGGGGTTCCAGTGCCGGCCTCCTACCGGGTGACCTTGCTCGAAGTCTTCCGGGGAAGCCGACCCCGCTGTCCGAGACGTCGATGGATGCAACGAATCACGGCCGGCGAATCTGATAACGCCGTTATTTGCCCGTATGCACATGTGGTGGCATTGCGGATTTTCGGTGCCTGAATGATCCTTGTGGCGCTGATCCGGGCTCGTTCTGCCGCGTTCTCCATCAGCGCTTCGGGCAGCCCTCGGGCCGGGAGCGGTTGTGAATCGCGTCTCAAGCAGCACCAGGCGAACCAGGCCCGAGGCCCGCCTTCACGGCAGGATTCGGCCGACGAACTCACCTGTATCAGCACTTCCTTGACACCCCAGCCCGTGCCATCGACGGCGGTCGCAGGCAGGCACCCACCGGCCCTTCGGGACAACTGGGGTGGGGAACCTTACATAGGCATTGACCAGATTAGGACGTATTCTCCGGAAATCGGAGTACCAGCGTCTTTCAACATGGTGACCCCGCCTTGTAGAGGGTCTGGTCACGGAAGGTGGAACGATGAGTGAGGATGCCGTCTACGTCCGCGGTGTCACGGGAATCCAACTCCATCACGTAACGGATATCCAGGATGCCGGTCGCTTCCTGGGCAACGCGGTGATGGCCATGCGGGCGGCCTTCGTGCGGACGGGCGACGAGAGGTATTCCACCCTGAGCGCTCAGGTGAACGAGCTGCTCGCACAAGTGCGTGGCCTCGAGAACGCGGCGCGCGCGAACCTGCATGCGCTCCACTCCACCGACCCCGAGCGGTTTGTGCGCTGCCGCGAGGGTGACGAGCCGTGGCCCGATGAGATCGAGGCGGGCTTCATTCCCCGGCACACCTGCCGGGACACCTGCCTGTACCACGATCACGATGTTCTGGACGCGATCACCCAGTGCATCTGCGGTCGGCCGCCGTGCCGGGCGTGCGTCATCGGCGGTGAGCCGGCGGCGTAGGGTCCGCCGACCTGCGGCAGCCGTGAAGATCCGGCCGTACGGCCCCGGTGAAGATGCAGGTCACTGGTGTTTTCTCCAGTGGTCCATGGGGCTCGGGTTGCGGAAGTAGCCGTTGAGGCGTTCCGTCGAAGGAGGGGAGTTTTCGGGTCGCGTGCGGGCCGAGCACAGCACCCTTGCGGACCCGTCGAAAACTTCACTCCTCAACCCAGATCATTTTCCAGGGTCGAAATCACTTCCCGCGGTGAGCGCACTGGCCGGCCCGAGCGCGTCGGCGGACCGGAGGTGGCTGATGACGATGTACGAATACGAGTGCGCCTGTTGCGGCCGGTTCGAGGAACGGCTCGCGATGGGAAGCGCCCCCCGCACACACGACTGCCCGACCTGCGGCAGCACCGCCAAGCGTGTCTACTCGCCGCCCGGCCTGGCCTTCACGTCGGCCTCCGTGGTCGCGCTGCACGAGCAGGACGAGCGAAGTCGCGAGGTGCCGGATGTCGTTCGAAGGCAGGCGCCGACCACATCCGAGTCGCGGCCTCCTCATCCCGCTCTGGCACACCTGCCGCGGCCCTGAGACGCCCCGAACGCCGCGCGATCCGGCCCGGCACACATCGCATCGCTGGAAGGTGTGCATCAGCATGGGCAATGTGGGGCTGCTGTACGTGGGTTCCGTTCTCTACCTGAACGGACTGCTCCTTCTCGGCAAGGTCGAGGCCAAGGCCGGGGCGGTGTTCAACCTCTTCGTAGGAATCCTTCAGGTGGTCACCCCGACCTATCTTGTCATGACCGCTCAGGGCGACACCCTTCAGATCCTGTCGGCCTCGGGGCTCTACCTGTTCGGGTTCACCTACCTGTACGTGGGAATCGGCCTGCTCGCCGGGCTCGACACCACCGGCGTCGGCTACTTCTCACTGTTCGTGGCCATCGCCGCGCTGGGCTACTCGTTCGCGAACTTCCACCTTGCCGGGGACCCGTCCTTCGGAGTCATCTGGCTCTACTGGGCCTTCCTCTGGTTCTTGTTCTACCTGCTGCTCGGGCGCAAACGGGAAGCACTGACCGCGTACACCGGCTGGGTCACCACCATCCAAGGCTGGGTCACCGGCGCGATCCCGGGGTTCTTGCTGCTGTCCGGTTACTGGAAGCACACCACCGAGACAGCCATCGCGCTGGGGGTCTTCGCCGTGGTCGTCTTCGGAGGCCTGTGGCCGATCACTCGTCGGGGCGGCCCATCGAGCCGGCCCCAGGACGCCGCGAACACCGCAGACGAACACGGCGGCTGAACCGCGGCTCCGGCCGTGTCACTGCCGCAATGTCCCACAGCCAAGCCGCGAGCCGTCACGAAAGGTAGCTGTCATGCCAGAAGTCATCTTCAGCGTCGACCAGTCCAAGTCCATGCGCGACCAGAGCGTTCCCGGACACAACAGGTGGCACCCTGACGTGCCCACCGCCGCCACGGTCCGCCCGGGCGACGAGTTCCGTCTGGAGACCCGGGACTGGACCGACGCCCAGATCGGCAACAACGACTCCGCCAACGACGTGCGTGACGTGGACCTCACCCACGCCCACATGCTCAGCGGACCCATAGGTGTGGAAGGTGCGGAACCCGGTGACCTCCTCGTCGTGGACATCCTCGACATCGGTCCCGTGCCGCAGCAGTCCGGCGAGGCACCGGGACAAGGCTGGGGCTACACGGGCATCTTCGCCAAGAACAACGCCGGCGGCTTCCTCACCGACTACTTCCCGGACGCCTACAAGGCGATCTGGGACATGCACGGCCAGCAGGTGACGTCCCGTCACCTCCCCGGGGTCCGCTACACCGGCATCACCCATCCCGGGCTCATCGGAACCGCTCCGTCCACGGACATGCTCACGCGGTGGAACCGCCGCGAGCAGGCACTGATCGACACCGACCCCGACCGTGTCCCCCCGCTGGGGCTGCCGCCGACAGCCGACCACGCGCTCGCCGGTACCGCCACCGGACAGGACGCACAGCGCATCTGCGCGGAAGGCGCTCGTACCGTGCCCGGGCGTGAGAACGGCGGGAACCAGGACATCAAGAACTTCACGCGTGGAGGCAGGGTCTTCTTCCCCGTCTACGCACCCGGCGCCAAGCTCTCGGCCGGCGACCTGCACTTCAGCCAGGGCGACGGAGAGATCACCTTCTGCGGCGCCATCGAGATGGGCGGCTTCATCGACCTCCATGTCGAGCTGATCAAGGGTGGCATGGAGAAGTACGGCATCTCCACCAACCCGGTGTTCATGCCGGGCAACGTCGAGCCCCGGTACACGGAATTCATGAGCTTCGTGGGTATCTCCGTCGATCACGACACCGACACGAACTACTACATGGACGCGACGCTGGCCTATCGCCGGGCCTGTCTGAACGCCATCGAGTACTTCAAGAGGTTCGGCTACTCCGGTGAACAGGCCTACCTGCTCCTCGGATCCGCTCCCGTGGAGGGACGCATCAGCGGCATCGTGGACATCCCCAACGCCTGCTGCACCCTCTACGTCCCCACCGGGATCTTCGACTTCGACGTCCGCCCCACGGCCGAAGGCCCCAAGACCGCCGACCGGGGAAAGTGCGCTGTGACGTCGGGATGACACCGCGAAGGAGCGCCGCGGAGCAGCAGGCACAGCGGGAGACTGGGTTCGGTCGACCGCGGCGCTCCACCGAAGTACCCGCTGGTCGGCGGTCTGCGGGCAGTGCCGGCCCCGGGCAGGAGAAGTGTCCCCAGGGGGTCAGTGCGCAATGCGGTACCGGTGTTCGGGACGGCCGGTGGTGCCGTAGCGGAGTTCCAGGCGGACCGTGCCTTCCTTGACCAGGTAGGACAGGTACCGCTGCGCCGTGGCGCGGGAGACGCCAGTCGCCTCGGCGGCCTCGGCGGCCGACAGGGCGGTGGCGGCGGCGCGCAGGGCCTGGTGGATCGCGCTGAGCGTGGGCGCGGAGTGGCCCTTGGCGGGGATCCGGGGGACGGCCGGCGGGCGGGCGGCGCTGAACAGGGCGTCCACGTCGGCCTGGTCGGCCGTGGTCGTCCGGCTGAGCGCGTCCACGCGGTCGCGGAGTTGGCGGTAGGCGGTGAGCCGTTCGGCGAGGTCGGCTGAGCCGAATGGCTTCACCAGGTAGCCGATGGCGCCGAGTTTCATCGTGGCCCGGACAGAGGTGATGTCGTGGTCGGCGGTGATCATGAGGACGTCGGGCCGGGCGTCGCCCTGGTCCTGGCTGAGCTGCCGCAGGATGTCGATTCCGGTGCCGTCGGGTAGGAACACGTCGAGCAGTAGCAGGTCCGGGCGCAGATCGCGTACGGCTGCCAGTGCCTCGGCGACGGTCGCCGCCTCGCCGACCACCTCGAAGCCCTGGACGCGGTGTACGTAGTCGCTGTGGATCTGGCCGACCCGGAAGTCGTCGTCCACCACCAGGGTCCGGATCATGAGCCCTCACCTCCCATTGGCGACGCCATCGTGAACAGTGCGCCCTGCGGGGCCGGTGCCGTGTCCGGCAGCGGCAGTACGACCGTGAAGACCGCGCCCGGGCCTTCGCTGACCGTGATGGTGCCGCCGTGCCGCTGCACCAGCCGGTGCACCATGGCCAGTCCCAGGCCACGGCGTGCGGTGCCTCGTTCCGGGCGGGTGGACCAGCCGTCATCGAAGATCGACTGGGAGGTGCCCGGGGCGATCCCGGGACCAGTGTCCGCCACCCGTACGACGATCGACTCGTCCCCCTCGGCCAGCGTCAGCCGAATCCGGCGTCCGTCGTCGGCGGGGGCTGCGTCGGCCGTGGCGTCGATGGCGTTGTCGAGCAGGTTGCCGACGATGGTCAGCAGCCGCCGTAGATGGGGCGGATCCGCGCCGAGCGCCGAGTCGTCGGTGAGGACGATCCGCACCCCGCGTTCGGCGGCGACCGTGGTCTTCGCCACGATCAGCCCGACCATCAGGGGATTGCCGATGTGCCGGCGCACCGCCTCGGTCAGTGCCTGCCCGGAGCGGGCCGTCTCGATGGCGTACTCGTAAGCGGACCGGTGCTCGCCGATGTCCAGCAGCCCGGCCAGTGTGTGCATCCGGTTGGTGAACTCGTGCTGCTGAGCGCGCAGGGCGTCGGTCAGCCCGCGCACGGAGTCCAACTCGCGCAGCAGGCCGACCAGTTCGGTGCGGTCGCGCACGGTGACGACGGCCCCCAGCTCATGGCCGTGCAGAGTGACGGGCATGCGGTTGACGGCGAGGCAGTGGTCGTCGGTCAGGACGCTGACGTCGGTGCCGGTCAGGGTGCCGTCCAGCGCGCGGCGCAGCCGGCCCTCGGGCAGGACCTCCTCCAACAGGTGGCCGAGTGCGCTGCCGAGGCCGAGCAGCCGCCGGGCCTCGTCGTTGACGACGGTGATCCTTCCGTCGGGGGCGAAGGCGACCACGCCCTCCCGAATGCCGTGCAGCATCGCCTCACGGTCCTGCAGCAAGCCGGCGATCTCCTCCAGCTCCAGGCCGAAGGTGGTCCGCTTCAGGCGCCGCGCCAGCAGATAGGCCGCCGCCGCGCCGAGCGCGGTGGCGATCGCGGCGTACAGCCCGAAGGTGGGCAGCTCGCGCCACAACTCGCCGAGCACATCGTGCTCCGGGATGCCCACGGACACCTCACCGACCAGCGCGCCGGAGGGCCCGTACAGGGGGGCTTTGCCGTTGGCGGACCGCCCGGTGGCGCCCTGATCGGTGCCGACGTGCGGGCGGCCGTCCCGCACCACGATCGGCTCGTCCACCGGCTCGCCGATCAGAGCGTGGATGGGGTGCGAGCGACGTACGCCCCGCAGGTCGATCACGACCACGTACGACGCCCCGGAGGATCTGCGCATCCTTTCGGCCACCGCCTGCACCACGTAGCCGCCGCCCCGGTACTCCATGGCCTGTTGGATCTGCGGATCCGCGGCCGTGGTCTGCGCGATCGCCAGGGCCCGCTGCTCGTAGGAGCGGTCGAGTTCGGCCCGCTGCGCGAAGGCGAACAGGACGAAACCGATCAGGCCGGTGAGCGCGAGGATGACCAGCTGGTTCACGAGGATCCGCGTGGACAGCCGCCGATTCCCGTCGCGGCCTGTCCGGAAACGGATGCGTCGTATCACGGGTGCCTCTTCGTGCCGGTGAGCGTCGTACCGGGCCGGCCCATGCGGGTGCCCGGGTGGCGCGATTGTGCCGGACGGAGGGGATGCTGCCCACCCTTTGTCCGGTGAGCAGAACGAGCAGAACCCCGCTTTACACAACTATTGCGAGATACCTGGGAAACAGCGACGTAATGCGCCGCCGCCTCTAGCGTCTGCCTTCCTCGGTCTGCGAGGAGCCCTCCGGGGGAAATCCCGGGGAACTCCGTGAGAAGGAAGGAAGCGGCCCCACATGGCCTCGCGAAACGAAGTCGCGACGAGCCCGGGCGCCGGTGCGGCGGAACACACGGACGCGCGCATCGAGATCACCGGGCTCACCAAGCGATTCCTGACCCCTGCCGGTGAGGTGTTCACGGCGCTGCAAGGCGTTTCGTTCACCGTGGAGCCGGGCCAGTTCTGCGCCGTGGTGGGCCCCACCGGCTGCGGCAAGTCGACGACGCTGAGCATGGTGTCCGGGCTGGACCGGCCCAGCGAGGGCTCGGTCAGGGTCGGCGGCCGCGAGGTGGACGGCATCACCGACGGCGTCAGCTTCATGTTCCAGGCGGACGCGCTCCTGCCCTGGAAGACCGTCCTCGGCAACGTGCTGATGGGTCCCGTCTTCCGCGGGGTGCCCAAGCAGCGGGCACAGGCCTCGGCGCGGGACTGGCTCCGCCGGGTGGGCCTCACCGGATTCGAGGACCGCTACCCGCACCAGCTCTCCGGCGGCATGCGCAAACGCGTCGCGATGGCCGCGGCGCTGATCAACGAGCCCAAGATCCTGATCATGGACGAGCCTTTCGGTGCCCTGGACGTGCAGACCAAGGCGATCATGTCGACCGAGCTGCTGAGCCTGTGGGAGCAGATCCGCCCGTCGGTCATCTTCATCACCCACGACCTGGACGAGGCCGTGGCGCTCGCCGACCGGGTGGTCGTGATGACGTCCAGCCCCGGTTCGGTCAAGGCGGTCTTCGACATCGACCTGCCGCGTCCGCGCGGCTCGGTGCAGGAGATTCGCTTCCAGCCCCGCTTCATCGAACTCCAGCACCAGATCTGGGACACGCTCCGCGAAGAGGTGGAGCGCGCCTACGCACGCACCGCGGGAGGTGAGGAATGAGCACGACGTCCACCGCTTCCGCCGCGCCCGCCACCGACGGCGGCAAAGGGCCGGCCGCTACCGCCGCGCAGCGCGCGGCTCACCGGCGCCTCGCCCTGGTGTGGGCCGGCCGTATCGGCCTTGCCGTCCTCGTGATCGGCGGCTGGCAGGCGTTCACCACCTGGGGCATCGTCGACCCGTTCTTCTTCGGACAGCCGTCGGGCATCTGGCAGCGGCTGATCGACCTCTTCCAGCACGGGACCCAGTTCGGCTCGTTCTACCAGAACATCTGGACCACCATCGAGGAGGCGCTCGTCGGCTTTGCGGTGGGCTCCCTCACCGGAGTCGTCTTCGGCGTCGCGCTCGGGCAGAGCCGCTACCTCTCCGATGTGCTCGGCCCCTACATCAAGATGGTCAACGCGATCCCGCGCATCGTCCTCGGCTCGATCTTCATCGTCGCCTTCGGCATCGGCGTGGCCCCGAAGATCCTGCTCGCCGCGGTGCTGGTGTTCTTCATCGTCTTCTTCAACGCCTTCCAAGGCGTCCGTGAGGTCGACCGCAACGTCCTCGCCAACGTCAGGGTGCTCGGCGCCTCCCGTATGCAGATCACCCGCCATGTCATCGTGCCGTCGGCACTGACCTGGATCATTGCCAGCCTGCACAGCGCCTTCGGCTTCGCCATCGTCGGCGCGCTCGTCGGCGAGGTGCTCGGCGCGCAGAGCGGGCTGGGCCTGGTCATCAAGACCGCGCAGAACAACTTCGATCCCAACGGTGTGTTCGCGGCGATGCTCGTGATCGCGGTCATCGTGCTCGGCGCGGAGTGGCTGATCGGCAAGCTCGAACATCGGCTGCTGTCCTGGCGCCCGCCGTCCCCCTCCGAGACGAACGTCCTCTGAGTCCCGCTTCCTCCTGTCCCGTTGCCCCTTGCCCCTTCACCGCGCTGACCGTCACTCGCAGCCCCCGCAAGCAGCACCCACATTCCCGAAAGGTGTATGTCCCGCCATGCTCAAGAGAACCCTCACCGCGTCGATCGTCGCCGTCCTCGCACTCGGCGCCACGAGCGCGTGTTCCAGCAACTCCGGCAGCTCCGCGTCGTCCGGCTCCGGTGGCACCCCGACCGTCCGACTCATGGTCGGCGGTATCGACAAGCAGATATACCTGCCCTACCAGCTCGCCCAGAACCTGGGCTTCTACCAGAAGTACGGCGTCAAGGTCGAGCTGAGCACCGAGCAGAACGGCGGTGTCGGCGCCGAGGAAGCCATGGCCTCGGGGCAGGTGGACATGGCCGGCGCCTGGTACAACCACACGATCGAGTTCCAGGCGAAGGGCAAGGCGGTCGAGGACGTCGTCCAGTTGTCCGGCGCTCCGGGCGAGCGGGAGATGTGCACCAAGAAGAGCGGCGTGACGTCGGCCGCCGACTTCAAGGGCAAGACGCTCGGCGTCACCGACCTGGGCTCGGGCACCGACACCCTCACTCAGTTCATGGCGGCGAAGAAGGGCGTCAAGACCAACCAGTTCCATCGGCTCGCGGTCGGTGCGGGCTCCACCGCCGTCGCTGCGCTGCAGAACGGCAAGGCCGACTGCGTCATGACGACCCAGCCGACGGTCGCCGCGATCCAGAAGAAGGGCGTCGGCACCTCCGCGATCGACCTGGCCACCACCGACGGCGCCAAGGCGGCGCTGGGCGGTGCGTTCCCGGCGGCGAGCGTCCTCGCCCGCACCGACTGGGTGAACTCGCACAAGGACGCGGTGCAGAAGGTCGTCGATGCGCTCGTGGCCACGATGCACTGGATCCACGACCACAGCGCCGCCGACATCGCGAACAAGCTGCCGGCGTCGTTCGTACAGAACCAGTTGGTCACCAAGGCCGACTACGTCACGGCTCTGAACGAGGACAAGGGCCAGTTCCTGCCGGACGGGATCATGCCGGCCGGCGGCCCGAAGACGGCGCTGGCCACTGAGAAGTTGGTCGGGTCCGTGTCCTCGCCGGTGGACATCAGCAAGACGTTCACCAACGACTTCGCCGTCGCGGCCAACAAGAAGGAGGGCTTCACCACCACCACGACCCCAGCCGGCGCCGACGGCTGAGTTTCCGGCGCAGGGGGCCGCCCAGGCGACGACAGGCCGGGCGGCCTCGGCCCGTGGACACCACGGATCACATGTCCGGCAGCCGGTCCGCCCGCCGGACCGCATGGCTCATTCGGATGGGTGTCGGCCCGGCTGTTGGAGCAGACGTCGCCGAGTCGGTGGCGCGTCGCGTCGGCGCTGCGTCAGGCTGCGGTGGCTGCGGGGCGCAGGTAGGTGAGAAGCGCGCCGATCCCGACGACCGGGCCGAGGACAAGAACGAGAAGAGCCGAGGTCCATGAGCTGCCGTCGGCGAGGACGGGGACGAGATAGATCGTCACCGCGGTGGTCACGTAGCCGATGCCGAGCTGCAACGAGACAGCGCTGCCGACATACCGCTGATCCGCGTTCTCCGTCACCATGGCGGAGAACTGTGCGGAGTCCGCGATCACCCAGAACCCCCAGAAGGCGCTCACCACCAGGACGATCGGCAACGGCAAAGTCCGTATGAAGGCGAGAGTGAACGCCGCACCGCCTGAGCAGGTGAGGCTGATCAGCGCTGACTGCGCACGGCCCACTCGGTCGCTGATGCGGCCGCCGACCAGGCAACCGACGGCACCTACACCGATGCAGACGAACGCGGCCAGGGCCGCGAGCCGGGGGCCGTCCGGATGGCCGGCGAACCCGTCCAGACTGGCCAGGAAGGTACCGATCCAGGCCCACATCGCATACAGCTCCCACATGTGGCCGGCGTAGCCGATGTTCGCCAGGACGACGCGTCGGCTCCGGCAGGCACGCCAGGCGGACCTGATGTCGAACCCGGACTTGGGGAAGGGGAACGGTCCTGAACTGCGGATGAGGAGTGTGGTCAGGCCGCCGAGGGCGGTCAGAGCGGAAGTCGCGGCGATCACGATGTGCCACCCCAGGCCGCCGGACGCCTTGATCAGTTGAGGAGTTGCTGAGCCGAGGGTGAGCGCCCCGATCATGATTCCCAGAGCAGTGCCGCGCCCGCGCTGGAACCACGATGACACCTCCTTCAACGCCGGCGGGTAGACGGCGGCGAGACAGGCCCCGGTCAGCGCTCTGATCAGCACGGCGGCGGCGAAGCCGGGCGCCCACAGCAGGACCAGGTTCACCGCGGCCGCGCCGAGCGCTCCAACGCACATCAGGCGCCGTCCGGGGTAGGCGTCGGCGAGGCCGGTCGCTGCGAGGGCGAGGGCGCCGGTCACGAACCCGAGTTGCACCGCGATCGTCATGAGCGAGCTCTCGCCACTGGTGAGGCCCCACACCTGTTTCAGCTGAGGTACGACGAACGATGCGGAGAACCAGACACTCATCGACAGGAACGTGGCCACAGCGATGAGGGCGAGCGCGGCCGCGGGACGGCTGGAGTGCTTCGAGGTGGGCAACGTGGTCGGGATCCTCACGTCTCAGCTCTCCCGCGTCGTTCCATCGCGCCGCAGGTTGAGCAGTCGGACTCGGCTCAGCGCGACGACCGCCCGCTCGACCGACCCGATCACAGGGACACCGTACGCGCCGACCTCCCAGCGCAGGAGGCGGCGGACCAGGTTATCCTGCTCCGCGCTGTAGCTGCCGCGCCGGATGGACCACCGGGACTTCCCCGGGCTCGGCGGCACTGATGTCCTTGGCCCAGTGGAGGCCGCAGACACGCCGGCCGCCGCGCTCCTCGAGGCCCAGGGCTTGTGCGGTCCGGCGCGTTGGACGACCAACGCGCGCGGTATCCGGATCAACGCCGGAGCCGGCGCGCCGGGGGGAACGACTGGCAGCGCCATGGGAGTCCTGCTACACCGGAGAGACGGGAGGTGTGGCATGCCTCGTGATCTGGTCAGGGGGCTGACCGCGCTCCTTGCGGCAGTAGCGGCCCCGCTCGCCGTCTGTTTGCTGCTGCTTCCCCTCCGAGGGACCCTGTCCGCCACCAACGTGGTCCTGATCCTGACGTTGGTCGTCGCGGCGGTGGCCGCCCTCGGCAACCGTGGGGCTGCGGTCCTCACGGCCCTGTCCGCCGCCGTGTGGTTCGTTTTCTTCTTCACCACTCCGTACGCGAGTTTCACCTACATAAACAACTCGGACGACATCATCACCGCCGGGCTGCTGCTCGTCGTCGGCCTTGCGGTCTCTCAGCTGGCTCGCCGCTACAGCCGCGAGCGAACCATCGCCACCACCCTGCAGCGCAGCCTGCTGCCCCATCTGCTGCCGGACACCAGTGCCGTCCGGGCGGCGTACCGGTACGTGCCGGCCGAGGCCGATGTCGGCGGGGACTGGTTCGACCTGATCCCACTTCCAGGCTTCCGCACCGCTCTTGTGGTCGGTGACGTGGTCGGCCATGGCCTGAGCTCTGCGGTCACCATGGGTCGCCTGCGCACCGCGGTCCGTAATTTCTCCACCCTTGACCTGCCGCCCGACGAACTGCTGGCCCGCCTCGACGACGTGGTTCTCGAGATGGATGCGGAGGCGGGCGCCGGTGCGGATGGGATCGTCGCGGCTACGTGCCTGTATGCGATCTACGACCCGGTCTCCTGTAGCTGCGCGATGGCAAGAGCCGGTCACTTTCCGCCCGCCATCGTCCATCCGGACGGCCGCGCGGAGATTCTCGACCTGCCCGAATGTCCCCCGCTCGGTATAGGCGGCCTGCGCTTTGAGGCTGTCGAGCGGCAGCTGCCGGAGGACACGCAGCTCGTCCTGTACACCGACGGGCTCCTCGAGGACCGGCACCGCGACATCGGCACCGGCCTGAAGCTGCTGCGCGACGCGCTCTCCGGCGCGGGGGCCGACCCGGAGGAGACGTGCGAGAGGATCCTGGAGGCGGTGCTCCCCGCCCGTCCAATCGACGACGTCGCTCTCCTGATCGCCCGCACCCGCGCGTTCCCACGTGACGGTATCGCCGAATGGGACATCCCGGCCTCTCCTACCGCGGTGTCCGCCCTGCGCGCCGAGGTGTCCGCGAGGCTGGCCGACTGGAACCTGGAGGAGGAGACGGCATTCACCACCGAACTGATCCTCAGCGAGCTGGTCACCAACGCCATCCGGTACGGGGCACCCCCTGTCCACCTGCGTCTTCTGCGCGAAACCAACCTGGTGATGGAGGTCAGCGACGGGAGCAGCACCTCCCCGCACCTGCGCTACGCAACATCCACGGACGAAGGCGGTCGCGGAATCTTCCTCGTCGCCCAGTTCGCCGAGCGGTGGGGAACCCGCTTCACCCCCGCCGGGAAGATCGTGTGGGCTGAGCAGTCAGCCCCGTCATGTCCCGTCGCTCCCGTCCTGGCATCGGTCGCGTGACCGGGCTGGCCTGACCGAAGCCCTCCGAGGGCCTGCTGCCCGGGCCGTGCGGCGCGTCCGTCCGCCCACCGATCGGCCGGTCAGGCGCCGGGGCGTGAGGGCGGTTCGGCGTCGCCGATGTGGGCGGCCAGGTTGGTTTCGAGACGTTCGAGGACGCCGAGGGTCTCGTCGCGTTCGGCGTCGGTGAGGTCGCCGGCGACGTAGTCCTCGAGGCGGGCCCAGAGGTCTTCGACCTGTTGGCGCAGGGCCTGGCTGGCGGCGGTGGGTTCGACCAGGACGGAGCGCTTGTCGCTGGTGGAGCGCACGCGGCGCACGAAGCCGGCCTTCTCCAGGCGCTGGATGGTGCGGGTCATGGTGGCGGCGTCGGCGCCGACGTGTCGGGCCAGGTCGGTCTGGCGCATTCGGCCGCGGTCCCACAGCTGCATCATGACCAGCTCCTGGGCCGGGTGCAGACCGACCTCGCGCAGCAGGTGGCCGGCGAGCATGCGGTGCAGGCGGGCCACCCGGAAGATCGTATGGCTGATCGGTCCGCGGCGTGCGGCCTCGGGGAGTTCCCCGGTCTCGGGGACCTGGGGCGTTGCCTCGGATTCCATGGTGCTGCCTTCTGCTTTCTCCCGCGCGGCCGTCCTTGCCGGAGCCTGCGCGCGGCAGCCGGAGTCGAGGCCGACTGCCGCGCGCAGGCCCTCGGGTCCGCATCCTGAGAGCAGGGTATGTGCTCAGGTGCGGCATGCCCGGCGTGCTCGGGTCCGTCGCCGAACCGTCAGGCGTGGGCCTCCTCCAGCGTGGGGTAGTCGGTGAAGCCCTTCTCGTGGCCGCCGTAGAAGGTGGCGGGGTCGGGGGTGTTGAACGGGCCGCCCTGGGCCAGGCGGGCGGGCAGGTCGGGGTTGGCGAGGAAGAGGGCGCCGTAGGCGATCAGGTCGGCGGTGCCGTTCTCGACGAGTTCCAGCTCGGCCGGTCCGGTGGGCTCCTGGCCGGTGAAGGGGTTGAGGATGAAGGCCGTGGGCCATGCCTTGCGCAGCCGGAGCGTCAGGTCACGTACGCCGGGGGCCTCCAACTGGTGCAGGTAGGCGAGGTTCAGCGGGGCGAGCGCCTCGACCAGGGCGGTGTAGGTGGCCTCGGCGTCGGCGGTGTCGGACTCGTCGATGTCGTTGTAGGGGTTGCCCGGGGAGAGGCGGAAGCCGACCTTGTCCGCGCCGATGGCTTCGACGACGGCCTTGGTGGTCTCCACGGCGAAGCGGATGCGCTTCTCGGGGCTGCTGCCCCACTCGTCGGTGCGCTGGTTGCTGTTCGGGGCGAGGAACTGGTGGATGAGATACCCGTTGGCGCCGTGCAGTTCGACGCCGTCGAAGCCGGCCTCGATGGCGTTTCGGGCGGCGGTGGCGTAGTCGGCGATGGTGGCGCGGATCTCGGCGTCGGTCAGTTCGTGCGGGGTGACGAAGTCCTGGGGGCCTTCGTGGGTGTACACCTGCCCGGCGGCCGCGACGGCGGAGGGGCCGACGGGTTGCAGGCCCGTCAGCGCGGGGTGGCCGACCCGTCCGGTGTGCATGATCTGGAGGTAGATCGCGCCACTCTGGGCATGCACGGCGTCGGTCACCTTCCGCCAGGCAGCGACCTGCCCGGCGGTGTGGATGCCGGGGGTGTCGGGGTAGCCCTGGCCGACCCTGGAGGGCTGGACGCCCTCGGTGACGATCAGCCCGGCGGAGGCGCGCTGCGCGTAGTAGTCGGCCATCAACGGCATGGGGCTCTGGCCGGGACCGTAAGCGCGGCTGCGGGTCATCGGCGCCATCACCAGGCGGTTGGCCAGGAGCTTGCCACCCAGCTCGTAGGGCTCGAATGCCTTCGACATCGTCGTCTCTTTTCGTGGGAAAGGGGCGTGTCACACGGCCGCGCGGGCTCTCCGCGATGCCATTACTTGTCCGAACAGGAAAACCAGGTCCAGCCTTCCCCGAGGCGTATGTGATCTGCATAACAAGCGAAGTAGCGCCTGATATCCCACGGATGAAGGGCCGACAGCAGGGGTGACGATCAGGCTGCCAGGCCGACGCCCCTGGTTATTTGCTCGGACAACACCGATACGCCTCGGATGCTCCCGTCAAGGGGACGCGGCCGCGCATCCCTGCATGGCGCGAATGTGGAGCCTGCCGGGTCCGGCGGCAGCACGGCTGCGCAGCCCCGCAGCATCACATCCGAGTCGTGGCGGCCGGACTCGAGACGCGCCTCCTCGACGGCGGCATGGATGTACGACAGGGCGCAGGCTGCTGGAGGCGGGACGAACAGCTGACCGCGGGTGGACCGCGGGTGGGGTGACCTGGACGGCGTCCCCACCCGCGGTATGCCGTCGACGAGCGCCCCGTCCCGCCCAGGTTCTTGCGGTGCCCGTACCGAAGCGAGAAGACATTCTGTCAGGTCGTTGCCGGAAAATTCCTGGCCTGTCTACCCTCGCCTGCATGTCAGCGACGGCCCAAGTCCCAGCAGAGGCGCGGCGGTTGCACGAGCAGCGGGTGCTCTCTGCGCTCACACCGCGAGCCTCCCGGTGGGCGGCGTTCCTCCGCAACCCCAACGCGGGCTACTGGTCCGACCCGTCGGGCCTCGACGAGTCGGCGGCGCCCGGCGTCGTGCGCCTTGAATGGACGGGCCCCGAGGACAACCGCATCTCCGTCCAACGGCGGCACCACGGCCGCACTCTGCAGGGCTGAGCCCGGAAGGAGCCGCACAATGTCGCGACACCGACGTGTACTGTCCATGTTCGCCGCCTGTGCCACTACGCTCGTCGTCTCGCTCTCCGGGGGCGGGGCATCGGCCGTGGCCGGATATGACGGCCAGGCCGCACCCTTGCCGGCGCTGGGGGTGCTGGGGGCGAACTTCAACGAAAACCTCGACCAGCTCGACTACCCGGAGCTGCGCACGGCGCGCGCCGACTGGGTCCGGGGGTTCTACGCCCTGCCCGAGGCCGACCAGGTGCCGCCCGAGCGGAGCGGCACGATTGTGGCCCTCCACGACGCACACGCGCGAGGGCTTCACACCGTGCTGAGCCTGAAGTT
The DNA here is from genome assembly GCF_002154505.1 of Streptomyces carpinensis. Taxonomy (GTDB): domain Bacteria; phylum Actinomycetota; class Actinomycetes; order Streptomycetales; family Streptomycetaceae; genus Streptomyces; species Streptomyces carpinensis. The sequence continues at coordinate 119,001 of NZ_MUBM01000016.1, read as the reverse complement.
CCCGCTGGCCGGCCGCTCGTTCCCGCAGCCGGGCACGGAAGCCATGGATGCGGAGCTGGCCCGTCTGGACCGGGTGCTGCCGCTGGTACTCGGCACCGCCGACATCGTCACCATCGGCAACGAACCGTTCGTCGAGAGCATCCCGGCCGAGCGCGATGAGCGGCTCAACCGGTTCTACGAGACCGTCGCTCGGCACGTGATCGAGGCGCGGGAGCGGCTGTGCGGGTCCGCGTGTCCCACCCACCTGTACATGGGCGCCCTGAACCGGCTGGACATACCGGCCAACCGCACTCCGGCGGTGGAGCGGTACCTCAGATTCGTTCGCGAGACGCCGGAGCTCGAGGGCGTCGACCTGCATCCGCATGTGCCCGACGAGGACGCGATCCAGCCGTTCCTCGACTACACCCTGCCCCGCCTGCGCTCCGACCAGACATTCCTGGTGACGGAGTTCTCCCTGGTCTGGTACTGGCAGAAGCACATGACCGACCGGATCCCGGCCACGTTCGCGGAGCGGTACCGCTATGCCCCCGACACCCAGGTGTGGCAGGTGATCGGTGACGCGATCGCGCACCCGTTGCCGTCGCGCGAGTGGGACGACCTGCTCGCTGAGAGCCCGTGGTTCGAGTCAAAGAAGCACCTGCTGCGAGACGAGATGGCGCGGTTCCGGAGCACGGGTCGGCTCGCCGTCGCGATGTACGGGTTCCGGCAGGTGCCGTCGATGACGGCGGGCTGGAACGCGAACAAGCCGCCGTGGCTGCTCAACAGCGTGTTCGCCACCCTCACTGTCCAGCCGCGCGGAGCCGGGATGTCGGCGCCGGGCTACGCCTGGCTCGACGACTTCCGGAGCCTGCAGTAGCGGGCGCCCACGCGGTCCCGTTTTCGCCGCGGCCCTCGTGGGGACGGGCGCTGCCGGTGCCGGTTGGGGGCCCGGGCGGACAGCCCGAGGGCCGGTGTCACCGGCAGATATGCCACTTGAGCTCGATGGCCTGCCACTGTCAGGCAGAACCTCAACCAGCGAGGGACGAGGGCCGCGGCGTGCCGTCAGCCTCCGGCAAGACCTGCAGCCGCACGGATTTAGCTCGTCGACGGTGTGTCCAAGGCGTACTCGACCGGCTGGGGGAGGGCAGGGCCGCCCGTGCTCGTGCCTCGTATCACCGCCGTGCAGAGGCGGAACCGCACGCGGACCGCAACGGCGAGTCAGCCGGCGGCCATCGCCTCGCTGGAGGGGCCCAGGGGGTTTTGGACGCCCGATCCGACTCCGCCGGTCAGTGCTGGGGGTGCGGACGGGCGTGGAACAGGGGCCGCCGCTGGGGGGTCGTACCCGCGGCGAGGTGGCCGATCTCGACGCGTGTCCTGATGGCGCGGATCACTTCGGTCAGGCCCAGAACGATGGCCATGACGCCCACGACCAGGGTCAGTGTCGCGATCGAGGCGAACGGCATGATGATCATCACGACTCCCGCCAGGGACCCGATGATGCCGAAGGCCACGTGCCAGCCGCGCGCCGGTATCTCCTGGGCGGAGGCCGCCGCGGCCGTCTCGGTGGTGCCGCGCAGCAGCCAGCTGAAGCCGATCCACAGGGCGAGCAGCAGAGTCGACTCCAGGGGGCCCCGGAAGGCGATCAGTCCCAGCAGGATGGAGGCCGCGCCGGTGATGAAATGCAGTACGCGAAGATGCCGGGGCACGTGCGTGCCGAAGGCGCCGGCCAGCTCGAAGACACCGGTGACCAGCAGATAGACGCCGAAGAGCACACCGGCGACCCGCAGCGTCGCGCCCGGCCAGACCAGGGCGATGACGCCCAGGGCGATGCTGGCGAGGCCCATGGTGAGCAGGATCTGCCAGCCCATGTTCGCCAAAGCGGCCATGCCTCCGGCCAGGGGACCCTCTTGCGGCACGGTGCCGCGCGGGGGAACGGGGCCTGGGGAATCGGTAGGAGATGTCATGACGCCTGCCTCCTCCGGGGAGCAGCGTGGTCACGTCAGTACACGTCCATCGTCACCCGGGCGGCCTCATGTTGCGCGGTGGAGACGGCGGGGGTTCGTGGCGTAGGCGGTACTCCCCGAGCGAGCTGGCTGACCGTGGTTCTCGTCCGCGACGTCCCAGCAGCCCGGCGGTACCACGAAGCCGACTCCGACGTAGAGACTGTGGCCCACCTTGCCGGCAGGCGGCACGAGCTCGGGTGGTTCTTCGGCGGCCCGCACTCGTCCGGCGATCTCTCGGATCCCGTGCTGTACGGCTGGCTCCGGCGCTGACTCCAGGAGTTCGGCCGCGGCCTGGCCGAGCGTTGTACAGGCAGTTGGGCAAGCATCGGGCAGCTGGTCAGGACCAGTACCGGGTCGGTGTACCGACGTCCGGTCCCCCCGCGGGCCATCCCGGCATCGTGCCCGCCGACTGCCACGGATTTTCCCCGGTCCCGGCCGAACTTTTCCGGCGCTGCCCTGCACGAGGACGCCGGACGCGCGGCCGGCGGGCCCGGACGGCCGAGCGACGGAGGGGGCGAGAGGCTTGCGAAGGTCCCGGCGTGGGCACTCGGAGCTCCCGGAGCCGCTATGGCCCCCGGCGGGATGCGGGCGCGACGGCCCAGTGATCGCCCAGGCAAGGGGAGAACGTGACGTGACACTGCGCATCGGGGCAGAGGAAGAGTTCCACGTGCTGGACGTGGAGAGCGGTCGGCTGGTGCCCCGCGCCCGCGCCGTACTCGACCGGCTGCACAGGCCCGGGTTCACCACCGAGCTCCAGCAGTCGGTCGTGGAGAGCAACAGCGCGGTCCACGACACCCTCGGCGCCCTCCTGGCGGAGCTGGCCCGATCACGGCGGCTGCTGGACGCGACGGCCTCCTCGCTCGGCCTCGTCACGGTGGCCGCCGGCACCGTGCCGCTGGGCCGGCCGAGCCCCCGCAACGTCACCGCCGGGCGCCGCTACCGGCACATGGCCGACGAGTACCGCAGGGTCGCCGACGAACAGCTCGTCTGCAGCGCACAGGTGCACGTCGACATACCCGACCGGGACACCGCCGTACGAGCCATGTGCCTGGTCTCGCCGTGGCTGCCGCCGCTGCTCGCGCTGTCCGCCAGCTCGCCGTTCTGGCTCGGCGCGGACACCGGCTACGCGAGCTGGCGAACCATGCTGTGGCAGCGCTGGCCCACCGCCGGGCCACCGGGCTGCTACGCCGACGCGGCCGCGTACGACGCGGCGCTGGAGGAGCTGATCCGCTCGGGCGTCATCAGCGATGCCGGTATGGCGTACCAGGACGTACGGCCCTCCGCGCACCAGCGCACGCTGGAGCTGCGGATCTGCGACGCCTGTCCGCGCGTGGAGACGGTCGTGCTGGTCGCGGGGCTCTTCCGGGCGCTGGTCCGGGACGCGTGCGACCGGCTGGCCCGCGGGGACGGTGGCCGGTGCGACGGCCACCACGAGTGGCTTCGGGCAGCAACCTGGCGAGCCGCCCGCTCGGGCCTGGAAGGCGTACTGGTCGACCCGGTCACCCGGCGCGCCGTCCCCGCCCACAGGGTGCTGCACGGCATGGCGGCCCGGCTGCGCCCCGCGCTGGAGGCGTCCGGCGACTGGGAGACCGTGCACGAACTGCTCACGCGGGCTCTGGCCGACGGCAGTGCCGCGCGCCGGCTGCGGCAGGCGGCCGAGGGCGAGGACCTGCTCGCCAGCATCGACCTGTTGGTCGCCGAGACCCGCGGCGCGGCCGGTCCGCGCGCGGCAGCGCCGGCCCGCCCCGCGCGCACCCCCCGTCCCAGCCCGGTCGCCGGAGGCGCCGCGTTCTGACGGGCCGATCCCATGTCCGCCCGCCCCGCATGCCGTCTGTCACCGGCGGTGCCCGACGACCGCCCCAGGAGAGTGGTCAGTGCCATGTCCCACGTTCCCGCTCCCGCGACCATCGCCGGCCGCCCGACCCTCCCGGCCGCCGTCCGGCCTTCCTGCGCGTCCGTAACGGATGGCAGCGCGTCCGTAACGGACGGCAGACCTCCTGCGGCAGCCGGGGAGGCCGCCGCGGAAGGGAGGTCCGCCTGATGTGCGGGCTCAGCGGCGAGGTCCGGCTCGACGGCCGGCAGCCGGACCTGGCCGCCGTCGAGCGCATGACCGACCGGCTCGCGCCCCGCGGGCCCGACGGCCGCGGACTGTGGTCGCAGGGACCCTTCGCACTCGGCCATCGGCGGTTGAAGATCATCGACCTGACGGACAGCGGCGCGCAGCCCATGGCCGACCCCCGGGCGCGGGTCGTCGGCGTGTTCAACGGGTGCGTCTACAACTACCGTGAGCTGCGCCGCGAGCTGGCCTCGCGGGGTTATCAGTTCTTCTCGGAGTCCGACACCGAGGTGGTGCTGAAGGCGTACCGGGAGTGGGGCGTTTCGTGCGTCGAACACTTCGTGGGCATGTTCGCCTTCGTGATCGTCGAGCAGGACAGCGGGAAGGTGGTCCTGGCCCGCGACCGGCTGGGCATAAAGCCGCTGTACCTCGCGGAGTCGCCCGGACGGCTCCGGTTCGCCTCCTCGCTGCCCGCGCTGCTGGCGGCCGGAGGGGTGGACACCTCCATCGACCCTGTCGCACTGCACCAATACTTCAGCTGGCACGCGACCGTGCCCGCGCCCCGCACCGTCCTCAACGGCGTGCGCAAACTGCCGCCGGCCACCGTCCGGGTCGTCGAGGCGGACGGCACGTACCGCGACCACTGCTACTGGCAGCCGGTCTACACGCGCCGCCCCGAGCACGCCGGCCTGACCGCGGAGGACTGGACGGAGGCGGTCCTGGAGGCGCTGCGCACGGCCGTGCGGCGCCGGATGGTCGCCGACGTACCGGTGGGTGTGCTGCTGTCGGGCGGCCTGGACTCCAGCCTCATCGTGGCGCTGCTGGCCGACGAGGGACAGTGCGACCTGGCCACCTTCAGTGTCGGCTTCGAGTCCGAAGGAGGGGAGGAGGGGGACGAGTTCCACTACTCCGACCTGATGGCGCGTCGCTTCGGCACCGACCACCACCAGCTGATAGTCCCCTCCGACCGGGTGTCGCAGGCCCTGGAGGGAGCCGTCCAGGCCATGAGCGAGCCCATGACCAGCCACGACGTCGTCGCCTTCCACCTGCTGTCCGAGCAGGTGGCCAAGGAGGTCAAGGTCGTGCAGAGCGGACAGGGCGCCGATGAGGTCTTCGCCGGCTACCACTGGTACCCGGAGATGGCGCGCGTGCCCCGGCACCGGGCGGCCGCCGCGTACGCCGAGACGTACTTCGACCGCCCGCACGCCCATCTCGCGCGCATGCTGGACCCCTCGGTGCTGCCCGGCCACGACGTGTCCGGCGACTTCGTGCGGGCGCACATGGCCGTGCCGGGCGCCGAGACCGCCCTGGACGCGGACCTGCGGCTGGACACGCACGTGATGATGGTCGACGACCCGGTCAAACGGGTCGACAACATGACCATGGACTGGGGTCTGGAGGCCCGCGTGCCGTTCCTCGACCACGAACTGGTCGAGCTGGCGGCCGCGTGTCCGCCCGGGCTCAAACTCGCGGACGGCGGGAAGGGCGTGCTGAAGGCGGTGGGCCGCCAGGTCCTGCCGCGGGAGGTCGTCGACCGGCCCAAGGGCTACTTCCCGGTCCCGGCGATCAAGCACATGGCCGGGCCGGTGCTGCAACGCGTCCGCGAGGCCCTCTCCGCCCCCGAGGCGCGGGCCCGCGGGCTGTTCCGCCGGAGTTACGTCGACGAACTGCTCGCCGCGCCCGACGCCCACCGCACCAAGCGCGGGGCGAACGCGCTGTGGCAGGTTGCCTTGCTGGAAATATGGCTACAGACCCACGAGATCCACTGACCGGCGAACCCTCCTTCCCACCGGGCCCGGCCGGGGGCGCCGAGGGGGGCGTTCGGGCTGCCACGCCGAGTGACGCGCCACGGCGCCCACGCCCCGACAGGCCCGGGAGCGCGACGGAGGGCCCGCGGCCCGACCGGACCGGCACGGACCGCCACGGGACCGGCCCGGCCGAGGACCGGGCGGGCCCTGCCCGGGAGGAACCGGCCGAGACCACGGCGGACGTCCCACGTGGCGACCGGGCCGGGATCACGGCAGACCCGGCAGACCGCTCCGAGCCCGGCCGGCCGAAAGGCGCGGCCGGCCCCGAGCCCCGACGCCGAACCGGAGACGGGGCGAACCCCCCACCTGGCGGCCGGGAGGGGAACTGGACCGACCGGACCCGGAGCGCGCCGGGTCGTTCATGGCCCCGCCGAACCCGCGACGGGAGAGGCCCCGTCCGCAGAGAGTGGGCAGCCGAGGGCGAGGCACGCTTCGCGGGAGGCGACCGGACCGGCGAGGAAGAGGACCCCGTGTGGAGCGGCCGGGCCGTGGCCGCGGCGGATCCGCCACGACCGATGCGGACGGAGCACGGTGCGGATCCGGTGCGCACCCCGTCGCCACCTCGGAGCCGGCCGCATCCGGCAGGGAGCGCCACGGACGGGCCGTACGCCGCAGGGAGCACCACGGACCGGCCGCACCCGTACGAGGGCGTGGCCGACCAGTCGCCGACAAAGCCGTCAGAGCCCGGCGCGGAGCGCTCGGCGACCGTGGCCGGCGAGCTTTCCGGGCCTGCGGGGGACGGCGAGGCGCAGGCCGCGCCCGAGGCTCTGTTGGTACCGGACGCGGCCGTGCCGCTGGACGCCGTGCCCCGGGTGCTCGTCTCGCACGGCTGCTGGTACCCCTCGGTGGATCCCGGTGGGCGCCATGTCGCGTTCATCTGCGACCGGGGCGGGGTGCCTCAGTTGTGGGAGGGGCCGGTCGACAGCGACGACGTGCATCTGCTGGATGCCGAACCGGATCCGGTGGCCGAGGTCGCCTGGTCGCCCGACGGGCGGTGGATCGCCTACACCACCGCACCGGGGGGCAGCGAGCACACGCGTGTGCTGTGCGTGCGCCCCGACGGCACGGGGCGGCGGGTCTTGGCGGGCGGCGAGCCGGGGAGCTCGGCGTACCTCGGCTGCTGGACGCACGACGGTTCCGCGCTCGCGGTGACGGTCGCCGAGGCCCCCGCGTACCCTCCACCGGCCGGTGCGGAGGCCGGCGCCGGAAGCGCCGGGCAGAGCGGTGCCGCCGGTCCTGGCGCGGGCGCCGCCTCCCCTGCCTCGCCCGTCTCCGGCGCTGCCGCGACGGTTCACCCGGAGGGCTGGACCGCACGGGACGGTCGCGCCACTCTCCTGGGCGCACCGTCCCGCCCCGCGCCGCCGACCGGTCACGTCACCACCGTCTCCGCCGCAGCGGACCGCGATGCGGCCACGGCCGAACCCGCGCCCAGGACGCTGTCGGCGTACCTCGTCGACCCCGACGGCTCGGCCGCACCCGTGCTGCTGGCGAGCGAACGGGAGGCCGCCACCCTGCGCGTGTGCGACATCAGCAGGGACGGGCGACTGGCGCTGGTGCGCCGGGGGCCGCGGGCCAGGCGGGAGGCCCTGGTCGTGCGCACCCGGGATCTGCGGGTGACCTGCGCGGTGCCGGTCGCCGACGGCGACCCGTGGATCGGCGCGTTCGCGCCGGACGCCCGTACGCTGTGGCTGCGCAGCGACCACGAACGTGAGTACGCCGCCCTGTACGCGGTCGCCCTCGACCCGCGGGGAGGACGGCTCGGTCTGACGGTGGCCGCCCAACGCGACGGCAGCGGGCTGGAGTTGCTGGCTCTGGACCGTGACGGCCGCGGCGCGGTGCTGGTCTGGAACGTGCGCGGCGTCAGTGAGCTGGAGGTGGCCCCACTGGTCCCGGTGCCCGGGACGGCCCTCGAGCCGTCCCGCGCCGTGCCGCTTCCGCACGAGGTCGTCACCCGCGTGGCAGTCACAGCGGACCCGGACGCGCCCGTCGTGGCGCTGTCGGGATCGCTGCGCCGGCCCGGTGTGTGGTGGCTGCCCCAGGGCGCCGAGCTGCGCACCCCGTGGTCCTCACGGGACGAGGACGTCGTCGCCCCCGGCGTTCACCGTCCCGTACGGCCGGTGCCGGTGCGGCCCCTCGCCCGGGACGGACTGGGCCTCGGCGGCTGGTACTACCGGGCGCGGGGACGCTCGCCGAGGGAGGCCGCGCCGTGCGTCCTGCATCTGCACGGCGGCCCGGAGGAGCAGGAGCGCCCGGTGTTCGATCCGCTCTACCACGAGTTGCTGGGCCGGGGACTGGACGTCTTCGCCCCCGATGTGCGCGGCTCCTCCGGTTACGGCCGTTCCTTCGTCGACGCGGATCTCGGCAGGGGCCGGTTCGCCGCGATCGACGACGTCGCCGACTGCGCGGCGCACGTTGTCCTGGAGGGCCTGGCCGACCCGGTCCGGCTGGCCGTGATGGGCCACTCCTACGGCGGCTATCTGGTCATGGCGTCCCTCGTGTGGCATCCGGAGCTGTTCCGCACCGGCGTCCCGGTGTGCGGGATGTCGAACTTCGCGACGTTCTTCGCGGGCACCGAGCCGTGGCTGGCGCAGTCGGCCGCACACAAGTACGGGCATCCGGACCGTGACCGGGAGCTGCTGCGGGTGCTGTCGCCGATGAGCCGCATCGACGCGCTGCGCGTGCCGCTGCTGGCCGTGCACGGCGAGCACGACACCAACGTGCCGCCGGGCGAGTCCGAGCAGTTCGTGCGGGCGGCCCGGGAGCGTGGGGTGGAGGCGGAACTCCTCGTCCTGCGCGACGAGGGTCACTACTTCCGGCGGGCGGACAACCGCCGGGCATTCCGCAGGACCGCCGCCGACTGGATCCAGCGTCACTTGACCGGCTGACATCGGGGCGTTTCGTCTTCGGCCGTGCCCGGGCACTGCTCGGTCAGCACGCTCCTCGCTGTCGCCGTCGGGTTGTCCAGAGAGGTCCTGGGGGTTCACTGCAGGCGTCATCCGGCCTTCCAGGCAAACCCGGCCCTCCGGAAGCCGGTCGGCAGGGTGGGAGAGCCGCGGTCGTCGTAGACGCCCTGGCGGTGTTGCAGGTGCCGCCGGTCGTTCTTCGGTGGCCGGGTGCTTGTACTCGCGCGGCGCGTCGGTGCGACCGGCGCCGCACACGGTCAGCAAACACTCTCCGAGGAGCTGTGAAGGGACTGTAGGATCAGGCCATTTGTGAGACGGGTGCGTTGGCCGGGGGGCCAGGGGCGCCGGAGAGCGGTGCACGTCCCGTCTCGGGTACCTAGGGAGGGTCCAGTTGGCTCGTCATGCCTCTGCACGTCTGAGTCTCGTCGCCGCCACAGCGGTCGTGTCTCTGTCGCTGGCTGCCGGTCCGGCCTCCTGGACCGCTTCCGCCGATGCCGGGACGTTCAGCAGGACCACGATTGCCGCGACCATGCGCGTCACACCGGACTCCGGCTATGTGGTGAGCGCCGGGACTTCCGGGTTCCTGCACTCCGCCACCACCACTAACGGTCCCTCCGGCCTGGAGTGGACGGGCGCGGACGGCTCGACCCGGAAGCTCGAGGGCACGCATCTGTACGACCCTGTGGAGTACTACGGAACGGCATCGGACGTAGTGGCGCTGCCGCCCGGCGGGGCCACGGGCGACGTACTGCTGCGGAACATGGTCACCGACGAGACCACAACCGTCACTGTCCCCAAGGGGCAGAAGTACAGCAGAACGATCGGGACCACCGTGGTCACCGAGGGCGGAGGTGCCGACGGGAAGTGGACCGAGTTTCATCTGCTGACCGATGAGAACGGGACCACGGAGGACCGTCGAGTGACAGGCCTTCCCGAGGGGGCCTACGTCATCAATGTCGGGCGAGCCGGCGTCCATGGGTTCCTCTCGCTTCTGAAGGTCCCCGGAGACGACGTAGCACAGTACGCATGGGTCGATCTCCGCACCGCGGAAGCCACGTTTCTGCCGTACGGCACGGTGTACGGGAATTCCGTGGTGACCGCTCTCCATCTGGTCACCCCCCAGGCCGGCGGCGTGCGGATCTATGAGCAGGGCCGGTTCGACACCCCTTTGCGCGAGGTCCAGGTCAGCCTCACGGACGCCAAGGTTCTCGGCGTCGTCGGCGACTCGCTGATCGTGGGCCGCTACGACCCTTCGCTCGGCCAGAAGGATTACCAGGCGTCCGTCTGGAGAGTCGTGGCCGTCCCCTTCGACGGTTCCGGCGAGCGGACGCTTCTCGCCCGTGCGGTGGCGGACCGTGTCGCCGTCCGACCGGACGGCGGCCTTCAGATCGTCGGCGGCCGGTCCGCGCAGGACTACGGCTACCAGGACATCACTGCCGGGGCGGACGCCGTACCGCACGCGACTCGTGTGCTCCGCATCCTGCCGGTCCCGATGCAGCTCCAGCGGCTGACGCTGGATCACGGCACCGTCACGACCCTGGAGTACGGCGATCGAGCCACCTTTGCGTACCAGCGCCTGCTCACCGAAACCGCGCCCGGATACGGCGAACGTGTGCGGGTCGGCGGCCTGCCGGCCCCGTACGACAAGTGCAGCGCCGGCTACGGACTGTGCCCCGAGCTGTATCCCACCGGGGACGGCCGGACCGTGTACCGCGGGGCAGTGAGCGTGGGCGGCGACTGGCAGCCCAAGCTGTTCGTCGTGGGCAAGGGCGAGACGTTTCCCGGCACTCCCATCGAAACGGGCCTCCAGGATTCCTTCGACGAATCCGAGGCACAGACGAGGATCGTGGGGGCATCCGAGAGCCTGGTGCTGGTCGACGGCACACCTGCGGGCGGCGGCCGGGAACTCCGGGTCGTCGACATCCACTCCGGCAAGGTCCTGCACAAGGAGCCGTATCAGACGGGTGCGATCTGGGGGACCACTCTGTGGTCCTCGACCCCGGGCGGCACGGTGACCGCCAAGGACGCGCGCACCGGGACCTCGCTGACGTCCTTCGCGGTGAGCACCAGGTGCTCCTCCATGGTCGATCTTCAGGCTGTCGGCCGATGGCTGTACTGGAAGTGCAACGTCAGCAACGCTCCGGACGCCGCAGGCGTCTACGACCTCCAGTCCAGGAAGAGCATCCCGCTTCCCTCCGCCGGGCAGGCCCACCTCGGCGACGGTGTCGTCGCCGTCCGGGCCGGGCAGGGGCTCGGTGTCTACGGCCTGCAGACCGGGGCGGCCGTCCAGCGGTGGGCAACCGACACCGCGGGGCTCGTGGCGCTCGACCCGCGCAACGGTGATCTCGCGTACTCCACACCGGACCAGGCCGTCCACGTCCTGAACACCGGGCGACCCGAGGCGGCCCTGGTCTCTCCCTACCGGAACGTCACCGCGCGGGTGGAGACGGACGCGACGCCGCTCTCCTGGCGCGGCGAATGGTGGCTGTCCGAACCGGCGGCCTCCTGGAAGGTGGAGATACGCCACAAGGCCACGGGCCGCGTCGTCGCCACGCGCAGGGGCGGACCGGCCACGTACTCGATCGCGACGACATGGGACGGCCGTGGCACGACGGGCGGACTGATTCCCAACGGCTCGTACACCTGGACGCTGACGGCTGTGCCGGCGGACGGGCAGGGTGCAGCGTTCGTCCAGTCCGGCACGGTTCGGCTGACGGGTGGCGCGGCGGTGTGGCGGGACCACGTCGGCGGCTCGTCGCTGCCCGACGGTGTGGGAGACCTCCTGACGCTGAACTCCTCGGGGGCGCTCACCTTCCAGCAGGGGGACGGGGCCGGGAAGTTCTCCGGGAAGGTGTCGGCGAGTGGCTGGTCGACCTCGGTCAGAGCCGTGCCCCTCGGCGATCTCAGCGGCGACCGCTGCAACGACGTCCTGGTCCGGCTGAGCAACGGCGCCCTGCGCCTTTACAAGCCGGCCTGCGGGGCGGCGCTGAAGCCGTCGACGCCGTACACCACACTCGGCAGCAGCGGCTGGACCCAGTACGACGTCCTGACCGCGCCCGGTGACGTGACCAAGGACGGCCGTCCCGACCTGATCGCGCGCAATGCCTCCACGGGAGCCGTCTACCTCTACAAGAGCACCAGCACCGGCAAGTTGTCCTCGCGCGTCAAGCTCTACGACAGTTGGAAGGGCTACAAGAAGATCGTCGGCGCCGGAGACCTCAACGGCGACGGCATCGGCGACCTCCTCCTCCAGGACAAGGCCGACAATCTCTACCGCCTCAACGGAACCGGCAAGGGAACCTTCACGTCCCGGGTGAAGATCGCCGGCAACTGGGGCGGCTCGTACAACGCGGTCGTCGGCGTCGGGGACATCACCGGCGACGGCAGGGCCGACATCGTCGCCCGGGACACCGCGGGCAACCTCTACCGGCAGAACGGCACCGGCAAGGGCACCTTCGGCTCCCGTACGAAGATCGCGAGCGGCTGGGCCGGCTACAAGGGCCTTTTCTAGCCGCCCGTTGCGCACGCTACGCCCCCGGCGAGGGAATCGCCGGGGGCGTGTCAGCCGGGCGGTGCGAGGTGCTTGCCCGCGCATCCTGGGACCGGACGCTGCTCCAGGTTCCGGGGCACGCACCCCGTTCCCGCCGCGGTGGCCACCGGGTCGCGTGGCCGCCGCGACGCGAGCGGGAAGGAGAGCCGCCAGGTGTCAGCCGCGCAGTGTCGCCATGCCGGCCGCACTGATCTTGGAGAACCGCAGGGACTGGCCCGGATCCGAGCTGCCGCCCGGGGCGTTGTCCTGCTCGTAGTTCGAGTTGTAGTGACCCTTGGCACCGACGCTCTTGTAGAAGGTCGTGTAGTCGATGTCGCTGCGGGGGTCGCCGAAGGGGATGAAGTTGTAGCCGTTGCCGACACCGGGTGCCTCGCCGGTGGCATCGCCGTCCTTGGCGTGGAACAGCTGGTAGCGCTGCGGCTGCTTGGCGACCTGGGCGGCCGGGTCGAAGACGTCCTCGACGCGGTTGCCCTCCCAGTCGTAGCGCCACCGCCACTGGTGCTGGGCGACGTGCGCCCAGTACACGTCCATCTCGATGACGCACAGGGCCGGGTCGGTGACGTCGAGATAGTGCTGCATGAGGCGTTTACCCGACTCTCCCCGCACCTGCGTGGGCGCGATCGGCTTTCCTGTCACGCGGTCCTCGGTCACGGTGACCATGGGACCGTCCTGCAGGAAGTTGTACGCCGGCGAGTGGTTGTGGGTGTACAGGTGGATGCCCCACTGGAGGCTGAGCGTGTTCAGCGCCTCCCATTTCTCGCCGGCGACGGTCCACGGCTCGATGTTGCGGTTGCCCGCGTTCGTCGGGTCGCTGCCGGTGCCCATGAACGGCGTGCCCAGGATCGCCGCGAATTCGAGCTCGGTCTGCAGCCGCTCGTAGTCCTGTGCGGCCATGGCGCCGCCGGGGCTGTTCGGGCCGTTCCACGTGTTCGGGATGAACCCGTGGTTGCCGATCACCTCCAGACCGTACGCGTCGAGGAAGCCGCGCAGCGTGCGCGCGTACGCCAGGTACGCTGCCCGCGACTGCGGTGTGGTGATGCCGCCCGGCGCCGGGTTGGGCACGTCGCCGCCGGGGTTCGCGGCGTTCTGGCCGTAGCCGGCGAACTCGATCTGCTTGAAGCCGCAGTTCGCCAGGAACTCGAACAGCTCCACCCAGCCGCCGGGCAGCGGCACGAGCGGGCCGAGGTCGGTGGGGTCCTGCGGGAAGTTCGGCCCGCCCAGGTAGCCCATGGTGGGTGAAACGCCGAGCCGCGCGCTCGCCGCGATGCCGACCCGCGTGGGCACGTCGCGCTGGCTGTAGGCGATCGTGCCCAGCTTGCCGCCCGGGATGAGCCGCCCGCCGGCCGCGCTCGCCTGGGCCGGCGTGAACACCGATGCGGGGCCGATCGGGCTGAACGCCGCGGCCACCGCCGCGCCCGCGCCAACCATGAACCGGCGCCGGTTGAACTTGCTGTCGAAGGCCATCGTGGTCCCTCTTTCGAAGTGGCTGAACCAGATCTGGGCCGGGGCGCCGTGGTGATCGCACGGCGCCCCGGCCGCGGGGTGGTGCTAGGACGCGCTCACTCCTTGTCCGCCGAACTCGGCCCAGTTGAGGTTGAACAGGTTGCCGCCGGTCTGGCCGCCGTCGACCGACTTGAACACGAGGTAGATCTTGTGCTTGCCGCCCGGGTCGGTGATCGGGAACTTCTGGCTCTGCCAGGTCGCCGTGCCACCGGTCGACGTGAGATTCGCCGTGGTGAGAATCGGCCCGCCGACCGAGTCGAGACGGACCTCGACGGCGGCCATCGGGCTGCCCGCCGGCACCTGCGTCGACGTGCTCGCCACCCGGAACGTCAGCGAGTCGGTGTTGAGCAGGTTGAACGGGCCGTTCAGGGCGATCCAGTCGCCGCTGCCGAGGCTGCCGCGGTGCTGACTGCCGCCGTCCGGGTCGTTCGTCGTGGCGACGGTGGTACCGGACTCCTCCAGGGCGACCTCGGCCTCCTGGCGCTTTTGCCGGATCTGATTCTGAGCGACCGTCGTCAGCGCCGGAACGCCGCCGGCTCCGCCCTTATCGGTGTACGAGGCGCTGATGACACCGAACACGTTGCCCCCGTGGGACACGTCGTTGGCATCGGTCGCCAGCACACCCGTGCAGCCGTGGGCGCTCTGCTCGGCGTGGCCGTGGGTGTCGTGGCCGAGGACGAACGTCACCTCGACCTTGCTGCAGTCGATCGTCCCGTCCTCGGGATCGGTGACCGTCACCGAGAACGGGATGCTCTCGCCGAAGGAGAACAGGCCGCCGTCGACCGGCGTCTTGACGGTCACGGTGGGCGCGGTGTTGCCGACCGTGATGGTCGTGTTCGCCGAGGCGGACTTGCCGCTGGAGTCGAGCACCGTCAGCTTCGCGGTGTACTGTCCCGGCGTCGTGTAGGTGTACTGCGGGTCGGGGTCGATCGAGTCGACGGTTCCGTCACCGTTGAAGTCCCACTCGAACCGGATCGAGTCGCCCGCGTCGGGATCCCGCGAACCGGCGCTGGAGAACTGCACGTTCAGCGGCGCGGAGCCGTTCGTCGGCGTCGCCGCGAGCACCGGGATCGGTGCGCGCTTGCCCTTGACGTAGTCCCACCGGTACAGGCCGGCGTCGGGGTTGCTGTTGAAGAAGCCGTCGCCGTAGCCGAGCAGGTAGAAGTGACCGTCCCCGTCGAACTGCATGTCCATCGGGTTGTCGCACTCGAACGGCTTGCTCGTGTCCGGGACCCGCTTGGCGTTGAGACCGGCACAGTCGAGCACGTCGTTGATCTTGAACACTCGGCCCTTCGAGTCCAGGCGGACCTCCTTGAGGGTGTCCCGGGTGAACTCGCCCATGAAGACCGCGTTGTCGTAGTACGGCGGCAGCTTCGTCTGATCCGGGTTGTCCGGGTCGAAGTGGTACTTGGCCGCGCCCTGCGGGCCGACACCGCCGGTGCCCAGCTCGGGGAACAGCCGCGGGCAACTGGTGGCGCCGGAGCCGTTGTAGTAGGCGAGGCACGGCGTACCGATCGGGTTGTCCGCCCGGTTCTCGGGTGTGTACGAGTACCAGATGTCCGGGTTGGTGATCGGCGGGCCGTACTCGAGGCCGGGCTCGACGGTGGGCCCGCCTTCGAGGTTCCACCGGGAGTTGTTCTGCGGCCCGTGCTCGGGGTTGTTGCACTCGAACTGCTGCGGCGGACTGTCCAGCGGCGTGGAGGTGTTGAAGTTCCAGCGGTAGTACGGCAGGTCCGTCCGGTAGCACAGCGGCCAGCCGTAGTTCGCCGGCTTGCGCACGATCTCCACCCGGCCGGTTCCAGCCGGCCCGCGGAAGTTCTGCGGGGTCTGCGAGTCGGGCGAGTAGTCGGTGATGTAGGCGACGTCGTTCTCGTCGACCTGGACCCGGAACGGGTTGCGGAAGCCCATGGCGTAGATCTCCGGACGGGTCTTGTCCTTGCCGACCGGGAAGAGGTTGCCCGAGGGGACCGTGTAGGCGCCGCCGAACTTGTTCTGGTCGCCGGCGGCGATGTCGCCGTCCTTGACCGAGATGCGCAGGAGCTTGCCGCGCAGGTCGTTGGTGTTCTGCGCCGAGCGGCGAGCGTCGACGAACGGGGCGTTGTACTGCCCGCTCGTGGTCTTCATGTCGTTGAAGGGAGAGAAGCCCCCGGAGTTGCCGCTACCGGCGGGGGTGTCGTCGCCGGTGACCATCCACAGGTTGTTGTGCTTGTCGAAGTCGATGTCACCCGCGACGTGGCAGCAGGCGCCGCGGTTGACCGGAACCCGCATGATCTGCTGCTCGGAGCCGACATCGAGGTGCGCCGGCGTGTCCCCGGCGGCGTCGACGAACTTGAAACGGGACAGCTGGAAGTACCCGACCCAGGGATCCCAGACCGCCGGCGAGTCCCCGGTGGTCGGCGCGTCCGCCGTCGGAGTCGTCTGCGTGACGACCTCACCCGTCGACAGCTTCACGTCCTTCACAGTGGGAGGCGCGTAGTAGAGGTAGACCCAGTGGTTGGTCTTGAAGTCGTTGTCGATCCCCGGCCCGTACATGCCGTCTTCGCTGTTCTGGTAGACCGGGATCTGGGCCAGCACGGTGGTCGTGTTCGACTTGGTGTCGTGCAGGCGGACGCTGCCGCGGCGGTCGGTCTGGATGGCCCGGCCGTCGGGAAGGACGTCGAAGCCGATCGGCTCGCCCAGGTTCGGCGGGGCTGCTACGGCCGTCTGCTGGTAGTTGGACAGCACTGTCGCACCGCAGTCGGAGTACACCGGATCGGCCTGCCCGGCAGCCCACTTGATCGCGCCACCGAGGTGCGAGCGCATGTCGCCCTCGCGGAAACTGGCCGCGGTGTTGCCGAGCGCGGTGTAGAAGGAGCGGCCCCCCTCGAAGTCCTTGCACCAGGTGACCGGGTGGTCGGCCCCCATCGTGCCGCCGCTGATGCCGGTGAGCGTGTCACCCGACGGCTGCTGCTTGAAGGTGTCCTCGACGACGGTGGCCAGGACATGGCTCTTGCCGCGCACATTGGACTTGAAGTTGTACCAGGCGTCGGAACGGGTCCAGTACTCCGGCAGGTTCTTCGACGCCTCGTGGACGCGGTCTGCGACCTTGATGGTGCCGGGCTGCACGTCGGTCCGGCCGGATGCGCGGGTGCCGAGGACGTCGGACAGGAATTTCCAGTCGGGCTGGGCCTCGATCGCCGAGCCGACGGCGACGAGGCCGCCGCCCGCGCGGTAGTACGACTCGAAGGCGTCCTGCTGGGCGGTGGTGAGCACGTCGCCGCTCGTATTGAGGAAGACGACGGCGCGGTACTGCTTGAGGTGCTCCTCGTCGAACTTTCGGGCGTCGTCGGTCACCTGAACCGCGAACCGGAGCTGATCGCCCAACTGTCTTATGGCGTCCACACCGGCGTTGGTCAGCGACGAGTGTGCCTCTGTGGATTTCGTGAAGACCAGGACTCTGTACTGATTGCCGGAGCTCTCCGGCACGGGCGCAGCCGGGGCGGACGCCGCGGCCGGAACAGACGCCGACGCCAAGCCGATGAGCGTGCTGCCCACGAGGGCGAGCAGCACGCCGAACGTGGTGAGGCGACGGCGGAGGGCTATGCGCATGGAACCTCCTCAGGGGTACGCCCGACCAACGGACCGTCATGCGGAGACGGCCCGGCCGGGGAAGGTGCGGTATGCGCCGGTATGCCGGAAGAAAAGGCAGACGGGTGATCAGTCGCTGCAGTGCGGGTGGGACGGGGTGACGGCAGGTGCGTGCACGACGCCGAGCTGCGCGTCAGCGCCCACCGGGATCGCTGGTGAGCGGCTGGCTCGGGCCAAGTTCCTGCGCGGATCGTATAGCCGCGAATGCGCCAAAGAAAGAGTCCGGTCCGCGCAAGTTTTAAGTAAAGGGGCAGAACTTCTGCTTAAACAAGTCAAAGTCAGCTGTCTGCGAGAGGAAGGCCGTTGCCCAGCCGGCGATCTCTGGCGGCACATCACCGGCGTACTGGCGATCGAGCTCGTGCCACGGGCCTGCGGGAGGGTGCTGGTCTCGTTGCCGCTCGCGAAGTACGAGCAGGGCCGAGCAAGCATGGAGGGCCGTATGGCAGGTGACCTTCGGCTTCGCCGGCCGAGCGGGCGGGCACGGATGACCCGCTGGCCACCGTTGTTGACCGCTGCTGACCCCTGCTTCCGGAACGGCTGTGGCACGGCGATCTCTTCGTCCCCAACCAGTGTCTGACGCACAGTCGCGGCTGCCGACGGCTGTGGTCGGGTAGTCGTGACCCGGGCTGGCCGACGAGGCGAGGACGGTTCGGGGGGCTGGTCTGAACGCCCGTGAACGGGGCTGAAGGAGACGGGTACTGAGACGGGCCGGGCCGTGTTCGCCCGGGCGTCACACCTCGTCAGTGGCGGAAGCGGGCCGCAGTGCCGTCGACGTGGATGAGGAAGTCTTCGATCGGTGCGGTGCCGTCCAGAGGTACGAGGGACACGTCACGCTGATCACCGGTGGCTCGACCGGAATCGGCGCCGCCACCGCCCGCGCCCTACTCAAGCAGGGCCACCACGTGGCCGTCACCGGACGTGATGCGGACAAGCCGGCCGCCTTCGCGGCTTCGGCCGGAGCAGGCGAGCGGCTACCGACGATCACCGGGGACACCAGCGACGAACACGATGTCGCTGCCGCCGTGCGCCGCGCGGTGGACACATGGGGCCGACGGGACAACGTGATCGCCACGCCGGTTTCTCACTGCCCGGTAACCTGGAGAGCCACGGCCCCGAGGACACGCGTGCCATGGTCCTGACAAACGTTCTGGGCCCGGCCCTACTGGTGCGGGAGACGCTGCCGCACCTGCGGGAATCCAAGGGCCGGATCGTGATCACCGGTTCGGTCGCCGGGGTTCGCAACACACCCGGCAACCTGTACTCGGTCACCAATTGGGCCCCGCACGCGCCGGCCGAGAACACGCGGCTGCTCGTGGGCAAGGACGGGGTCGGCGTGACGGTCGTCGCCCCCGGTGTGGTGGACACCCGTTTTAGGACAAGCGCGGCGGCACCCCCGAGACGGCGCCGGCAATGACGGCCGAGCAGATCGCGGACACGATCGTCTTCGCCGTCAACCAGCCCGCGGGCGTGGACATCAACCACATCACCATGCGGACCACGGGGCAGCTCGGCTGACACCGTTCTCTCAGCACGGTACCGCGCGGAGGGCATCACCTTCTGGTCCGTAGCTCCAGGTGGACGGGGCATTGAGCGTTTCGTACTGGCTGCAGTGAGTGTTTCGAGAGCCGCTATTTGACACTGAAGGTCGCTGAGGTTGCTGTACCTCGCTGCTGTACAGCCGTGGGTCTCCGAGTGAGTTGCTGGTAGCTCACGAGTACTACGAGCACAGCGAGCAGAGCTCCTGAAGTGATGGTCGTTCCTACACCCATTCCCCCTTGTAGGACGGGCTTTTCGACGGCGTTCTCCGCGACAGCCCCGAGGGGGCGGGTCAGCACGTAGGCCGACCAGAACAGCACTGTGCCGGAGATCGGGGTGAAGTAATGTGCGGCGAGGATCAGCAGCATCGCCGCAGACAGCAGGAGCGCGCTGTCCCGGAAGCCGATGCCCAGACCATCGGAAAGGAAGTCACCGCTGGAGGTGCCCAGCGTGTTGGACACCAGGGTCGCGGTCCAATACAGAACCTCGCCCTTGGTAGTGGCGATCCGTTCCACATCCATGGTTTGCCCGGTCGCTCGCCACCCGATCAGCACGAGCACCAGCAGGGTGGTCAGCACGGCCGCGCCGCCGGCGTAGCCCAGCCCGGCAGTGCGGTTCATGTAGTCCGACATGGCGGTGCCCACGATGCTGGTCGTCAGGATCACCGACCAGAACACCACTGGCTGGAACCGGTCGCTCTTCAACTGCATGGCCAGGGTGAGCGCGAAGGTCACCAGGAAAATGAGTGCGCTGGCGGCGTAGCCGAGATTCAGGGGCGCCATCGACACGAAGTTCGATACCGACTCGCCCAGCGTGGTTGCCACGATCTTGATCGTCCAGAAGAGCACGCCGACCATCGGCAACTTGCTCACAGGGACCTTGCTCACGTGAAGCTCCTATCCACAGCCGGATTCACGTGCTGACCATGCGGATCCCACGGTGACCGGAGGCGACAGATACAACGGGGTGTGCCGTGCGGACGGCCGCGCACACCCCCACGCAGAAACAGGCGTGAGTCAAGGCTCGCTCGCTGCACGCACCTCGGCCAGGCGGTCGGGCCGAACGGAGCATCCGTTGTTCTTCACAGCCGATCACGGTCACGATCCCCCGGAGTGGGCACGCAGCCCTCTGGCCCCCCGGAGTACGGCGGCCCCCGAGGACCGGGCCCGGCCGCCGGCCCCTGAGCCGTCCGCTACGCCTGCACGGGCCACGGTGGCAGCGGGGGAGTCACTCGCCGCCGTACGGCCCACGCGGCGATCCCGAAGCCGAGCCCGGCGAGCGCGAGGAGCAGCCCGAGCAGCGCGGCCACCCCGAGCAGAACCGGAACCGTGTAGTCATCGATCACCCGGCCCCGCACGGCGGTGGCTGGCACCGTGCCGCCGTGGTCCCAGGTGAAGAAGCGGGAGTCCCGCGCGTTCACGCGGTGATCACCGAGCAAGAACAGCCGCCCGTCGGGCACCGTCACGTCGTACGGGCGGTGCATCCCGTCGGCGACGCCGTCCTTCACGTACGGCTCGTCGAGCGGCCGGCCGTCGACGGTGATCCGCTCCCGAGGGGTACCCAGCCCCGTGCAGCACGAGACGTGATCGCCGCCCACAGCGATGACGCGCTGCATGACGCTCTCGTTGAACTGGTAACGCTCCGGCGCCATGTACAGCACCACATCGCCCCGCCGGACATCGTCCCCACCGACCCGCTCGTACACGATCCGCTGGCCGATGGTGTACGTGGGCGCCATGCTGTCGCTCGACACTGTGGCGGTGGAGTAGCTGGCCACCGAGAACACGACGGACCCGACGAGCAGCACCAGCCCCAAGGTCCCCAGAAGCCAGGCCGTTATCGTCAGCCCTCGCCGCTTGCGCATCACAGTACCCTCCCCCGCGGGGCTCTCCCGCGCGCGTCGAGGCTAGCGGTTTCTCCCGTGCACGCCCGCCCGTGGACGGCAGCATCGGTTCCTGCGCCCATGACCTTGATGCGAGGCTCGTCCATGGCCCGCACGGTATCTCGATCACCGCCCCGCGCTACGAGCTGGGGACGAGGGCGGACCCGTTGAACCTGTGGCGTCATCCCCATCAGGTCGATCGCAACGGCTCGTAGTCCGGGCCGTAGGAGTTCTCACTCAGCGGCGAAAGTCTTGGTCATCACGCAGACGAGCAGCTTGCTCTCGTAGAGAGGCCACGGTTGCGGCGGTCTCCGCCCGCAGACGAGCGGCCTGCCGACGCAGCGCTTCCAGAGATGCAGCCGTCTCTTCCTCGAGCCGATCAGCAAGCGCTTCTAGAACCTCTGGCATCGGTGTCTCGGCAACCTCGGCACCATCAGGCTGCATACCCGCGCTCCCTCCCCTTGGGTGACCTCGCGGAACCATACCGTCGATCTCCCTCGCCAGGCTTGGGGGAAACACTTGCCGACGGACTGCATGCCTGAAGGATGACGACCAGGGCCCGTCGTTTGGATCATCTGGTCCACCTCGCAGCCATCCTGATCTGGACGCGACTACGGAACGCCGACGACTCGTGCTCGCTTCAGGGAATGCCTGACTCTCCGACGGCGAGGGAACCCCGCCCTGCCCGTGCCTTCCTCAGGCCCGGCATCACGACGGATCGCCGGGGACGGCGGACAAGAGGCTGTGCAGGATCGGACCGGCTGAACCACCACCCGTGACACCCTGCTCGACGACGCACGCCACGGCGACATTGCCGCGCCGTGCGACGAGCCAGCCGTTGTTGGGCCGGCCGTCGGCGACCTCCGCGGTGCCCGTCTTCGCGCCGATGCCACCGGGCAGATCGGCCAGCACGCGCGCCGTTCCGTCGGTCACGGTGGCCCGCATCAGCGCGCGCAGTCGGGTCACCACGGACGACGGGAGCGGCTTCGTCGAGGTCGTTTCCTTCCCGCCGGGGACGATCGTCGGCTGATGGAACCGGCCGGACGCTGCGGTCGCCGTGACGGACGCCATGATCAGTGGGTTCGCCTGGATCCGACCCTGCCCGATCATCGAAGCGGCCTTCTCCGTCTCGTCCTTGGGCACCGGCACCGAGCCGTCGTACGACGGGATCCCCACGTGCCACTCCTGGCCGACCCCGAAGTACTCCCGTGCCACATCGCCGAGTTCGGCGTCGCCGAGCTTGTCGCGCAGGCCGATGAAGGCGGTGTTGCAGGACTCGGTGAAGGCCTTCCGGAAGGTGGCGCCCGGGAACTCGGATGTCTCGACGTTGTGGAACGACTTGCCGACGGTCAGGTACTTGGGGCAGTCCACGACGTCGTCGGGCGCGACGGCACCCTTGAGCAGCAGCGCGCTGCTCGTCACGATCTTCCAGGTGGAGCCGGGAGCATACGTACCGGAGACCGCCCGATTGAAGCCGGTGGCGGGGGAGTTGGCCATCGCGAGGATCTCGCCGTTGTCGACCCTCAGGGCGACGAGCGAGGCGTTCTTGCCGCCGGTCGTGTCGGCCAGGGCCTTGTCCGCCGCCGCCTGCCAGGTGGCGTCGAGTGTCGTGGTTACCGGTTTGTCGGACGGCTGCCCGTCCTTCTTCCCGAAGGTGGCCTCCGTGCGCTCGACTTCGCCGGTGGCCCGGTCGACGAGCCGGATCGCGCCGTGCGGCCCGGAGCCGCCCCTGGCGAACTGGGTCAGCACGGGCCGCAACGACGGATGGGCATCGCCCGTCAGGGACGTCCCGTTCCGGTCGATGACCTTCGGCAGGGGAGTGTCCTCACGCTCCAGGCGGAACTTGGCGGTGTCGCTGAGATGCGGATGGACGAGCGACAGGGACCAGTCGACCTTCCAGGACCCGTTCTCCTGTTCCCGCACGGGGAGCTCGGACCGGTAGGTCCAGGTGCCCAGCCCCGTGACGGGCATCTTCGCCGTGAAGGCGACCCGGACCGTGCCGTCGTCCTCCGTCGTGGCCCGCGCGGCGGTGAGCTCCGGTTTGCTGATGTCGAGACCGGCGGTGAAGCTGCGCAGCACCTTCTGAGCCCTCGCGGGACTCGTGGTGCGGGAGCCCGCGCTGTCGAGCCGGCCGCCTGCCCAGTCCGCGAGGAACGCCTGGGCCTGAGCGACGGCCGCGGGATCGGGGGCGTCGTCGCGCTCGAAGGGGCCGAGCCCGGCGGCGTACGCGCTGCCCACGGCGACGGCCGTCAGGACGGTCACGGCGACGCCCGCCCGGAGTCCGGGGCGACGGCCTCGGTGGCGGCGGGTGGTGGTGTGCCCGAAGACGGCGTCGGGAGGTGAGGAAGGGTGTGTCATGCCGTGAGGAGAGCAATCGGCCCAGGTCTCTGTCCAAGTTGGATATCGATGGGCTATCGATCGAAATCACATATGATCGCTGATCGTGGACCTGATTCGGCACCTGGAGTGCTTTGTGACTGTTGCAGAAGAGTCACACTTCGGGCGGGCCGCAGCCCGCCTCGGGATGGCCCAGCCGCCCCTGTCGCAGCGCATCCAGCGGCTGGAGCGGGAACTGGAGGTGCGGCTCTTCGACCGGACCAGCCGTCAGGTGGCCATCACCAAGGCAGGTCTGCTGCTGCTTCCCGAGGCGCGTGAACTGCTCGCCCGGTCGGAGGCGCTGCGAGCGGCCGCGCGCCGGATCAGAGACGGCGAGAGCGGGCTGCTGCGGGCCGGGCTGCCGCCCGACATCGCGGGCGACACCGTCGCCGCGCTCCTCACGGGGTTCCAGGACCGGCGGTCCGGCGTGGAGCTGGAACTGCACGAACTGTCCACCACCGATCAGCTCGCCCGCTTCGCCGCACACGAACTCGACGTCGGACTCATCAACCACCCCTGCGACGTGACCGGCCTCGAACTCGGCCCGGTGCTACGGCGCGACCTCGGCGTTCTGCTGCCACGCGACGCCGAGGTGGCCGGATACGCCGAGGTGCCGCTCTCCTCGCTCGCCGGATTCGACCTGATCCTCTTCCCGCGGGCCAGCGCCCCCGTGCTCTACGACGACCTGCTCACCACCTGTGCCCGCGGCGGCTACACGCCGCCCGCAGTCCGGCACGGCCAGGGCGCCAGCTTTGTGCGCGGCCTCGTGCTCTCCGCCGGTGCCGTCGCCTTCAGCTCGCGCGACGCACAGGCCGCCGAACCCGACGCCGACCTGGTATGGCGCCCCCTCGCGGGTGCCCCGCTGGCCTGGCGGCACTCCGTCGCCTGGCCGCGCGGGCACGGCGACACCGCCGTACGGGCCTTCGCCGACGCGGCCACGCACGCGCTGCGCACCACCGCCGGCGCCCGCCCCGACACCCCCACGCGCCCGATGCACCTGCGCCCGGCAGCGGAGTACTGGCTGTGACCCATACCGTGAACGTGCCCGACGCTCCCGACCGCATCCGCGCGGCTTTCGCCGATGCCGGAGTCACCGGGCGGCTCCATGCCCTCGACATCGATTCCGCCGCACAACTCGGCGTCGACGCCGACCAGTTGGTCTGCACCGCGAGTGTCCACAAACTGTGCCTGCTGGTCGCGCTGCACGACCGGGCTGCGACCGGCGACCTCGATCTCACGGAGCCGGTCGAATGCTCGCCGGACGGCCGCACCCCGGGGCCCACCGGGCTCGCCGCGATGCTGGACGCCACCCGGCTGTCACTGCGTGACCTCGCGTACCTGATGATGGCCGTCAGTGACAACGCCGCGGCCGATCTGCTCCTGGCCCGAGTCGGTCTCGACGCCGTCAACCGCACAACGGCCCGCCTCGGCCTCGAAACGACACGGGCCGTGCACACCTTCGGCGCCATGCTCGCCAGCATCAAGGAGGACGCAGGACCCGCCGGTGTCCAGGCGCTGGCCGACCCGCACGTCGTCGCGCGGCTGCGCGCACTCGATCCGGCCCGCACCAACCACAGCACCCCGCGGGACATGACCCGGCTGCTGCGTGCCGTCTGGCGCGACGAGGCGTGCCCTCCCGAACACGGCGCCGCCATCAGGCGGGTGATGGCCCTTCAGGTATGGCCGCACCGCCTGGCCTCCGGGTTCCCGTTCGACGACGTGCACGTCGCGGGGAAGACTGGATCGCTGCCGACGCTGCGCAACGAGGTGGGAGTCGTCGAGTACCCCGACGGCGGCCGTTACGCCGTCGCCGTCTTCACCCGAACCGCCCGCACCGCGGCTACGCTTCCCGCGGCCGACGCCGTCATCGGCACGGCCGCCCGCATCGCCGTGGACGCACTGCACAACCGAAAGCGTGATGTGCCGCCGAGCGCACGCTGACGGGGTTGCAACGGTGACGGTCCCGAGGAAGACGTAGGCTCGCTTGGAACTGCGACGCCGCGTACGAGCACGACCTCGACAACGCACGCAGGCGAGCGGCACAGACAGACCCCACCACGACAACGACGCGGTGAAGGCCGTGGCGGACGCCGCGAATGAAGCCTGCACGAGCTGCCGCCGTCACGAAACCTTGGCCAAGCCACGGCCGCGGTTGACGGCTCCGCAGAGTTCGAGCGACAAGCTCGCCGTCCGCTGCGAGCCCGCCGTGCAGCCACGGCCTAGGCGAGCTTGAGAAGCAGTTCACTGAGTTCGTCCGGCATGGTGATCATGCAGTCGTGGCCGGTCGGCAACTCCCAGACCCGCGCGGCAGTGCCGTTGGGTTGGATCGGGGGGACAGGGCGACGGGTGACCCCCGCCGGCATGGCGCCGACATTGTGGATGTGCGTGCGCGGGATCGCGTTCACGGCTGGGTTGTCCAGCCGCACCGGCTGCCGCAGACAGCGCACCGGCTGGTCCGAGAGCATTCCGTGCAGCCAGGCAACGTCGGCCGGGTCTGTGACGCCGAACAGGCCGAAGGGCGCGGGCTGCTCGGGCATCGGCGGCACGCGCCAGCCGCTCTCGGACTTCTCGGCGAGCTCGATCAGTTGCCGTGTCACGGGTTGGACGTCGACCGCGGACTCGCCGTCCTCGGGGACCATCGCGTCGAGGTAGACCAGGTGCGCGATGCGTTCCGGAATCCGGTTGGCGACCGAGGAGATCACCAGCCCCGCGTAGCTGTGGCCGACGAGTACTACGTCGTTGAGTTTCTGCTCGGTGATCAGTCCGACCACGTCGTCGACGTGCGTATCGAGCCCCACCTCCGGACCGAGTAGGTCTGCCTTGTCGCCATAGCCGGTCAGGGACGGCGCGAACACCCGGTGCCCGGCAGCCTCCAGCAGCGGCACCACCCGCTCCCAGCACCGTCCGCTGTGCCAAGCGCCGTGTACCAGCAGAAATATGGACATGAGTGAATCGATCTTCCTTCGCAGAAGCAGAAGAGCACGGGCCACGCACATGCCGACGATTCGCGGCTCTGGTGGTTACCTTTCGTGCCTCGGTACTGTTTGAGTACCGAAAGCATGCTGGTGCACAGGACGCACCGCAGGCAATAAGGCACTTTTCGGTGCCCCGGTTCTCTGGAGGTAACCATGGACGCGGCACACGGCGATCCGCGGCTCGCGACGCGGCCCAGTGACGCGTGCCGGACCCGGGTGGTGCTCGACATCGTCGGGGACAAGTGGTCGCTGCTGGTCGTGCGCAATCTCAGGAACGGGCCGCGCCGTTTCACCGAGCTCAAGAAGGCCATCGACGGAATCAGCCAGCGCATGCTCACCGTGACGCTGCGCAGTCTGGAGCGGGACGGAATCCTCACCCGCACCGTCCACGAGGTGATGCCGCCGCATGTCAGCTACGAGCTCACGGAGATGGGCGTCACCCTGCGCGAGGCCACCGCGCCCCTCCTCGAATGGAGCGTCGCGCACCTCACCCGGATCGACGATGCCCGCGCCGCCTATGACGCCCGCACGAACACACCAGTGGCCCCGTAGCGGACGCGGACGGCGAGTCGATCGTCACCCGGCAGTCCCCCGTTGATGCGGGCGCGTCCGGCGCGGACCGGTACGCCATGGCGACGCTGGCCGCGTCCGTCCTGGGTTCTTCGTGAACGTCATGCCTCTGAAGCCCTCAATTTCGAAGTGTGTCAGGAGGATTGACGCCGCTGCTGTATGAGGGGTTAATTCCTTGGTGCCGTGCAATGGGAGCGCTCCCATAGCTGTCATGAACGCACACGGCCACCCCACGTATCCGAGGAGCCGCCCGCATGACCGCACGCGACCGTGCCGGAAGCACCGGAACACCCGCCAGAACCAGCGGAGCCCCCCGTCCGCTCACCGCAGCCGCAGTCGCAGTCGCGCTGGCCACCACCGCGTTCGCCGCTGCTCCCGCGCAGGCAGCGGCGCCGGCGCACTCGGCGCCGCCGGCCACCCTGTACACCCCGCCCGCGAACCCGGACGCCAACCAGCAGATCCGGGACGTGGTCCGGCACCGGCAGTTCAAGGACGCGGCGGGCGTACTGGCGATGACGCTGACGCGGCAGGCCGTGTGGTACGGCGACGGCACGCCCGACGAGGTGCGGGCGTCGGTGCACAATACGGTCGCGGACGCGGCCCAGCTGAAGCTGGGCACCAACGTCACCGCCCTCGCCATTGTCCTCGTGGCCGGCGAAGCGCTCACGCAGGGGCGCAGCGAAACCTGGGCGAGGCGGCACCATGACCCGCGCACCGGGAGCCCCCACCGAGCAGGACGACGGGGCACGATGAGCCGGGCCGCCCGCGGCCCGCCCGTCGCCGGTCCTCGCCGAGCTCGTGGCCCGGCCGAACGGCTCATGACCCGTGCTGGATCATCCTGGTAGGCGGGTGACGTGCGCACTGCCGGGCGTGCCAGGTGTGCACAGCGTGGTCATGCGGATGGTGACGCCGGATGCGAGGGCTGGCCGAGCCACGCGAGGGCCGCAGCGGTCAGCGCGGTGACACCGTTGGTGAGGGTGGGCTGCATGACGGGCGCGAAGAACGGAGAGTGGTTCTGCGGGATGTCGCGGTTCCTGGTACCCGCGGCGTCGGCCTTCGCGTAGACGTCGGGATCGATGCCTCCGAGCAGCCAGTAGCACACCGGAGCGTTCGCACTGGTGCCGAAGACGCCGACGTCCTCACTGCCGGAGGAGGCACCCGGATCGGTCAGCCTGTCGTGGCCGATCACGTCACCGATGGCGGCCAGGGTGCGGGCGCACGCGTCCTCGTCGTTGAACATCAGCGGAAAGGTGTGCATGGTGCCGATCTCAGGATCCCGTTGCGCCCCGGCTGCCTCCGCCTCACCGCGTACGATCCGCTCCACCGCGCCCAGGACGGCTGCCCGAACGTGCGGGGTGTAGGTGCGGATGTTGAGCTGCAGTTCGGCCTCGTCCGGAATGACGTTGTCTCTGGAGCCCGCCCGCAGGGCGCCGACGGTGACCACGGCCCGGTCCATGGAGGCGATCTCGCGGGAGACCACGGTCTGCAGCCGCATCACGGTGGAGGCCGCCATCACCACCGGGTCGATCGCCGCTTCCGGCATCGATGCGTGGGCCCCGCGCCCGAACATGCGCACCTTGAGGGCGTCGGTGGCGGCGAAGGCCAGACCGGGGTGGCAGGCCACGGTGCCGGCCGGGATCGACATCACATGCTGACCGAGGACGACGTCGGGCGTGCCGAAGCGGGCGTAGAGGTCGTCGTCGACCATGGCCTGGGCACCCTGGCCGAGTTCCTCAGCGGGCTGGAACACGGCCAGGACGGTGCCCCACCACTTGTCGCGGGCGCCGGCGAGGAGAGCCATGGTGCCCAGCAGACACGTGGCGTGCACATCGTGGCCGCAGGCGTGCATCACACCCTCGTTCGTCGAGGCGTAGGGCAGTCCGGTCCGCTCGGTGACGGGCAACGCGTCGAAGTCGGCGCGCAGCAGCACGGTCGGGCCCTGGCCGTTCACCAGCTTGGCCACAACGCCGGTCTGCCCGACCCCCTCGGTGACCTCGTAACCCAGCTCCCGCGCACGGCGGAAGACTTCGGCGGCCGTGCGATGCTCCTCGAAGGACAGTTCGGGATGGGCGTGCAGGTCCTGGTAGAGAGCTTCCAGGTTCTGGATCAGGTCGGCGTCCAGACCGGCCAGGACCCGCTGAGCCGTGTCGTGTGAGGTCATGGCGAGACACCCTTCAGACCTTGCATTCCCGGGTGAATTCGGTGTTCCGGCCCCGCATCCGACCGGACCGTACGCTTCCCGCCTCGCGTGCGCCGGGGCGGTCGCCACGGGCCGTAGACACCAGCGCAGCGGCAGACCGCGTCGGCCTCGCCGATACCGCGGTCACCGCACCGGGGCCGGGAGAGACCCGGCCTGCCGACTCCGGCAGTGGAGTTTCGAACCAGCCGCACCGGTCGTCACCACATATCCATCGTCGCCCATACCGGAAAATCGGCTCGAGCCAGGTGACGACGGACACCCACTTCTGCCCGGGCGGCGGCAGGCGCGACCTGGTCGGTCCAAGTCATGACAAAGCTCTGTCTCGGGGCCGTGGTCGAGGTCTGGGCAGTCGTGGTCGGGGTGGTGTCGGCTCAGGTGTTTCATCCAGATGGATGGGGTTACTTGGGGGTGTTTCGCTGGTCGCGTCCGCGTCTTCGGATGCCGTGCGGGTGCGGCCGCCCGGGCTGGAGAGATGAGCCAGGGGATAGGCAAGGGAGCTGGTCAGGGTGAGTGTGGTGGCAGCGCATGGCGGGGGCGGGGGAGGTACCAGTGGTCTGTACGACGTACTGGAGCTGGTTCTCGACCGAGGGTTGGTGATCGACGCGTTCGTGCGGGTCTCCCTGGTCGGAATCGAAATCTTGAAGATCGATGTGCGGGTCGTGGTGGCGAGCGTGGACACCTATCTGCGGTTCGCCGAGGCGTGCAACCGCATGGACCTGGAGGCGGGGCCGCACAAGCCGGCCGGACTGCCGGAGATCCTCGGCGGCCGGCTCACCGGTTCCAGCAGTCAGGCCAAGACGAAGGGGGCCCTGTCCGGCGCTGCCCAGGCCATCTCCGATGCCTTCCAGCAGGCGCGGGACGAGCACCGCGAGAGGGAAACCGCACGCCCGCGCCGGGATGAGGAACGATGAGCACCTACGTCCACGGCATCGACCACCGCTAGCACCTTTCGCGCGCCGGCCTCGTGCGGCTCTCGATGCGTACCTCGGCCCTGTTGCGCACGCCACGGGAGGGTGATCAGCAGTCGCTGGGCAACGGCCGGACGGGCTCGGCGCAGCCCGCTCAGGCGGCGCGGCGATCTCGTCGAAGCATGGGTCGTGCTCGTCCCGCGGCTGCTTGCCGTCGTGGGCGGTGTGTCGGCAGGCGCGGTGGCCGCCGGGGTGGTGTCCTCGGACGTCGGGCGGCAGCGAGCTGCACCGCAGGAAGCCCCGGCTGTGGTGATCAAGCGAGTGGCGGACCAGGGACCTGCCCGGGCAGTGGCGCCCGGGCAGGCCTGGGCGCCACCACGCGCTGAACGCATCCGGCGCCGGGCTTTCCCGGCGAGGATCGCGTGCTGAGCGACGAGCCGGTCAGCCCGCCGGAGACGTCCGTGACGGGGAGGCCGCGGCTTCTTGGGTGGCGGCCCAGGAGGCGAGGAGGCGCAGGCCCTCTTCGGAAGGGGAGCCGGGTTCGGCGGTGTAGATGGTGAGAGTGAGGCCGGGTTCCGCGGCCATGTCCAGGCCCTCGAAGGCGAGGGTGAGTTCACCGACGGCCGAGTGGTGGAAGCGCTTGGTGCCGGTGCCGTGGTGGCGGACGTTGTGTGCGCCCCAGCGGGTGCGGAACTCGTCGCTGCGAGTGGACAGTTCACCGACCAGGTCGTGCAGGTCCTTGTCGTGCGGGTTGCGGCCGGCTTCGGTGCGCAGGATGGCGACGGCGACGTCGGCGAAGGTGTCCCAGTCGGGGTAGAAGCGGCGCGAGGCGGGGTCGAGGAAGTTGAAGCGGGCGAGGTTCGCCTGGTTGTGGGGCGTGGCGTAGACGTCGGTGTAGAAGGCGCGGGCGAGCGGGTTGGCGGCGACGATGTCCATGCGGCCGTTGCGGACGAAGGCGGGTCCGGCGGTGATGGCGTCCAGGGTCCATTGCAGGCTGCGGTGCGGTGTCCATTGCCGGGTGGCGCGGCGCCGGGGGCGGGCGAGGGAGTCGGAGCCGTCGGCGGCCTGGGCCAGATTCAGCAGATGGGCGCGCTCGGCGTCGTCGAGCCGGAGGGCACGGGCGACCGCTTCGAGGACGGCGGGCGAGACGCCGGCGAGGTTGCCGCGTTCGAGCTTGGCGTAGTACTCCACGCTCATGTCGGCGAGCGCGGCCACCTCGCTCCTGCGCAGGCCGGGCACACGCCGCCTGTTGCCGGGCGGCAGCCCCGCCTGCTCCGGGGTGATCTTCGCGCGCCGCGAGGTGAGGAACTCGCGGACCTCTTCACGGTTGTCCACCCCTCGACCGTACGTCCCGCACGCGGCCGTAGGGATGTACTGCCGGTACACCCCTTGAGCGTGACTCGCTGCGCGTACGGAGAGCCGGTTGTCTGGAGGACGTAGCGCCTCCGTCCGGCCGTGAACGCGGCCGGTGAGGAGCCCGCACCCGGCTCACGGGCGGCTCGCCGCCTGTGCCCGGCCCGGACCCGCACTCGGCGCCGCCGGTACACCCCGGCAGCGCACGCCTCAGCACGTAAGGAACCCGTCATGCGCGGAGCAGTGATCCACGCCCCCGGCGACATCCGCTTCGAGAACCTGGACGACCCGAAGATCCTCCATCCGGCCGACGCGATCATCCGGACGGCCGTCACCTGTGTGTGCGGCTCGGACCTGTGGCCCTATCGGGGCCTGGAGCCGATCGGCGAGGCGCACCCGATGGGGCACGAATACGTAGGCTTCGTGGAGGAGGTCGGCAGCGAGGTCACTGCGGTCAGGCGCGGCCAGTTCGTGATCGGCTCGTTCGCGACCTCGGACAACACCTGCGCCAACTGCCGCAACGGTTTTCAGTCCAACTGCCTGCATCGCGAGTTCATGAGCACCTGCCAGGCCGACTACGTGCGCATCCCCAACGCACAGGGCACCCTGGTCGCCACCGGCGAGACGCCCGGGGAGCAGTTCTGGCCCGGCCTGCTCGCCGTCTCCGACGTCATGGGCACCGGCTGGTGGGCCGCCGACGCCGCCGAGGTCAAGCCGGGCTCCACCGCCGTGGTCGTCGGTGACGGAGCCGTGGGCCTGTGCGGTGTGATCGCGGCGAAGGAGATGGGCGCCGGGCGGATCATCGTCATGAGCCGCCACGAACCCCGCCAGAAGCTCGCCCGGGAGTTCGGCGCCACCGACATCGTCACCGAGCGCGGCGAAGAGGGCGTGGCCCGGATCAAGGACCTCACCGGCGGGATCGGCGCCGACGCGGTGCTGGAGTGCGTGGGCACCGCCCAGGCCATGCAGCAGGCTCTCCGTTCGGCCCGGCCCGGCGGCAACGTCGGCTTCGTCGGCGTCCCCCACGACGTGGCGGTCGACGGCCAGGAGCTGTTCTTCTCCCACGTCGGCCTGCGTGGCGGCCCCGCCCCCGTGCGCCGCTACCTGCCCGACCTGATCGACCGAGTCCTGACCGGCCGGATCGACCCGGGCAGGGTCTTCGACCTCACCTTGCCCCTGGAACAGGTCGCCGAGGGCTACCAGGCGATGGACGAGCGCCGCGCCATCAAGACCCTCCTCACCCCCTGACCCCACCCCGCCCGGGCGCCGGCACTGCGCCGAGCCGCTGCCCGACCGTCCCACCGGACGACGCCCGTGATCTCCGTACCTCTCCGGGCCCTGGCCCGGGCGGCCCCGGCAGCCGCTCTGCTGGCCCTGACCGCCTGCTCCAACGGCTCCCCGGAGGCCGCTTCGCCGTCCGGGCTCTCCTCGTCGGCGTCGCCGGGACGGCAGCAGGAGACAGCGGCACCCACCACCCCGCCCGGCTCCGACAGGAACACCTCCATGGACATTCGTGTCACCCTCGACGGCCGGCCCGTCGACGCCACCTTGAACAACAGCCCCGCCGCCCGCGACCTCGTCACTCTGCTCCTGCTCACCCTGGACCTGGACGACTTCCACGGGACGGAGCGGATCGGCTGTCCGCCGCGCAAGCTGAACACCTCCGGCGCTCCCGAACCGACCGCGGCCAAGGCGGGCGACCTCGCCTACTACGCGCCCTGGGGCAACCTCGCCCTCTTCCACCGCGGCGGCCCGTCCGCATCGGCCGACCTACTCGTCCTCGGCCAGATCCACGCCGGCCCCGACCAGCTGGCCGGGGCCGGCCGCATCACCCTCGAAGCCGCCGCTTGACCTCGTCCACCACGCATGCATCTGGGCGAGCATGAAGCACGAACTGCGCCACATGCGCGCCCAGGGCAGCGGCGCCATCGTCAACTGCTCCTCGCTCGGCGGACTCGTCGGCATCCCCGGTCGCGCCTCCTACCACTCCTCCAAGCACGGCGTGATCGGCCTGACCACCAGCGCCGCCCTCGAATACGCCCCTCGCGGCATCCGCGTCAACGCCATCTGCCCCGGCACCATCGACACCCCCATGGTCCGCGACATGATTGCCAAGGGGGAACTCGACCGCGCCGAGGCCGAAGCCAACCAGCCCATCGACCGGCTCGGCACGGCCGGGGAGATCGCCCAGGCCGTCCTGTGGCTGTGCAGCGCCGGCTTCGTCATCGGCGTCGCCCTCCCCGTCGACGGCGGCTACGTCGCCCGATGACGGCCTTCACCGCCCCGTCCCGCCCCCGACCGGTGAACCCCTGATCTGCCCCCCGTGCTCCGCTGACGTCCTCCCGATGGCGCAGCACGGGGAGTGCGCGGCGAACCTGGACCGGCGGACAAGGGGCGATGACCGGGTTCAGGCCCCTGCGGTCTCCTTGCGGAGGCAGTGGAGGAAGAGGTGGGGCTCGGGCACGGCGTCCGGGTGAGACGGGGTGAACAGGAAGCTCTCCTCGGACACGACGGACAGGCCGGCCCCGGTGACCATCGCGGCGAAGCCCTCGGCCGCGAAGCTCGTCACCCGTACCTTCTGGCCCATGAAGACACCCTCGACGTCCTCCACGTCCAGGGGCACCGTGGCGACGGCCAGGCTGCCGCCGGGCTTCAGCGCCTGTACGAGCCGGCGCAGGAGCCGAGACTGGTCGTCACGCGACATCTGCAGGAGCGAGAAATACACGCAGATCGCGTCGAACGAGGCATCGGTCAGGGGGACTTCACGGATGTCGGCACACCGGAAGCAAGCCCCGGGCACCTGCCGGGTGGCGAGTTCCACCATGACCGGGGAGACGTCGACGCCCAGCACCTCGTGCCCCGCGGCGACGAGGGTCTGCGCCGTGGGCCGGCCCGTTCCGCTGCCCACGTCGAGCACCCGACTGCCGGGCGCGAGTCGGCCGAGAAGCCACTCGAGTGACGACCGGTGCGCGGCCGACCCGGCGAACGCCTTCTCGTAGTCGGCTCCCAGAGCGTCGAACACCGCCGCGGCCCGCGAACCACCCTGCTCGTCCATCAAGAGGCCTCCCTCTCTTGCCGATTGACGCTTCAGCGCATCGTGCCATCCGGGAGGTGGCCCCACAACGTGTTCTGAAGCGCCCCGGCGAGCAGGTCGAAGATGCTGTCGGCCGAGCGGGCGACGAACCGAATACCAGCCGCCGTCGCTGCGCACAGGCGAGCGCCGCTACCGTCGTCGGTGCGAGCCGCGGCCGTCCTCGTCAAGACGGCACGAGTCTCAGCCCCGGAGCGGCGGCCGTGATCCGCTCGGGCGCCGGTCCGGATCCCGGCGCACGCCCGAGGGAGCGGAGGCGCGGGCGCCACTCCCTCGGGCGTGCGCCTCACCTCTTGGTTCTCGCCATCCGCACCAGTTCGAGATAGTGATCCCAGTCCCAGTTGGCTCCGGGGTCGGTGTGGGTGGCGCTGGACACCTCGTGGTGACCCAGGATGTGGGTACGGTCCAGTGGAATCGCATGGCGCGCGCACACGGCCGCGGTGAGCGCCGCGGACGAGGCGTACATCTCCTCGGTGAACCAGGCGGTGGAATTGACCCAGCCCTCGTGTGTGATGCCGATGCTGTGGTCGTCGTAGCCGGGATCACCGGCGTGCCAGGCGATGTCCTTCTCCCGGACGCACTGGCCGATGTGGCCGTCAGCCGAGCGGACCAGATAGTGGGCCGAGGTTCTCCGGCCGGGGTTCTGGAAGACGGCGACGGCGTCGTCGAAGTGCTCCTGCGTGACATGGACGACCACGTAGTCGATCGGATGGCTGCGAGGGCGCCGTGCGGTGCGGTAGTTGGCGGGGTCCGCGGGCAGCCACTGCGCGCCCGGGTGGTCGACGACCGCGGGGGAGGGGCCGGCGCCGGCCGCGGAAGCGGTTCCGGCGCCGGCTGCGGTGGTGGCCGCCGTGGCCAGGGTGACGGCGGCGGCACCGCGCAGGACCGTACGGCGTGACGGGGAAGGTTGCCCGTTGCCGTCGCTGTGGCGGATCGGTCCGGTCATGCTCCGTCCTCCTCCGAGGTCCGGTACCAGTTGTGCGGGGCGAGCTTGGCGTTGTACTGCCCTTTCGGCAGGTCGTCGGTGAGCCGGACCGACCATCGTTGCAGTCGCTGCATGAGATCGGCCTTGATCTTGCGCAGGCTCGGATCATCCCAGCGGTTGTCCAGCTCCATCGGATCCTTGTCGAGGTCGTACAGCTCACCGGCGTCGGCGACATGCTCGTAGAGCTTGTAGTGGTCGTGCCGGATCATCCGCGACGAGCCGCTCTGGGTCACGCTGTTCAGCTCGTCGTACCTGGTGCCTTCGTAGGGGAAGTGCAGCGGCGGCCGGGCGTCGTCGGGATAGGGCAGGCCGCCGTAGCCGCGCTCGGTGACGATGTCGGCGAACTCCGCGGCCGGGTACTCGGCGCCGGTGAGTATCTGCCACAGGCTGCGGCCCTGGACACCCAGGGGGATGGGACGGCCGATCGCCTCGCACACGGTGGGAAGGATGTCGGCGATCGAGACGAAGTCCTTCTTGTTGTCCTGGGCCGCGACGCCGCAGCCGTGCACGATCATGGGGATGTGGGCCAGGACCTCGGGGATGCCGGCGCCCTTGCGTTGCAGGCCGTATTCGGCGGTGTAGTCGCCGTGGTCGGCAAGGAAGATGAGCAGAGTGTTGTCCCACAGCCCCTGCTCCTTCAGGTGGTCGACGAGCCGGCGCCACTGGTCGTCGATGAGGCGGAGCATGCCGCAGTAGGTGGCGAGGTAGCGGCGCCACATTTTGTCGTAGCCGGGGCGCTTCTCCTCCACCAGGTCGCGTAGCCACTTGTAGGCGCCGCCCTTGGCCTCCGCGGCCGCGGGGCCGCAGAGCCGGTTGGGGATCTCGTCCTCGGCGAACATCGAGAAGTACGGTTCCGACACCTGGTACGGGTTGTGCGGCTCGGGCGTGGAGACAAAGGCGAAGAACGGCTTGTCGGGGTCCCGGGCGTCTATCTGCTGGATGGCGTCGGAGACGATCCGGTGCGGGTACTGGAGCTCCACCGGGAACGGGGTGGGTTCAGTCGTCGGGCCCATGTCGATGGAGATCAGATAGTCGGTGAAGGCGCGCTGCTCGTCGGTGGTGTCCGGTGCCATCGTGTGCCCGTACGCGGAGAAGGCGTCGTAGTCCGCCGCCTTGTTTCGGTACATGTGCGTCTTGCCGGCGTAGAACAACTGGTAGCCGGCGCCGCGCAGCACATCGAGCAGGTCGTCGCCGCGCGACACCAGCTGCGGGCCGGTGTTGGAGTTCTGCCGTATGCGGTGGGTGCTGGGCCATCTGCCGGTGAGCAGGCTGGTGCGCGCCGGGACGCAGGCCGGGGCGGTGGTGTACGCCCGACGGAAGCGGGTGCCCTGGGTGGCGATGGAGTCGAGAAAGGGCATCGTGTCGAGGTCGAAGCCCATGCCCGCGGTGAAGTCGGCGCGGAGCTGATCGGACATTGCGAACACGATGTTCGGAGCGGTCGGGCAGGTCACAGTGTCCCCTTCCAGTAGGAGAACGCGATCGGGGCAGTCGGGTGGGGACGCGGATCAAGCAGCCGGTGCGATGCGTGGGTTGACGCACCGCACGGGGAGATCACGTCGCCTTCGGTCTTCACTCGCTGATGGCATGGCCTCGGCTCGGGCGCCGGACGTACAGGCGGTTGCCCTGCGGGCCGGTCCACTCCAGGCGGACGACGCCGGGCACCGCGGCGTCGGCGATGCGCGCCGGGTCGGCCCAGTAGCCGAAGTTCGGGTTGCGGAAGAAGGTCGCCCACAGCCGGCCGCCGGCGT
This sequence comes from Streptomyces carpinensis, assembly GCF_002154505.1. GTDB lineage: Bacteria > Actinomycetota > Actinomycetes > Streptomycetales > Streptomycetaceae > Streptomyces > Streptomyces carpinensis. The sequence continues at coordinate 81,948 of NZ_MUBM01000016.1, read as the reverse complement.
CCGCGAAGATGTTGTTGTGGCCGGCGCCCACGCCCAGGGTCCAGCGGCGGGAGTACGGGCCCTCGAAGCGGTCGGCGACGGCGGCGATCGCGTCGTAGTGGTATTGCGTCCGGCCGGGGGCGGCCGTGTCGTAGGCATAGCGGATGCTGCCGTCCCCGGCCGTCGAGGTGCGGTCCCACGCGGCGTGCACCAGGTAGTACTTGCCGCCGTGCTTGAAGACGGACGCGCCCTCCAGGTAGGGCTCAGGGGCGTAGGGCTGCTGCTGGAACGCCGGGAGGTGTGTCGTCGGGACGATGTCCTCCATGTCGTCCCGGAACCGGGCGTACACGTTGTTGTGCAGCACCAGCCAGGCGTCGTCGCCCTCGGTGTACATGCCCCCGTCGATGTGAAAACGCGCCCCGGGATCGATGTACGGCGCGTCGGGGAGCGCATCGCCGAAGGGCTTGTCGAGGTTGCCCTCGGCGAGCCGGTACGGTCCCTCGACGCCGCCCTCGCTCACCAGCAGGAACGAGCCGACCTTGTGCGCGCGATCGCCCATGCACGCGACGATGTACCAGGTGCCCCGGAAGTAGTGCACCTCCGGCGCCCAGACGTTGCCCCGCTTGCCGAACCGGTCGTCGTACCAGTACTCCTGCCACGGCGCGACGACCGTGCGCCCGGGCCGGTTCTCGCCGGCGAACTCCGGCGACCAGACCTTGCCCTTCTCGGCGCCGGGCCGGATGCCGGTCGTGTCGGCCAAGCGCCACGGGCCGCGCAGAGAGGCGGCCGTCCACAGGAAGATCCCGTCGTTCCAGGGGCCGGCCGTGTCGAGGCCGGGTACGCGGGTGGTGCCGGTGGCGACGTAGAGCGGGCGGCGGCCCGCGACCCTGAAGCAGTTGACGTAGGCGTCGCGCATCCAGACCCGGCCGAGCTCCTCGTCGCGCGGGCGCAGCTCGAGCGGCAGGACGAAGGAGTTGTCCTCCCGTGGCCAGAGGTCCATGCGGGTGTCCGCGAGACCGTATGGCTCGAGGTCGGGCCAGTTCGACGGGTGACGCCCACTCGCCGTGCCGTCCGCGGCTGCGGCCCGCGCCGCCGCGCCCAGCGATCCGAACGCACCGGCGAGGCCGGCCGCACCGGCCGTCCTGGCCGCCCCGGCCAGCAGCGCCCGTCGGCCGATGGGCGACCCGTTCTGGGGACCGGTGTTCATCAATCACACTCTCCTTCGTCGTCCCGGATCGCCGGCATCGGCGCGCGCAGCAGCTCAACAGGAGATCTTCTGAATGCACTGAGCCCAGCATGCGAACCGTCTCCGATTTTCGTCAACAGGTCGGAGAATTAATCCGGAGCGGCCCGGATTAATTAATCCGGGCCGCTCCGGCCGATCCTTGCCGCCCTCGCTCGCAATCTCACCCGCGCTGCTCGGCGCCTTGGCCTCCGTCTTTCACGTCGGGACGCGCACCGGAACCGTCCGCCGCCACCTGATCGCCGTCCCCGCTCGCCTCGTCGCGGGTGCACGTCCCTTGACCTGGTACTTCCATGACCGCTGGCCCTGTCCGGCTGTCGGTCACCGCCCGCGCACCCGACCACCCCGACCGACATTAACCGCATTCCGGCGATGTCCGCATTCCGCGATAGACGCCCATCGGGACTTCCATTCTGCCGACGCCTTGACGGAAAAATCAGAAATCCGTTGCATGAGCTCGGAGGGCGACTTCGGTCGTTCCTGCGCTCGCTGCGCCGCAGGCGCGGGTTCTTCGATGCGGAAGGAATACTCATGGGATTGCGAGGAAGACTGGCACGGTTAGCCGCGACGGCGTTGTCAGCCGGCGTGTTGCTGGCCGGCGGAGTCTCGGCCGTCGCACCGGCCAACGCGATGACCGCCCACGGCGCCGGATCGCCGTCCGCCGCGACCTACACCAACCCGGTGACCGCCGGAGTGGTGGACACGTTCCCGGATCCGACGATGATCCGCGGCAAGGACGGCTCGTGGTACGCATACGGAACGACGAACCCGATCTTCAACAGCGCGGGTGAGGAGGGCGAACACATCCTCCCCGTACTCCGCTCCGAGAACATGGTCGACTGGAAGTACGTGGGCGATGTCGTCTCGCCGGACGCGATTCCTGCCTTCTGGCAGAGCAACTCGCGCGCCTGGGCGCCGGACATCCGCTATGTCGACGGTCAGTACTACCTGACGTATGCGCTCTCGACCGGGGGCATCGCGCTGGCAACGGCGCCGACGCCGACAGGTCCGTGGACTCAGCACGGTCTCCTCGTCCCGAGCGCCGCGGTGGCCGGCTGCCCGACGGGGAACATCGACCAGGCGTTGTTCACGGACACCGACGGAACCCACTACCTCTATTGGGGTAGCTACGACGTCATCTGCGTCTCGAGGACGAACGCCGATGCGACCGCACTCACGGGCCCCGTCACCCAGGTCGCCCAGGGGCGGCGCATGGAAGGCGCGTTCGTCGCCAAGCATGGCGACTTCTACTACCTCATGTACTCCGACGGCGGTTGCTGCGACGGAGCGTTCAGCGGCTACACCGTCAAGGTGGGGCGTAGTCGCAGCCCCTCCGGCCCGTTCGAGGACGATGAGGGAACCGACCTGATGAGCCTCTCGAGCAAGGGTGGCTTCGTTCTCGCCCCGAACGGCAACGGGTTCACGGGCGTGGGGCACAACGCGGTCCAGACGGATCTGTCGGGCCAGGACTGGATCGTCTATCACGGGATCTCGAACGCAGACCCCGACTTCCCTCCGGTGCAGTCGCGCGCGGGCGAACTGAAGCTCTCCAAGCGCCCGATGCTGATCGATCGGCTGGACTGGATCGACGGCTGGCCAGTGGCCAACGCGGGCGCTGGCGCAAGCGTCTTTGGAGCAGCGGCCCCTGTGACGACCGGACCCGTCGACGACAGCTTCGCCTCGGGGCTCGGCGCCTGGGTGTCCCGAGGACCGGCCGTCGTCGGCGACGAGACGGACGCCGGGCGTTTCGCACGTCTGGGCGATGGGGCCACGCTCACGAGCAAGGTCCGTGTCGAGGGGGATCTGCGCGCACAGGCGGACGTGCGGACATCGGCGGGTGGCACCGTCGGGCTCCGTGCCGGCGTCAACGGGCGCAACGGCGCCGTTGCGTGGCTCGACTCCCAGGCCGGCGAGCTCCGCGTCGAAGTCACGCACGGTGACACGACCGTCCGCTCGGCCGCTCCGCTGCCGGCGACGTTCGACGCGAGCAGCTGGAAGGTGCTGACGCTCGACTGGGTCGGCGATCACGTCACGGCGTCGGTGTCGGAGGACGGTCTCATCGATCCGCTGGCGGTGACGACGGCGACGGCACCCGGGAGGGCGACTCCGAGCGGCGCGATCGCGGTGAGCGCGCGTCGCGGTGGCGACGTCGACAACGTGAGCGCCGCCCCCGCGGCTCGGCGAGTCACCGAACGCGTTCCCGATCCGGTGCCGGGCAGGCTGCTCACGGGATACTCCGACGAGTTCGAAGGGACCGGCATGCCGGGAACGGGTGACTCGGCGTGGTCGTGGGTGCGGCAGCCCGCGACGGGCCCGCGGCTGGAGGACGGCCGGCTGGTGTGGCCCACCCAGGCCGCTGAGCTGTACACGGGCAGCGACACAGCCTCGGTGCTGCTCCGGGACGCTCCCCGATCGGACTACCTCGTCGAGACGAAGCTCGGCTTCGACGGTACCCGGGCCTCTCAGCAGGCCGGCCTGGTTCTCTACCAGAACGACGACCGGTACCTGAAGCTGGCGCACTCCGTTCTGCCGCTCAACCGCAAGGCCGGCCAGCTTCTGCACCAGACGGAGTTCGGGAAGGAAGCAGAGCGCCCGACGGCCACTCCGCCAGTCGCCGTGGCCAACGGCCCGATGTTCGGGGCAGCCCCTGCGGAGACGACCTGGCTGCGGTTGTACGTCCAGCATGACGTCGCGCACGACGAGTACGACGTGCGCATGGCATCGAGCACCGACGGCGAACACTGGGAGTGGGGCGGTACCTGGTCGCTGTCCGACCAGGGTGACCTGCGCATCGGCCTCGTGTCCATGAACACCGCCGGAGCCACCGCCAAGTTCGACTACGTGCACACCTACGACATGGCGCAGGGTGCTGGAACCCGAGCTGCTGGAGGTGGGACGAACAGCTGACGCGCAGTCCGACCGCGGGGTGGGGTGCCCCGGGCTCACTGCGCTCCGGTCCGGCGGGCCGGAGCGCGCCCACCCCCGGTCTTTTCACCGGTGTGAAAAGACCGGGGGCCACCTTCATTCGGGCCACTCGGGCTTGCGCTTCTCCAGAAAGGAGGCGATGCCTTCGCGCGCTGCGGGGGACTGGGACGAGACGGCCATGACTTCACAGGCGATCTCGTAGGCGTCGGTCTCCGGGCGGTCCAGCTGAGCGTAGAGGGCCTCTTTGCCCAGCGCCTTGCTGGCCGGGCTGCCGCGGGTGGCGCGGGCGAGCAGTTCTTCGGTGGCCGCGTCCAGCTCCCGGTCGGGGACCGCTCGATTGATCAGTCCCCAGTCGGCGGCGGTACGGGCGTCGATCACGTCGCCGGTGAGGGCCATCTCCATGAGCCTTTTGCGCCCGATCGAGCGGGCCACCGGAACGGCGGGCGTATGGCAGAACCAGCCGCCCTTGCCCCCGGGGAGGGCGAATCCGGCGGACTCTCCGGCCACCGCCAGGTCGCAGGTCGCCACCAGTTGGCATCCGGCGGCCACGGCCAGTGCGTGCACCCTGGCAACCACGACCTGCGGCACAGAGTGGATCAGTCGCATCACCTTGGTGCACAGCTCGAGCAGTCCGCGGATGTCGTCGGTGTCCGCGGCCAGCACGTCGGCGAAGTCGTGCCCGGAGCAGAACACCGGGCCGTTCGCTGCCAGCACGATGCCGGTGGCCGAGGAGTCAGCCACCTCGGTCAGGGCTTTGTGCAGGTCCTGGAGCATGCTCCAGTTCAGGGCGTTTCTGCGCTCGGGATGATCCAGGGTGACCCAGGTGAATTGTCCTCGAGCCGCCACAGTGAGGTGCTCGTACGAGGCCATGACCCCACCGTACGCCGGAGTGATACGCCGCGCCCCGACTCCTCACCTCCCCTGCGAGCCGGGAATCGCGGCGTCCGCACCGGGCCCTGCCGGCTCGGCGGGCCTTGGGTTGCGGCGATGTCCACCATCGAGAGATGCTCGGCACAAGTGGGGCCGTCATCCGGTGTGAGAGCCCCGGCGAAGATCACGTCACCCTGGAAGCCGGTGACGCTGGGACGTCGACGAGCCGCCTGCCACGCGATGTGCGGGTCCACATCGAAGCCGGGGACAGGAGCCGGATCGTGCATGACACCACCTCCACGAGCATGCTCATCGTCGGCGCCGGCCCGTTCGCCCTCTCCGCGGCCGCGCTCGCCCGGGAGCACGGCATCGACACGATCACGGTCGGTCGGCCGATGGGCTTCTGGCGCGAGCACATGCCCGACGGGCTGCTCCTGCGCTCAGGTCCCGACTGGCACTTGGACGCCACCGGGGAGCACACCCTGCGGGCCTACCTGGACGAGCGGCGCCTGGGCACCGATGAGGTCGCCCCGATCCCCGTCGCCGTCTTCCTCGGCTACGCCGACTGGTTCCGCGACGCGAAACAGATCGAGGTCCGGGAGGAATTCGTCACGGACATCACCCGGCACGACGGCGGATTCGAGGCCGAATGCTCCGGAGGCGGACGCGTGCACAGCGATGTCGTGGTCGCCGCCCCGGGCGTCGGCTACTTCGGATCGCTCCCCGACTGGGCCGCCGAGGTGGTGCCCGGCCGCGCCGCCCACAGCGTTGATCTGATCTCCTTCGACGCGCTGTCGGGACGGCGTGTCCTCATCGTCGGAGGCCGGCAGAGCGCGTACGAGTGGGCGGCGCTGATCAGTGAGCACGGTGCGGAGCGCGTCGACGTCGTGCACCGCCATCCCGTGCCCCGCTTCGAGGCCGTGAACTGGGACTTCTTCGACGACTATGTGGAGAGCACGCTGCGCGTGGACGGCTGGTGGCGCCGCCTTGCGCCCACGGAGCAAGCCGCTGTCCGCGAGCGGTGCCGGCAGGCCGGACGAGCCACGCTCGAACCATGGCTGCCGCCGCGCCTGAGCTCTCCCGCCGTCCACGTCTGGCCGCGATGCCAGGTCGCTCACGTGGACGGCGACGCGAGAGGCGGCTGCCCGCGGATCACTCTGTCGAACAGCGAGACCTTGCAGGTCGACCACATAGTGTTCGCCACCGGATACGCACCCGACCTCGCACGCGTCCCCTACCTGGCCGGCCTCCTCGACCGCATCGCCACCCGCAACGGCTTCCCGGTACTCGACGAGGGCTTCCAGAGCACGGTGCCCGGCCTCTACCTCACCGGCTTCACCGCCACCCAGGACTTCGGCCCCTTCTTCGGCTTCGTCAAAGCCGCACCGGTTTCTTCAACGGTTCTCCTGCGGGCGCTTGAGTCCCGCTGAGCCGACGACACACCGCAGACCAGGAGACATACAGAAGCCCGGCCGGCGTACTGCGTGGCGCCGAACTCCGCGCCGCCACGGCGCACCGGGCCAAGGCCTGACCAAGGCCTGCTCCTCCCTTCGCAGGGCTGAGCAGGCCTTGGCGTGGCCGCAACCGGTCGGACCGGTCGTCAGGCGGTCGCCACCGCGAAGATGTGGATCACGCCGCCGTTCGTCGTGGCGGGCAGTGTCACACTGGCGAGCTGCTTGCCCGCCTGCAGCGCGATGGGCGCGGTGGTGAAGACGTCCGTGGCCACCGGGTCCTTGCCGCCACCCTGCACGTCCCGGTACGCGGTCTTGACGGCGACCGTGTTGCCGAAGGAGGGCGTCTGCGAACCGCCACCGAGCGTCCAGTCGCTGAAGCCGATCTCGGCCTGCTGGGTAGTGCCGTCGGTGTACGTGAGCGTCACCGTACCGCTCGCCGCTCCCTCAGCCGCACTGCCCAGGAAACTCAGCTTCGTGGCACCGTCGGCCGCCGGCACGGCGAGCGTCTGACCGCCCCCGACGACCTCGATGTTGTCGGGATCACCGGCGGCGGCCTTGGGCCAGGTGAAGCTGAACCCACCGGAGGAGACGGTCCCACCCGGTTCCACGCCCGCGGCGGCGAGGGCGGTGGCCGAGTAACTCCAGCCCTCACCGTCGAAGTTGGCCTGCGGGTTGGTGTCGTCGGCCGAGATGCCGTTGCTGTTGACGTTCCACAGCATGCTGTTCTTGGCGGCGACGGTCACCGATGCGGACGTCTTCGGCAGCGCCGTACCCGACGACGACGTGAGCGTCACCGGGATGGTGTAGAAGCCCTCCTTGGTCCCGGCAGCCGCCGAGACGGAGACCTTCGCGCTGACGGAGCCACCACCCGGCACCGTGAAGTCGCCCTGGGAGGGTGTCACGGTGATGCCCGCCGGAGGTGTGGCAGTCCAGTGGACCTCGGTGTCCTGGTCCTGGAGCGCCTGCACCTTGACCGTCGCGGCGACGGCGTCACCACCGGGCTCCGCCTTGAGCTTGGAAGGGGTGAGGCCGGTGAAGAACTTCACTCCGCCGCCCGGGAACGACGGCGGGGCGTCGGCCTTGGCCCTGCCCCACGAGGTGTCGGGCTTGGAGCCGAGGGTGTAGTCCAGAGTGCCGCCGTGGGTGACGAACGAGGCGGGCACCCAGGGCTTGTCGGACTTCTTGCCGTCGGTCTTCAGGCTCTGGATGTAGATGTTGTCCGCCGACGCCGCGGGCGCGTTGACCGTGATGGTCTTGTCGTTGCCGGTGTGTACCACAGCGTGCGGGAACAGCGGCGCCGAGAGCACCATGTCGGCGCGGCCGGGCACCTGCGGGTACATGCCCAGCGCCGAGAAGACGTACCAGGACGACATCGTCCCGGCGTCGTCGTTGCCGGGGATTCCGCCGGGGCTGTCGTTCCACAGCTGGTCCATCTCCGCGCGGACCGTCTCCTGCGTCTTGTACGGCGTTCCCAGGTAGTCGTACAGGTAAGGCGCGTTGATGTCGGGTTCGTTGGTCGGGTCGTAACGCGTGCCGTCCTTGGCCGAGAAGTCGAAGGCACCGTCCGGGGTGCGGAAGAAGGAGTCGAGGCGGGCGACGGCCGCGTCGTCGCCGCCCATGGCGCTGGCGAGTCCTGCCACGTCGGAGTAGACCATCCAGGTGTAGCGGGCGCTGGTTCCCTCGACGAATCCGCTGCCGGTGCTCGGGGTGAACGTCCCCGCCCAGGTGCCGTCGGCCTTGCGGTCGCGGATGTAGCCGCCCTGCGGTGTGGCGTTGGGGTCGAAGACGTTGGTCCAGTTGCCGGAGCGGTCGAGGAACTTCTTCTCGTCGGCGTGGTCGCCGATCTGGCCGGCGAGCGAGGAGATGGCGTAGTCGGCCGCGGCGTCCTCCAGCGTCTCGGCGGCGCCGCCCCAGCAGTGGCAACCGTCGGACGGTACGTAACCCAGGGTCAGGTACTCGCCGAGCGCCGGGCGTTGGCCGACACACTCGACGTTGCAGCCCGCACTGTCGGAGTCGTTCGCCGTCGGCACGGTCGCGGCGGTCACCAGCGACTTCAAAGCGCCCTTGACGTCGAAGTCATGACCGCCGAAGGCGTAGATGCTCGCGAGCGCCGGGTCGGAGGGGTCGCCGGACATGACGCTGGTCTTGCCGTTCTCCAGCAGCCAGCGGTCCCACTCGCCGTCCCGCTGGCTGGCGTAGTTGAACAGGGACTGCGCGTAGTCGCTGCCGGCCTTCGGGTTCAGCAGGGTCATCAGCTGCACCTGGGCGCGGTACTGGTCCCAGCCGGAGAAGGTGCCGTACTGCGCCTTCTGCCCCTTGGCCAGCTTGTGCGGCTTGCGGTCGGCGCCCAGGTAGCGGCCGTCGACGTCGCTGGTGAGGGTCGGCTCCAGCATCGAGTGGTACAGCGCGGTGTAGAAGGTGGAGCGCTGGGCGTCGCTGCCGCCGCTCACCTGGATCTTGCTCAGTTCGTGCTTCCAGGCCGCCTTCGCCTGGGACTCGACGGCGCCGAAGGTCTTGGCCGGCGGATTCTCCGCACGGAGGTTGGCCTCCGCGTTCTGCGGGCTGACGTAGGAGATGGCCACCTTCGCCTGGACCTTGGTGGTGCCCGACGGGAAGGTGACGTACGCCCCTGAGCCCTTGCCGGCCACCGGGTTGCCGGACGAGGTGAAGCCCGTGCCGCCCTTGGCGGAGGTGGAGCCCGGCTGCAGGTTTCCGTCCGTCCAGGTGCCGGACTTGGCGAACGGCGTGTCGAAGTGCGCGGTGAAGTAGAGCGTGTACAGGTCCTTGCGGTTGTTGGCGCTCTGCGGCCCGCAGAAGTTGCCGGCGCTGACCGAACCGGTCACGGTCCTGTCTGCGGCGTTCACCTGGACGTCGGCGGCGGTGCTGCCGCTCTCGGAGTTGGACGTACGGAACAGCATGCTGGCGGGCTTGTCCGCGGGGAAGCCGAAGCGGCCCGAGCCGGTACGGGGGGTGGCCGTCAGCTCGGCGGAGGCGCCGCTGTCCAGGCCCACCTTGTAATAGCCGGCCGATGCCGTCTCGTTGGCGTGGGAGAAGGTGCTGGCGTACTTGGAGTCGGTGGTGTCGGCGGTGGGTGAGGAGTCGACGTCGCCCACGTACGGCATGATCGGGATGTCGCCGTTGGCGCCGGAGCATCCGACGCCGTTGAGGTGGGTGAGGCTGAAGCCCCGGATCTTCGTCGCGTTGTACTGGTAACCGCCCGGGGCGGGGGTCGAGACCTGATTGCCGCGGGAGTTCTGCGGACTCCACGCCAGCATGCCGAACGGCTGGACGGCGCCGGGGTAGGTGTTGCCCGCGTTGGACGAGCCGATCAGCGGGTTGACGTAGGAGACCGGGTCCTTGACCTCGCCGCGGTCCGCTGCCGCCGAGGCGGGCGTGACGGTCATGGCCGTCGCGGCGGCAGCCATGGCGGCCGCCGCCACGGTAGCGAGAACGCGCCGTCTGGGACGGGTCCGGTTCCCTACATGAGTCTGACGTATCGATGAGCCTGGCACGGCTCCTGCCCTTCTTGCCTGACGGTGGATCAAGGCGCGCTGAGAACAGGCGCGTCCGCCTTCCGTCGGGACTGCCGACAACGTTGTCAGTGAACGCGAGGATGCTCCCTCCGTAGTCGGGTGGTGTCAAGGGTGTTCGGTGTTTCCCAGAGTGGCGGGCGGTGTGAGGACCGCGAAGTACCCTCGTGCGCACGCCACCCGAACGGCCGTCGGCCACGACAGCGCTCATGAGGGCGTCGGCCGGCGGGCGGGACGATCGGAGCCGGCGGGAAGGTGGACCTTCAAGCCCCTTGGGAGCAAGTGAGGTTCGACCCGCCGGCTCGAGCACCCCGACCGTCCCCCCCAGCGGCGCACGCTCGTGGTGGGGCGCAGTTCACCGAGCGCATATGCGTGGCGCCCGGACGGATGGAGTCCGCGGTCCGGCTGGGGGGAAGGCGGTGTTCCCCCGTTGCGGGCGTGAACGCCGGAACGGTTCCGTGCCGCGGACGGCTACCGCACCGGCAGCCAGGCGTAGCAGCCCGACGACACGAACGTGCGCGTCCCGGCCGCGACCTTCGCGGTCACCTTCTTGGCGCCGCCCGGGCCGGGGCCGGACGCCAGCACCTTGTCGCCCGAGCCCAGCGCCTTCCAGGTGCAGTTCTCGGCGGTTGTCAGCGCCCGGTAGGTGCCCGGTTCCGGATTCTTGCGGGCGCCGTCGGCGAAGCCGGTCGCGGCGGCGCTCAGCAGGGGTTGCAGCGTCGGGCAGAGCTGCTTGATCGCGGCCTCGGCGGTCGGCACCTCCTTGGTGATGAGCGCGCCGATCGCGGCGTCCTTGTCGTGGGCCGCGGTGCGCTCGAAGCGCTGGCAGGTCTCCTGGCCGGCCTGGAGCACGGCGGCCGGATCCATGTTCCGGGGTACCCGGCCGTGCAGGTACTTCTTCTCCTTGGCGGTGAAGGAACCGGTCGCCGGGGTGAGCTGCGCGTCGGGCAGGACGGGGCCCTTGGAGGACGCCGACGGGCCCTTGGAGGACGCCGACGGGCCCTGGGGCGCGGGGCTCGCCTGGTCGTCGGGTAGGGCGGCGGCCTGTTCGTCGGAGATGCGGTGCGGGGACTTCGGCTTCGCATCCGTGTCGCCCGCCGAGCTGCAGCCGGCGAGCACGAGAAGCGCGGTGAGAGCGACGGCGCCGGCGGCGGCGTCGCGCCGAAGAGGCCGAAGGGTACGAGTGTGCATGGTGGCTCCTGCGGCCCGGCGGGCCTGGGTATGGAGGCGGCCACAAACGGGTGCGGCCCAGGCGGGGTGTGCGGGGCACCGGAACGTGGTCCGGTGCCCCGCACAAGGGACGCGGTGAGGGTTACGGAGCCCCGAAGGTCAGCACCAGCTGCGGGGTGTTCTCCGCGGCCGACGCCTCACTGGACCACAGCCACAGCGCGTCCGTGCCAGTGCTCGTGAGCGCCAGGTCGTAGGAGCCGCCCAGGGCGGGGGAGAGCGCCGCGGTGTCCAGCGTCGCGGAGTAGACCGTCGAGAGGTCGGTGGCCCCGCTCAGGGTGCCGACGACGGTGGAGGACACGGCGGGCCTGGAGGCGTAGGTGGTCCCCGCCTCCGTCCAGCTTCCGGTGACCGGCCGCACGGAGATGTCGTCCGTGCTGCCCGCGCTGCTCAGCGTGGTGGTCTTCACCGCCAGCCGCGCGCTCTTGAGCACCGTCCCGGCCGGGGCAGACGGCAGGTCGAAGCGCAGATACGTCTCGTACGCCGCGCTGCCGCGGACCGCCAGCGAGGAGGAGGTGCCGTAATTGGTGCCGGTGGCACCTGCGTTGACGTACGTGTCGTCCGACGCGCGGACGGTCTGCACGCTGTCCGCCGGAGCCGAGGCCGCGGTGTAGTGGCTCTGCACTTGAGCCGCGCTCAGCACCGACGGGTAGATCGCGGTCTCGTCGATCTGCCCGGCGAAGTAGTTGCTGGAGGGCTGGTCCGGCCAGGCGTTGAGGTTGTCGCCGCCGACGTGCCAGTAGCCGCTGTAGCTCTGGTTGGTCGTCTCGCCGAGCGTGCCGACCTGGTCGCCGTCCACGTACAGCGCCATCCCGGAGTCGCCCTGGGTGGCGACGACGTGGTGCCACGCGTCGTCGTTGTAGCTGTCGGGCGAGGTGATGATGCGGGCGGTGCCCGTCCACACGCCGAAGACGAGCCGGCCGTCGTTGCGCATGTAGACGTGCTTGTCGTAGTTGCTGCTGGACCCTGTGGTGTTGTTGCCGAACCCGACGAGCTTGCCGCCCCGGCCGGTGGTGGTCTTGAACCAGGTCTCGATCGAGTACCGGCTCGGCACCGTGGTGCGCTTGTCGCTGTAGACCTGCTGGTTGGTGCCGTCGAAGCCGATGGCGGTGGACGGGCCGGTCACGGCCGCCGGGGTCTGGCGCAGGGAGGGCCCGTTGAGGTGGATGCCGCTCTGGTCGCCGGGTGAGGTGTCGCCGACGAACGGAGTGGCGGACTCGTCGTAGCGCCAGTAAAGGGTCGCGCCGTCGTCGAGCACCTTCGCCGCGTACTTCTGGGCGGACGTCGGCACCGTCACCGTGGTCGCGGCGGACAGCGCGGAGGTGTTGCCCGCGCCGTCGGTGGCCGTCACCCGGTAGGTGTAGGTGGAGCCGGCGGTGACGCCCTTGTCGGTGAACGACAGTTGCGGGCGCGACCACTCCACCGAGTCGCCGTCCACGGTGTACACGGGCGTGGCACCGCCGTTGCGGTAGACCTTGTACGTCAGCCTGGTGTCGTCCGTGTCGAGGGCGGCGCGCCAGCGGACGTGGGTCTCGGTGGGCTTCACGGACTCGGCGCTGACCGACGGCACCGACGGCGCGCCGGTGTCCGGGGAGGCCGCGAAGTGCGTGAGGCCCTGGGCCGGCGAGCCGTTCACGGTGGTGAACTCGCCGCCGACCCACATGTACTTGTTGTCGGAGGTCTCGGAGATCACCATGGCGCGCGGGCCGATGCCCTCGCCCAGCCCGTCGTTGGTGTCCGGGAACCAGCCCAGCTTGTTGGTGCCGGTCGTCGGCTCCGCGAGCAGGTGGTGGCGGCGCCCGTCGGGGAACTCCCCGACGCTGGAGCAGTCGTGCGCGTGCGAGGCGCTGTAGACCACGCCTTCGTAGGACTTGACGGCCTGGGTGGCTCCGAGGCAGGTGTCGCGCCATCGCTGGTCGAGTGTGGACAGGTCGAGGGCGATACGGCCGTCGAAGACGCCGCCGCCGGTGCCCTCGTTGCCGGTGTAGAAGCCCGTGGCGTCGGTGTCGATCGACTTGACCACGGAGTTGGTCTCGATGAACCCCGGATAGGTGCGGACGTTGCCGCCCGTGGTCGCGTCGACGACGGCCAGGGCGTGCGAGTTCGCGCCGTTGACGGTGAAGAAGTCACCGCCCAGGACGACGTTCTTGCCGTCGGGGGTGACCGCGACGGCCCGGCCGGGCTCGTCGACGTCGGCCTGGAAGGGCTTGACCGCGCCGCTGGTGGCGTCCACCGCCGCGTACCGCGCGTGCGCGGTGCCGCCGACGGATGAGAAGTCGCCGCCCAGGTACACGGTGTCGTCGGTGACGGCGAGCGCCCGCACGGTGGCGGACACGCTCGGGTGGAAGTTCGCCTTGGGCGTGCAGGTGGCGATGTCGATGGCGGCGAGGCTGCTGACCTGCGTGCCGTTGACGGCGCCGAAGTAACCGCCCGCGTACAGCGTCTTCTTGTCCGGCGAGACGGCGAGCGCCCGCACGGTCGCGGTGCCGCTGCCGATGGTGAAGGACAGCGTGCAGGACGTGGGAGCGCCGGTCGCCGCGTCCAGCGCGACGAAGTTCACCGCGTTCTGAGCAGTGCCGCCTCCTCCCTCGGGTGGGCGCACCTGCGAGAAAGTGCCGCCCGCGAAGACGGTGCCGTGTGCCTCCGCCAGGGCCCACACGATGCCGTTGGTCTGCCAGGTCGGCAGGTCGTCGGCGGTGAAGGCGACGGGCGGGGTGAGCGCGGCGGCCGGCTGCGGCAGGGCCACCAGGCCCAGACCGGCCGCGGTGGACAGGACGAGGGCGGCGCTCAGCCGCCTGGATCTTCTCATATACCCCCCGGCTCCGGGGCCCAGTCACAGGCCCCCGCCTTGACGAGCCCGCCGGTCTTCCCCAGATCCGAACGGGCTCGCACGTATGTGTTGTTGTTCCGTGCACCATACGAGTACATGACACGCCGTTGAACGCACTTGACTCATCTGGGAGGGAGATTCGCCGCCTTCTCGGCCACCGCATGCGTCCCGGGCGTACCGCGGCACCGGTCCCACGACGCCGACCGGCTCGGCGCCACGACCTTCCGACGGGCGGCGATCACGACCGAATCAGCCCGTACGGTGTGGCTCGCCACGCACCGGGCCACCCGGCGCACTAAAGTTCGCACCGGAAGCCATCGGCGCCCGTGGAGGACACCCATGACGGACCACGCCGCTCCTCCGACGAGCCACCATCGAAGGCCGCCGGGCCGCCGCCGACGCACCGTGCTCGGCGCCCTGGCCGGTCTGCTGCTGATCGCACTGATCACGGGCACCGGGCTGGCCATCGACCTGACGGACACCGAGCCCCGCACCGAGCGTACGAGCACCGCAGCGCTTCCTTTCGACCTGCCGAGCCCTCACCTGCTGCGCGACAGCCCGCATCTGGTCTTCGCGCACTACTTCCCCCCGTATCCACTCTCCCTCGACAACCAGCCCGCCGAGCACGACTACTACGCCCGCAACTACCTCACACCGCAGGGTGAGCAGGGGAAGCACGCGGCCTACGGCGGACTGCTGCGCGACCGGCCGCTGCCCGTGAAGCCGACCAGCGGCGACTGGCAACTGGCCAATCTGGAACGGGAGGTGAGGACCGCCCGGGACGCCGGGCTGGACGGATTCACCGTCGACATCCTCTCCCTGACCGGCCCCAACCGTGAGCGCGTCGACCTGCTGCTGCGCGCCGCGCACCGCGTGGATCCCGGCTTTCGCATCGTGCTGATGCCGGACATGACCTCCCTGCACACCGACCCCGGGACCCTGGCCGACCAGTTGGCCGTGCTCGCCGAGTCACCGTCCGCCCACCGGCTGGCCGACGGACGCCTCGTGGTCTCCCCGTTCAAGGCCGAGGAGCAGGACCCCGCCTGGTGGAGCCAGGTCATCGCGCGGCTGCGCGACCACGGCATCGCCACCGCCCTCGTCCCGGTCTTCCTGGACTTCCGCTCGAACGCCGAGCGGTTCGCCCCGATCAGTTACGCCTTCTCGTCCTGGGGCAGCCGCAGCTACACCCGCCAGAACAACGTTCCCGGCGACATCCGGCTCGCCCACTCCCTGGGCAAGAAGTGGATGCAGGCCGTGTCCGTGCAGGACGCCCGGCCCAACCAGGGGGTCTACGACGAGGCCGGCAACACCGCGACCCTGCGGTCGACCTGGAACCACGCCATCTCCGACGGTGCCGACTGGGTGCAGCTCACCACCTGGAACGACTACTCGGAGGGCAGCCAGTTCGCCCCCTCACTGCACAACGGCCACACGTACCTGGACATCTCCTCGTACTACCTCACCCGCTTCAAGACCGGGGCCTGGCCGCAGATCGTCCGCGACACCGTGTACGTCACCTCCCGTGTCCAGTTCGCGGACACCGGTGCCGCCTCGCTCCAGCGGTGGCTGATGCGCCCACGCCCGGGCACCGCTCTCCCACGCGACCAGGTGGAGCTGCTGACCTTCCTGACCGCGCCCGCGACGGTCTCCGCGCGGGTGGGCACCACCCCCCACACCTACCGGGTTCCCGTCGGCGTGCACGCCCAGGACCTGCCCCTGTCTCCCGGACGCGCCGAGGCCGTGGTGCGCCGCACGGGAGACACCGTCGCCACCGTCACGACCGGCTTTCCGGTACGGCGCACGGTCACCGTGCAGGACCTCCAGTACTACGCGGTCTCCAGCCGCCGGTAGTGTCCCCAAGCCCGCAGCCGGTCCCTGACCACACCCGATGCCGGAGGGCCCCGGCGTCCCAGGCCGGTGCGGGGTGGGACGCCCCGTTCGGCCGCGGCCGGCACGGCGGGTCCGCACCGGTCGGAGACCAACCCGGAGGCCGGCGGGCCGGGGCGGCGGATCCATCTGGAGCTGTGCCCGGTCTGCGACGCCGGAGACGTCGACCGGACGACCGTCGAGCTCCTGGTGCGGTTCTCCGCCGGCAACGGCGGCCGTGATCGCGCGCGGACCGGAGGAGGCGCATCCCGCCGCGCCCGCACGGCTCGGCCTCGAGGCGCCCGTCGGCGGCCGCCGACCGCGGCTCCCCACCTCGCCAACGAATCGTCGCTGACCTGCGCGAACGCACCCGATCGAGCCAGACGGAGCATCACATTTGCCCAGGGCTCTCGACGCCAAACGCAATATGACCTAGATCACGCTGCCCTGCCTTTTTTACGCGTGCCCACGCTTGATACAAATTGGCGCGCGTTCCTGTCCGTCGACGGTCGCCCATCCCTCTCTTGCTCCACCCTTCCTCCTGTCGCTTTCGCATGCCTTGGAACGCCCGTGTCCTCCCCCGCGCCCGCGCTCTCGCGCGGTTCCTCCTGGCCCCTCGTAGCGCTATTCACGGCGGGCTACCTCGCGCCCTATCTGCTGCCCACCGTCGTCGGCCGCCTCGGTGACCGGCTGGGCCTCGGGCCCGCACAGGCAGGGCTCGTCGGCAGTGCGCTGCTCCTGAGTTCGGCCACGGCGGGCTTCACGCTCGCGGCGCGCGTCGAGCGGTTCGGGCCGCGGCGTCTGGCCCGCTCCGGGCTGCTGCTCGCGGCGCTCGGATTCGGCTGCGCGGCCCTGTCCGACAGTGTGCCGGTGGTGGTCGCCGGGGCGATGACGGGCGGTTTCGGCTCGGGTACGGCGACGACGGTCGCCGCCTCGGGCATCGCGGCCCAGCGCGACCCGCACCGCACCTCGACCTTCGGGCTGCTGAGCGTGTCCGCGCTCGCCGGCGCCGTGTACCTGACGATCCCGCACCTCGGGCCCGGACACGGGCTGCCGTTCGCTGCGATCGCGCTGACCGCGCTCCTGGTGTGGCCCGCGACGGGCCGGCTCGCCAATGCCATGGGCCCCGGTCACACGGCGGCGCCGCGCGGCAGGCTCCCCTACCGCCGCTCGGGGCTCGTCCTCGCCGGCTCGATGCTGTTCTGGTCCATGGCGCAGAACTCGCTGTGGGGCGTGAGCGGCCGGATCGGCCTGCATCAGGCAGGGCTGAGCGAGGTCACCGTCGGCGCGGTCTTCGCGACGGCCCTGGGCGCCGGACTGCTCGGTGTCATCGGCGCGGGCGCGCTCGGGGCGCGGCTGGGGCGGGCGCTACCGATCGGGGCGGGGACCGCGCTGATCGCCTGCTGCATCGTGGTCAGCGCCTCGGCGGACGGCCTGCCGTCGTTCGCGACCGGCGAGATCGCCTGGAACACCGTCTATCCGGTCGTCCTCTCGTACCTCATCGGGCTGGCGGCATCCCTCGACGCGCGCGGTCGCTGGGCCGTGCTGGCCGGGTCCGCGTCCTCGCTGGGCACCGCGTGCGGCCCGCTCGTCGGAAGCCTGCTGTCCGCGGGCGCCGGCTATCCGGCGATGGGCCTGGTGCTGGGCGCCGGGCTGCTTCTGCTCGTGCTGCCGCTGACGGCGGTCGCCCTGCACACCGGCGGCCGGCCGCTCGGCCCCGGGGCGGTGCGGCGCCGGGGTGGCGCCCCGGCCGCGGTGGTGGCGGCCACGACGGGCACGGCGTCCGGCACGGTGCCCCAGGTGGGTGCCCCGGAACAGCCGGTCGTCGAGATCGAGGTCCCGGTCGCCGGACCGGCGCTCGACCGGCAGGCGTTCGGCACGGCGGGCCCTCGCGGACTCGCCCCCGCGGAGGCGGCCCCGGGCACCCACTGAGGCGCCGGACGGCGTGTACTGGACGAAGCCGGTGCCGAGCGCTGCACCGCTCGCGGCCTGCCGGCGATCCAGCCATCCTCTGCGGTGATGCGCGGGTGGTTGTGGGGTGGGCGGCGGTTGTGCCGCGTGCGCGAACAGATCGTGACGGGTGAGTGGACTGGTGTGACTGGCCCACGCGGCCGCCGCCGCTGAATGGCGGCGGCGGCCGGTTGCGTGTTCCTGCCCGGAGGGTCGTGGACGCGCCGGCGTGCCGGGGGACACGGGGGGGCTCGACCGGGACGCTCCAGGAGGACGGTGGATGTACTGGGTACGGTGCTATGAGTTGCTGCGGCGGCGCGCGATCAGCATGGTGCCGGCACCTGCTGCGATCAGAGCGGCGGCCGCACTGCCCAGGATCACTTCCTGCGTGTGGTCGGCACCGGTGTCGGCGAGTCGCGGTTTGTCCGGGCGCTGTTCGTCGTTGTCGCAGCGGTGCTCGGGGCAGCCGTTCTCGTCCGAGCCGTTCTCGTCCGAGCCGTTTTCGTCGGAGCTGTGCTCGTCCGAGCCGTGCTCGTCGGAGCCGTGCTTGTCGGAGCCGTGCTCGTGGTGAGGTGCGTGTGTGGGTTGTGGGTTGTGGGGATGGCCGTCGGCGTAGGCTGTCGTCGCGCCTGCCAGTGGTGCGGTGAAGAGCGCAGCGGCGGCGGCCGCTGACGCCATAACAGATCGCCATCGAGGCAATGTCGTCATCGTTTCCACTCTCCTCGACTTGGGGACGCCCGTCTTCGGTGAGGGCAGCTCCAGCACCTGGATAGTGGAATAAATAGGAATGTCATAGCGCAAATGGCATGGTGTCGGGCACAAGCCGTCGAATGGTGTAGCGCGGACGGAACGCCGCTGCCTGCTGTCCGATGGGGAGATGGGTGGCTGTGGTCTCGCGTGGTGCCGGTTGCTTCACGAACTCAGGCTCGGGCTCCGTCTCCGCTGAGCCCGCCGCACCGAGCGGGACGCCCGGCGGGATGCCGCCCGCAACCTTTGATTCCGTTCGGCATCCCGCCTCCGGCCTCATCGTCGGCCGCGATGTTTCGGGCGAAGTGTTCACGTGCGGGCACCGGCGGCCCTCGTCCCGGCGGGTGGCCGGTACCTGCACGTCCCAGGGCACTCGACGCCGTCGACCACCTGGGCGGGGTCACCGACGCGGTGTCAGAAAGGGTCCCGGGCCCGCGCTCGTGACCCACTTGGGGCGGCTTGCGTTCTTCAAGCGCCCCGATGTGGGTCACGGTCCGGCCGCGGCCGGCAGGAGGCGCGGTGCCGGTGTGTCATCTGCCGGAGGTGAGCCAGTGGTGGAGGGCTTGGTGCACGTTGTCGGGCAGTGCGCTGAGTTCTTCGATGGCTTCCCGGTCGCCTGGGTAGGGGGCGATCCCGGCCGCCGTCAGAACGGCGTACAGGTTGAGGCGCCGTAGGTCGCGGGGTTCGACGCGGCAGGCGATGCGGTCGGCGGGTCGGGGTGGCGACAGTGGGGAGTCGCACGCCGGGGCTGGATCCCACGCTTGATCGGCTGCTGGGGTGAAGGTCTCCATGATCGTGCTCCGTTCTGTGCGTGCTTCCTTTTCACACTCGCGCGATCTCCGCGTCTCGTGTGTCCTGCGTACTTCGTCCTCCATGGGCGGTGGCCTTCCGGCGCGGCGGTCAGGTCGATCGACGGCAGCCCCCTCTTCGGACTGTCGCGGTGATCGGCGCCGGGGGCGGTCCGCTCTCGCGTGGTCCTGACGTCGGTCGCCGGGGAGGCGGCAGGTGGCCACCGGCTCCGCGCCGGACACCAGCTCCTCCCGCTGCACCGGGTTGTCGCGCATGCCCGACCAACCGCATGCGGCCGCACCCCGTTGCGGGTCGCCATCACTCGCGGACCAGGTCGTAACCGCCCGGGCACTTTGTCCCTGAAGGGGAGCAGATGCGTCTTGCCCCGCCTGTCGGTGACCGACGGGCGTCACATCCGTGCTAATGCACCGTTCGCCCTGTTGTCGGCTGGTATGCCGTCAGGACGGACTGCCTGCATGAAGTTGATCGCGCGGGGGCGGGCCGCTGACGTCTATGGCCTGAACGATTCCAGGGTGTTGCGGCGTATCGGCAGGGGAGCCAACGGAGCTGGCCGTCCGCCTTGGACGGAGTCCGTTTGTGCACAACGTGCGCGAGGGCTGTCGGACCGACCCGGGCTGGTGGCTGCTGTGGATCATCCGCAGTATGGCGGGTTCATGACATGTCATGTTTCCGCCATCCATCCCTCCTTGTCGGGAGCATGATGATAGGCGTTTGTTATCTCAGCGGACAAACTCCGTCCGCAGTCGACCTTGAACCAGCGCAGGTCGGCCCCAGCTCAACAGCATGGGAGTCAAACAATGCGCACTTCGAGGCACATCAGACCAGGCGCGCGGAAAACCTCCGCGCGCCTGGCCGCTTTAACCGCAGCCGCCGTCGCCGCCATGGTGGTGGGCTTACCCGCCGCCACGGCCTCCACCGGCGCTGCGGCAACCGTTTCGCGCGCCGCCACCACCGCGACGCATCCCGGGACGGAGCAGGTCTGCAGCACGCCCAAGAAGGGCGAGGTCAGATGCTTGGCGCTGCGCCGCACCGACATCAAGGGCATCAAGGGCGTGCAGCCGGCGGCCGATACCCCGAACGGCTTCGGCGCGTCTGACCTGCAGAGTGCATACAACCTGCCGGCGAACGGCGGCGCGGGCCAGACGATCGCCATCGTCGACGCCTACGACGACCCGACCGCCGAGGCCGACCTGGCCGTCTACCGCCAGCAGTTCGGTCTGCCCGCCTGCACCACCGACAACGGCTGCTTCAAGAAGATCGACCAGCGCGGTGGCACCAACTACCCCTCCCCGAACACCGGTTGGGCGGGCGAGATCTCGCTCGACCTCGACATGGTCTCCGCGGCGGCGCCCAACGCCAACATCCTGCTGGTCGAGGCCGACAGCGCCAGCTTCGCGGACATGGGTGCGGCGGTCGACCAGGCCGTCGCGCAGGGTGCCAAGTACGTGTCCAACTCCTACGGCACCGGCTACGACTCCTCGCCGGGCAGTGGTGAGGACCCGTCCGAGACCACGGATTTCGACGCCCACTACAACCACCCGGGCGTGGCGATGGTCGCCTCCTCGGGCGACGACGACTACGGCGTGTCCTACCCGGCCGCCTCGCAGTATGTGACCTCGGTCGGCGGCACCGCCCTGAAGCGGGACACCACCACCAGCCGCGGCTGGTCGGAGTCGGTGTGGCACAACAGTTACGGCGGCCCGGGCTCGGGCTGCTCGCTGTACGAGCCCAAGCCGGCCTTCCAGACCGACACCGGCTGCGACATGCGGTCCGTCGCCGACGTCGCCGCGGTCGCCGATCCGGTCACCGGCGTCTCGGTGTACCAGACCTACGGCGGCTCCGGCTGGGCCGTGTACGGCGGCACCAGCGCCTCGTCGCCGATCATCGCTGGCGTGTACGCCGTCGCCGGCACCCCCGCCGCGGGCAGCTACCCGAACGCGTACCCGTACGCGAACCCGTCCGCGCTCAATGACGTGACACAGGGCACCAACGGCAGTTGCACCCCGGCCTACCTGTGCAACGCCGGACCCGGCTACGACGGGCCGACCGGCCTGGGAACGCCCAACGGCACCGCTGCCTTCCGCAGCGGCCCGCACGGTGAGGTCTCCGGCAGCGTGACCGACACCTCCGGGAAGGCACTGGCCGGCGCCTCCATCACGGCCGGTGACTACCGGGCGACCACCGACGCCCAGGGCCACTACAGCCTGACCGTGCCGCCCGGAACCTACGACGTGACCGCGTCCGCCTACGGATACAAGTCCCAGACGACCAACGCGGTCACCGTCGTCGAGGACGGCACCGTCAAGGCCGACTTCGCGCTCGCCGCAGTGCCCCGTCAGACCGTCAAGGGCAAGATGACCGACGGCTCCGGCCACGGCTGGCCGCTCTACGCGAAGGTCTCCGTCGACGGCATGCCCGGTGCCCCGGTCTTCACCGACCCCTACAGCGGCGACTACAGCGTCGACCTGCCTGAGGGTGCGGACTACACCCTGCACTTCACCGCCGTGTACCCCGGCTACAAGGCCGTCACCAAGCAGGTGACCGTGGGCGATGCGGCACAGACCGTGAACGTATCGGCCGAGGTGGACGCCCAGGCGGCCACGGCCGCCGGTTACGAGGTCAAGCTGGCCGGCCCGACCGAGCCCTTCGACTCGACCGCCGGCGCCCCCGAGGGCTGGTCCGTCGTCAACGCCGACGGCACCACCGGCGGCTGGGCCTTCGACGACTCCGGCAAGCGGGGTAACAAGACGGGTGGCTCCGGCGGCTTCGCCATGGCCGACAGTGACCACTACGGCAGCGGCAAGAAGCAGGACAGCTCGCTGATCAGCCCCGTGTTCGACCTGAGCGGCAACACCAGCCCCCAGCTCTCGTTCGACACCGACTACAAGAGCTACAGCGGCCAGGCGGGCAACATCGACGTCACCACCGACGGCGGTGCCACCTGGACGAACGTCTGGAACCGCACCACCACGCTCACCGGCCCGGCCCACGTCGAGGTTCCGCTGACGGCCTACGCCGGGAAGTCCGACGTGCAGCTGCGGTTCCACTTCACGGCCACGTGGGGCTACTGGTGGGAGCTCGACAACGTGTTCGTCGGCAAGCGGACCTACGAGCCCGTCAGCGGTGGGCTCGTCGCCGGTACCGTGACCGACGCCAACACCGGCGAGGGTGTCGTCGGCGCCACCGTCGTCAACGCCGACGCCGCGCAGGACAAGGCCACCACGACCGCCACCCCGGACGACCCGGCGCTCGGCGGCGGCTTCTACTGGATGTTCACCACCAAGACGGGCAGCCACACCTACACCGCCTCCAAGGCGAAGTACGGCGACCAGGACAAGACGGTGGACGTGGCGGCGGACAGCACCACCAAGGCGACCTTCAGCCTGAAGGCCGGCAAGCTGGCGTTCACCCCCGGCTCGGTCGACAAGACGGTCGGGTGGGGCACGAAGACCACCCAGGACCTGACGGTGAAGAACACCGGCGGGGCGCCCGCCAGCCTCACCCTGGGTGAGCAGCCGGGTGGCTTCACGATGCAGTCCAAGGGCGGCGCCCCGCTCAACCTGGTGAAGGGCGACTACTCCCCGCTCTCCGTGGCCAAGAAGGACGGCGGCAAGAAGGAGCCCGCGGCCGTGGCCAACGCGGCCGGCGACGCCTGGGAGCCGGTGGCGAACCTGCCGACGACGCTGCAGGACAACGCGGTCGCCGTCGACGGCGGCAAGGTCTACTCCGCGTTCGGCTACACCGGCAGCGGGGACACCAACGCGCTGTACGCCTACGACCCCGACAGCGGCACCTGGTCCAAGCTGGCCTCCGCGGCCGACACGCGTGAGGGCAACCCGGCCCATGGCTTCATCGGCGGCAAGCTGTACGCCGTCGGCGGCTGGGGCGCCAGCGGCAACCCGGACGCCAAGCTGGAGGTCTACGACCCGGCCTCGAACAGCTGGTCCACCAAGGCCTCCTCGCCCAAGCCGTACGCCGGTTCGGGCAGCGCGGTGCTCGGCGGCAAGCTGTACGTCGTCGGCGGCTGCACCGCCAGCGCCTGCGGGACCACGGACGTCACCGTCTACGACCCCGCGTCCGACAGCTGGTCGCAGATCGCCTCCTACCCGGAGTCGATCTCCTGGGAGGCCTGTGGAGGCATCGACGGCAAGCTCTACTGCGCCGGCGGCAGCAACGCCTCGGGCTCGGTGAAGCACGCCTACGTCTACGACCCGGCAGCCGACGAGTGGTCGGCCGTGGCCGACCTGCCCGTCGACCTCTGGGGCTCGGCGTACACCGCGGCCAACGGCCTGCTGCTGGTCTCGTCCGGTGTCACCAACAACAGCTCCGCCATCACCAACCAGGGCTTCGCCTTCGACCCGGGCACCGGCGACTGGACCGCCCTGCCCAACGCCAACAACTCCGTCTACCGCAGCGGCAGCGCCCCCGGCTTCTACAAGGTCGGCGGCAACCCCGGCGGCAGCCTGACGCCGCCGGTGGCCACCGTCGAGGTGCTGCCCGGCTATGACCAGAGCGGTTCCTCGGACGTCACCTGGCTGTCCACCTCCGAGCAGAAGGTGACGCTCCAGCCCGGACAGAGCACCACGATCACCGTCAGCCTGGACGCCACGGTCGACGAGGTCACCCAGCCCGGCGACTACACCGCGGCACTGACCGTCCAGACCGACACCCCGTACTCCGGCGGCAGCGTCGACGTGAAGATGCACGTCAACCCGCCGAAGGACTGGGGCAAGTACGCCGGCACCGTGCTCGGCGAGGACGGCAAGGGCGGCACCGCTCCACTGGCCGGAGCGACCGTCCAGATCAACGCCGCGACGACGAGCTACACCCTGCGGACGGCCAAGGACGGCACCTACGCCCTGTGGCTCGACACCCGCCTCAACCCGGTCACCGTGATCGTGTCCAAGGACGGCTACAAGCCGGTGACCACCACGGTGAAGCTCAAGAAGGGAGGGACGACGACGGGCGACTTCACGCTGAAGAAGAGCTCGTGACCCTGTCCCTCTGAAACAGCACGGGCCGGTCCCCCGGGAGACCGGCCCGTGCGCCGCACCCGGCGGGTGGCCCCGCTCGTGCGGTTCGGCGGATTTACCGCGATGTAGTGTATGTCATGTACATGTTTAGAAGAGATCGATAGTCTTCATGGCCGACCAGACGACGTCGTCCGGAGTTAGGTGGAGGATGGATGAACCTTCGAAGGAGGGTGGTGTCGCCCGCCGCGGCCGGTGCCCTGGCCATCATCACCAGCCTCACCGCGGGCGGTTCGCCCGCGGCGGCACAGGTCGCTCCGGCGCCCGCGGCAACCGACGCACCGATCACCCATGAGGAGAATCCACGGGTCCCCGAGGGGGCCGCGTGGACGCAGGCGTACTTCCCGTCCTCGGACGGCAGCGGAGTCGAGCTGCACGCCGACGTGCTGCGCCCGGCAGACCTGCCGGCGGATGCGAAGACACCGGTGATCCTGTCGGTGGGCCCGTACTTCTCCCACGCGGGGGAGACTGCTCCCGCGGGGTGGGACCGGGTCGGGCCGTCGGCGCGCTTCCAGGATTTCGTCGACGGCGCGCGGCTCATGGAGCGCGGATACACCTTCGTGATGGTCGACCTGCGCGGCTTCGGCGGCAGCACCGGGTGCCTGGACTTCCTCGGCCCGGGGGAGCAGGCCGACATCAAGGCGGCTGTCGAGTGGGCAGCGAGCCGGCCGTGGTCGACCGGCAAGGTCGGCATGTACGGCAAGTCGTACGACGCCAACACCGGGCTGGCGGCCAACACCCTCAAGCTCAAGCCGCTGCGGGCGATCGTTTCCCAAGAACCGACCTGGAACAGGTACAACTACCTGTACAGCAACGGGGTGCCGCGTTCCAACGTGACCAGCACGCCGCGGAGTTACTATTCGATCGCGACGATGACGCCGCTGGCCGACGACAGCGACCACTACAAGGCGAACGCGGGGTACGAGAAGAACCACCCTCAGTGCGAGAGTGACAACCTCACCAACACCCAGAATCCCGACCCGAAGTCGCCGTTCTGGCGTGCCCGCGATTTCGCCTCCCGCGCCGCCGGATCCCAGACGCCGCTGTTCGTCACGTCGGGATTCATCGAGGACAACACCAAGCCCGAGGAGATGCAGAAGTACCTGGCCAACCACCAGGGTCCGGAACGCGGGTGGATCGGTCAGTGGGAACACGTGCGCGGTAACGAGACCAATGCCGCGGGCCGGCTCAAGATGGGTCGGGCGGGCTGGTTCGACGAGGTGATGCGGTTCTACGACCAGTACCTCCGCGGCATCGAACCGTCGGTGACCGACCCGGCGTTCTCCGTCGAGGACAGCCTCGGCCACTGGCGCGCCCAGCCGACCTGGCCGGTGACCGACGACTCGTACAAGGTGCGGCTGTCGCCCGGGCAGTACGTCGACGACGGCGGCAAGGCGCAGAAGGCCGCCCTGTCGATGACGGCGCCGCAGTCCCAGGGCCGGGACATCGAGTACGCACCGGAGATCGGCTCGCTGACGACCGACCAGACGAGTGCGCTCAGCGCCGACACACCCGCCAACAGTTACTGGACCTGGTCCACGGCCGCCGCTGAGCAGGTGCGGATCACGGGCAGCCCGGAGATCACGCTGAAGACCGGGGGCCAGGGCAACGTCTGGGCACGGCTGTGGGACGTCGCTCCGGACGGCAAGGCGACGATGTTCGACGAGAACGTCGCACTGCTGGAAAGCAGCGGATCAACCTCCTTCGCCCTGAAGGCGACGGACTGGACCTTCGAGCAAGGGCACCGGCTGGGGGTCCAGATCGGAACCATCACCTCGAACGGCTGGCGGAGCGTTCCCTCGGGCGAGACGATCACGGTCTCCGACGCGCGGCTCGCCCTGGACGTGCAGGACCCGCGGTTCGACTCGCCGACCCAAGGTGACCGCTCGCCGTACCTGGACACGTACGTGAGAGCGAACACCACCACACTGAACAACGTCGGCACCCCCGCCTTCCGGCTGGGCATCTCGAAGAACGGATGACCCAGCGGCTGCCCGGCACCCGCCTGTGCGGGTGCCGGGTGGCGTGGTGTGTCGCGTGGCGACGGTGATCAAGTTCATGACGGGAACCTCTCACCGTGCTGGGTGTCGTCAGGCTTTGCGTCAGGACGGGGAGAGGACACAGAACTCGTGGCCCTCCGGGTCGGCCAGGCACGTCCACGGGACATCGCCCTGGCCGAGGTCGAGGTCTGTGGCGCCGAGGGCCCGCAGCCGGGCCACCTCCGCCACCTTGTCGTCACCGGGGTACGGCAGCAGGTCGAGATGGACGCGGTCCGGCACGGTCTTCATACCGGGCGTGCGGAGGAACTCGAGATACGGGCCTACACCCTTGGCGGAGCGCAACACCGCGTGATCGTCGGTCACCCCGTGCAGGGTCCAGTCCATCGCCTCACCCCAGAACCGGGCCATGGCCCGCGGATCCGCACAGTCGACCACCACCGCGGCGATCGGCCCGGTGTCCCGGTAGATCTCCCGAGGCTCCAGCACGCAGAACTCGTTGCCCTCCGGGTCGGCGAGGACCGTCCACGGCACCTGGCTCTGGCCCACCTGGGCGGGCGTCGCACCGAGAGCCTCAAGGCGCGCGACCAACTCCGTCTGATGGGCCCCGGAGGTGGTGGCGAGATCGAGGTGCACACGGTTCTTCGTCGTTGTCTTGGGTTCCGGGACGGGAACGACGTCGACGCAGACGGCGACCGGGTCCGGCCAGACGAGGCCGCCGACGGGTCCCACGTAGGTGGTCACGCCGGGGCTGTAAGCACTCCAGCCGAGCGCCTCCGCCCAGAACCGGCCGACCGCCGGGGCGTCAAGTGCCTTTATGTTCACCTGAACAGGTCGCACCGCCATGCCGGCGATCCTATGCGCCCGCTCCGCAAGGACATCCGCAGGCACCATCGCCGAACAGAGCACAATCAGCAACCCAGTGACCCTTTTCCGACCTCGCCGTCGCTCGCGCTTGCACCCTGCGCGTCGGCGACGCCGGTCAAGGACTGGCGGGTCGCTGATGGGCGGTGACTCGTTCCTCTGCGAACCTCACGGCATCTGGATGACCGAAGAGTCCCGGGAGTCCGCCGGTGTGGATGAACACCGTCTTCTCGCCGGGCTTGATGTCCGCACTGCGGACTGCGGAGACGAGCCCCGCCATGGCTCGGCCCGTGTAGGTGGGATCGAGGATGAGACCTTCCGTGCGCGCCGCCAGAGACAAGGCGGCAGCCACCTCATCGGTGAACGCCCCGTACCCCTCGCCGATGTGGTCGTGACAGATTCTGAGCATGTCGGCGGTGAGGTCCGTGGCCGAGGTCGGCGAGAGCGGGGCGGCGAATTCGCGCACCGCGGCCGCGACCTCGGCGAGGGCACCCGTGTCCACCCCGAGAACGCGATGCGCTCCGAGCCCTGCCACGAGACCGGCCATGGTGCCGCCGGACCCGAGCGCCACCACGGTGTGTCGCAGGTGGGGAACCTGAGCCTTGAGCTCCTCCGCACAGCGGAGGTATCCGCGGGCCGCGAGCGTGCTCGATCCTCCGAAAGGAATGAGGGCCGGCCGCTTGCCTTGACGCCGAAGCTGCTCGGTAACGGCTGCGGCTTCCCGGGCCAGGTGGGAGGCGTCGACATTGCCTGCCCAGACGACGTGCGCACCCATAAGACCGTCCAGCACCAGGTTGCCCGAGTGTGACGTCCCAGGGAATGCCGGGAAGACCAGTACGGCGTCCAGGCCCGATCGGGCGGCTGCCGCCGCCGTCAGGCGGGCGTGGTTGCTCTGCGGGGCGCCGGTGGTCACCAGGGTGTCGGCCCCCTCGGCGAGCGCGGCCCCAACGGTCCATTCGAGCTTGCGGATCTTGTTGCCGCCGCCACCGAGCCCGGTCAGGTCGTCACGTTTGATCCATAGATCATCGGGCTGCAGGCCGACGGCGGCGGCCAGGCGGGGGAGTGGTTCGACCGGGGTGGGAAAGGTGCCCAGGCTGATACGACGGGGAGCGATGGTGGTCACTAAATTCCCTTGTGTGTAGGTGTTCCTGGACGTTCCCTGGCGATGGTCGAGGGCCTGCTTGGCCTTGACAGCCTCGCACGACGACTGGCTGGATGCCCGCGGAGAGACGACGACCGGCTGTACGGCGCGGAGAGCGGCTGACCCGTATGCGCCACCGCGGTGCGGTCGGCGGTCCGCAGGACGCAACTCCAAGCTGGGTACCACTCTGCGGCCGCCGCGTGTCAGCTGTCGTCGGTTGCCGCGGACTCCCGCCGCCGCTTGCGCTCCCGGTACTGGCGCATGGACACGGCGGAGCCGCAGCTGGGGCTGCAGTACAGGGCGCCACCGTTGCGGGTGCGGTCGAAGAAGCCGAAGTGGCAAGGAGGGTTACGGCAGGCCTTGACGCGTCCCCAGTCGCCACGCTGGGCGAAGGTCGTGACTGCGGCGAGCACACCGGCGAACGCGCGGGCGACCCCGGTCTGCTCGCATGACAGGCGGGCGCCTTCGGCGGTCACGACGGTGACGAGGGGGTAGAGCCGTCCGACGCGGCGCAGGTGCTGCTCGGCGGCCTCCAGTGGCGCGCCGAGGCTGGGCTCGTCGCCGGAGTGGGCGAGCAGCACGGTCACCAGGGCGTCCCGCATCTCGCGAGCGGCCGCGGCGTCGTGCGGTGAAGGTGGCGCGGTTCGGCAGCCTGGCCGGGACGGCGAACTCTCGAACGCCTACGTTGACGGCGGCGCCGGACATGCCGCCGGTCCGGAACTTGACCTCACTCCCGGCGGCTCCTCGAGGTCTTGCTGACCTAAACGACGGGATCCCCGGCGCACCACCGCTCCCGTACCAGGCCCCCGGCGGGACAAATAGCCTAGTCGCAGGGGTGGTTGGAGTCGAGAAGCGTCCCAGGAGAAGGGAATCGGCCCCTGACGCGAGGTGGAGTCGTCACCGCACTCGCAATGGCCGCCGCGATCGGCTTCGTCGCCCCAGCTCAGGTTCAGTCCACCGCTCAACTGTCCGCGTAAGTCGGCGACGGCTGGCGCCGCGGAACCATCACCAGCAGCCCCGCCGGGATCAACTGCCACACGGCGTGGGACCCGTACGTCGGCGACCAGCCGCCGAACCCGACTGGCACCTGCACCGCGAGCTTCCCGGTCAGGACGCCTTGTCCCCGTCGGTTCCATCGGCCAGGTGGTGTCCCGCCTCAACTAGACCTTCACCTACCGCGTCGGTGAAGGCCGCGATGGCCTCATTGTGCCGGGTGGGGACCCAGACCACTGACGTCAGCCAGGCCAGGGGCGCGCCTTCGAGGGGGCGCCATACCAGGCCGGAGACGAGTGGTGTGGTTGGGGCCTCGTTCAGGTGCACGCCTCGGCCCGCGAGCACCAGCCCGTGCACGAAGTCGGGGTTGCGGGCGTGCCGAATGGCGCCAGGCAGGAAGCCCCCGTCCCGGCATGCCAGCAGCATGTGGTCGTACAGCCGTGGCGCCATCATCCGCGGGAAGATCACCAGGGATGCCCCGTCGAGGTCCCGCAGTCGGACCGGTGCGTCGCCCTCGGCGCAGGGATGATCCTCATGGAGCACCACTCCCAGGTCCCGCCGGGCCAGTGGGCCGGAGTCCAGTCCGACCGTGTCCGCGGGATGGCGGACCACCCCCGCATCCAGTTCACCCTCCCGCAGCCGTACCAGCTGCTCGTCGGTGGTCAGTTCGTGCAGGTCGATCAGGACGTCGGGGACGCGTCGGGAGAAGCTCTCGGTGAGCGTGCACAGCACGGAAGGTTTGGTGTCCGGCGGTACGCCGACGCGCAAAGCACCCGCCTCCCCGGGCCGCAGCCTGCGCATCGCTTAACGGGCGGTGTCGACACCAGCCAGGACGGGGCGCACGTGTTCCAGCAGCAGCGCGCCTGCCTCGGTCAGCTGGATCCGAGGCCGGGTTCGGTCGAAGAGTCGTACGCCCAGTTCGCGTTCCAGGTCGCGGATGCGCTGGGACAGCGGGGGCTGAGCCATGTGCAGGCGCTCGGCGGCCCGGCCGAAGTGCAGCTCCTCGGCGAGTACGGCGAAGTAACGCAGGTGGCGAAGCTCCATCGGCGCACCATATCGCTGCGATATCACCGGCAGTCCCGAATGGTGTTAGCCCCATCACATGGGTGGCTGTTTGCATGTCTGCCCACGGGGGTTTCGCCACAGGACGTTCCCCCGCCCTTCTGCTCGGTCCTGACGCCGCCCTATGCGTCCCGGCCGCCCCGTCCGAGGAAAGGAACCGCGCCATGCCCGGATCCATCACCGTCACTCGCTACCCCGTCACCGCCGGCGAGAGCGAGGCATATGTCCTCGAAGTGACTCTCAACCGCCCCGACAAGCTCAACGCATGGACTGCCTCCATGCGCTCGGAGTTGGTGGCCGCGCTCGACGCCGCGGGCGATGACAACCAATGCCGGGCCGTCGTCCTGACCGGTGCCGGACGGGCGTTCTGTGCTGGGCAGGACCTCGCGGAGACCGCCGCCATTGACCCCGACGACCACGCCGCGGCCGAAGAGTGGATCAACGACTTCGGACAGCTGTTCCGGGCCGTGCGCGGCCTGGACAAGCCGGTAATCGCCGCCGTCAACGGTGTCGCGGCCGGCTCCGGATTCCAGTTCGCCCTCCTCGCCGACCTGCGCGTCGGACACGCGGGGGTGCGGATGGGCCAGCCCGAAGTGCTCTCCGGCATTCCCAGCATCACCGGCATCTGGGCCATGCGCGGCATCCTCGGCCGCGCCAAGACGACCGAGTTCGCGCTCACCGGCCGGCTGGTCCACGGCGAGGAGGCGCTGCGACTCGGGCTGCTGACCCGTCTGGTGGACGAAGACCGGGTCAAGGAGGAGGCACGGGCAGAGGCCGCGCGGCTGGCACAGCTGCCGCCTGGTGCCCTCGCACTAACCAAGGGCCGGCTGCGCGAGCTGGACGACGCCGGACTCGACGAAGCGATCGACGCGGCCAAGAAAGTGCACGCGGCCGCCTACGCCACCGGAGAGCCGCAGCGCGAGATGGCCCGCTTCCTCTCCAGCCGTCACCGCTGAGTCCGCCCTTACCTCTTCAAGGAGTTGCTGCCATGTCCACCGGCGTCACCACCGCCGATCCCGTCCACGACGGCGAGACCGCCTACCCGCGTCTCGTCGAAGGCCATCACTGGAGCGTCCCAAAGACGTACAACATGGCCGCCGACGTCGCCGACCGACACCCGGGCGACCGGCTGGCACTGATCTTCGAGGACCATACCGGCCACCGGGAGGAGGTCCACTGGCAGCAGATCCAGGACCGCTCCCGACAAATCGCCGCCCACCTGCACGCCCTCGGAGTTCGCAAGGGCGACCGAGTGGCGGTACTGCTGCCGCAGCGCCCCGACACCCCGGCCACCTACCTGGGCGTGCTGCGCACCGGCGCGATCCTGGTGACGATGTCCCTGCTGTGGGCCGACGAGCCGATCCGCTACCGGCTCGCCGACTCCGGCGCCACAGTGCTCGTCACAGAGTCCGGGGCGCTGCACCGCGCGAACGGCTTCGACGGCACCGTCGTCGACGTGGACGATCCGGCGATCATGACCCACCCACCCGAGTTCACCACGGCCGATACCGCGGCCGACGACCCGGCGCTGATCTTCTACACCTCCGGTACCACCGGCGCGGCCAAGGGCATCGTCCACGCCCACCGCACCCTCCTGGGGCACAACGAGTTCCGCTACTGCCACGACCTACGGCCCGGGGACGTGTTCTACGGAGCGGGCGACTGGGCCTGGTCGATGGCCAAGCTGATGGGCCCGCTGAGAGCGGGCGCCGTGCACCTGGTCTACCGCCCGGCCGGCGGATTCGACCCGGCCGGCCTGCTGGCCAGCATGGCCCGCAACCAGGTCACCACAGCCCTGGTCAACCCCACATTCCTGCGCAAAATGCGCGAAGAGATACCGGACGCGGGCACCCGGTACCCGCAGGCCTTGCGAGTGGTCTGCTGCTCCAACGAGCCGCTCACCCCCGATCTCATCGACTGGTTCCGCGACCAGTTCGGTGTCACCCTGCTCGACTACTACGGCTCCACCGAGTCCTATCCGCTGCTCGGGAACTACCCAGGCGTGCCCGTCAAGCCCGGCTCCATGGGCCGCCCCCTGCCCGGCTGGGACGTCGCACTCCTGGACGATGACGGACATGAGGTCCCGGTGGGAGAGCCGGGCGAGATCTGCCTGCGGGCGGGCTCCAACCCGCAGTTCCCCCTCGGCTACTGGCAGCGCCCTGAAGCGTCCGCCGAGACGTTCGGCGGCACCTGGTACCACACCAAGGACCAGGCGGTGCGCGACGAGGACGGATACTTCTGGTTCCTGGGCCGCACCGACGACGTGATCAAGACCTCCGGGTACCGTGTCGGTCCGTACGAAGTGGAGGCCGTCCTGCGCGAACATCCCGCCGTCGCCGACGCCGGTGTCGTGGGCGTCCCCGACCCAGTCCGCGGCCAGGCGGTCAAGGCATGGATCGAACTCGCACCCGGCCACCAGCCCTCCCAGGAACTGGCCCGCGAAATCTCCGACCACACCCGCAGGTCCCACTCCCGCTTCGCCTATCCGCGACTGATCGAGTTCATCGACGAACTACCCCGCTCGGCCACCGGAAAGATCCAGCGCGCCGCCCTCCGCGCCCGTGACCTCAGCACACCCGCCCCCCGCCCTGTAACAGGGACACCGAGCCGGAAGGACGGACCGAGATGACGAGCCACCGCCCCAGCAGCGCGCCCATAACCGCGGACGGCACCACCGTCCCTGAACCTGCCCCGGCCGAAGCACCCGCGATCCGCCGAAAGGTAGCCGCGGCCACCGCGATCGGCAACTTCGTCGAATGGTTCGACTCGGGCGCCTACGCCGTCATGTCGGCCACCCTCGCGAGCCTGTTCTTCCCCCAGTACGACACCACCGCAGCCCTGCTGGCGACCTGGGCCATCTTCGCGGGCGGCTTCGTCGCACGCCCGCTGGGCGCGGTGTTCTTCGGCCGCTACGGTGACCGCATCGGCCGCAACCGGATGCTCGCGCTCAGCGTGCTGTGCATGAGCGGCTCGACGCTCCTGATCGGGCTGCTGCCCAGCTACTCGGTCATCGGCATCACCGCGCCCGTGCTGCTCTTCCTGCTGCGGGCCGTCCAAGGGTTCTCCACAGGCGGCGAGTACACCGGCGCCTCAGCGTTCATCATGGAGTACGCTCCCGAAGGGCGCCGCGCCCGCTTTGCCAGCGTCGTCGCCATCACCGTCGGCCTGGCGTCGGTGGCAGGCTCCCTCACTGGCCTGCTCATCACCACCTCCTTGGATGAAGCCTCCCTGCGCAGCTGGGGCTGGCGCATACCCTTCCTGCTGGCCGGCCCGCTCGGCCTGATCGGCTTGTATCTCCGCAGCCGAATCGAAGACACCCCGGTCTTCCGGTCCATGGAACGGCGCGAGGCGGTACGCCATGCGCCGATCCGCGACGCGTGGCGGGTATGCCGCCGCCAGGTGCTCACGCTGTTCGGATACAGCATCACCAACGCCGTCGGCTACTACCTGATGAGCAGCTACCTGATCGCATACATGTCGGAAGAGGTGGGCTACAGCAAGTCGCAGGCCATGCTGACGGGGTGCGTAGCCATGCTCGCCTACAGCGCCGCCTGCCCGCTGATGGCCGCGGCCAGCGACCGCTACGGGCGCCGGCCGATGCTATTCACGGCGTGCGCGGGCTTCGCGGTGATCACCTTGCCCGCCTTCTGGCTGATCGGAACATCCCTGGCAGGAGCGCTGGTGGGAACGGCGGTCCTGGCGGTACTCGTCGCGGTGATCGGCACGTCGAACGTACCGGCCATGGTCGAGATGTTCCCGGGCCAACTGCGCGCGAGCGGTTCCGCGCTGGGCTACACCGCCGCCTACGTACTTTTCGGCGGCACCGCCCCGTTCGTGGCAACTGGGCTGGTCACTCTTACCGGCACCCCGCTCGCCCCGGGCTTTTACCTGATGGGCTTGGCCGTCGTCTCAAGCCTGGTCGTCCACTTCTCCTTCCGAGAGACCGCACACCTGCCACTGGCCCGCACAACGGTGCTGGAGAGCTGACAGCCCTCTTCCCGACAACCGGAGCGTCGGCCCGCACTTCATCCGCGGGCCGACGCACCCATTCTCGGCTTGTGCGAGTGAGCCCGAAGAAGCTGATAATGGCGGTAATTCGGCGACCGCGCACCTGGTGTGCCTCCCCCATGGTGCCGAAGCCGTCGCCCTTGTCGTCGTCATCGCTCAGCGGCTCAGTAGTCGCTTTCGTCGTACACGATCAGCCCACGAATGACTCGGCCTTCGAGCATGTCGTCATAGGCTTCGTCGATGTCCTCGAGGCGGTAGGTCCGGGTCACGAGGTCAGCCAGATTGAGGCGGCCCGCTCGGTACTCGTGCAGCAGCCGCGGAACCTGCGAGCGGGTGCCGTCGGCCGACGTCATGACCTGTAGCGCGAGTACATCCTCGAAGACCCGGTACGTCACGAGGGCGATCCGGTGGCCGATCAAGCGCTACAACTCTGGGCGGCCCCACCGACCCTGCAGCTTCGAGCCCCTGCTGACGACCCCGGCGTCATCCCGTTTCCCGCGCAGCGGATCCAGCGTGACGACGTGCTCGGCGTGCTCGGCGGGCTCATCCACGGGTATCACAACGTCGCCTGACGTAGTTCCTACAGTCGATGGAAGCCAGGGCAGTGCAGTCGCGAGGCTTTTGGAACCCTACAGTGGTGACGGCCTACCGGTGGTCGCCCGAAGACCTCGCCGCGACCTGGGATTGGCCAAGGTCGCCCCGTGATCCGTGAGCCGCCCCCGACAGGCGGCGGTTCCAGGAGGTCCTGCTCCTCGCCTCCAAGACCTGAACACTTTCATCAGGCATCCCGTTGTCGCAGCACCGCACCGCCCAGCAGCAGTGCGGTGGCTGCCCACAACGCCAGTACGCCCAGCCCCGTCCACGGGCCGATAGGCAGCTGGCTGAGTTCGGTCGTCGTCTGGATCGCCAGGCCCGCGGGCATAGGGCCGATGCGGGCCAGCTGACGCTGCAGCCACGGGTCGGTCACGACGTGGCTGAGCAGAGGAAAGAGGTACAGCAGGGCCAGGACTGTGCCCGAGGCCGCCGCGCCGTCGCGGACGGCGAAGGTGACGCCGAGCGTTGGCCCTGGCATCCCGCCCCAGGGCAGGGCTTCGCCGTGGTCGCTTCGCTGTACTAAGCCTGCGACGGCGTCGGGTTCAGTGACCTTCGCCTGCGGATATGGACAGCCGCTTGACGAAGGTCTTGCCGCCGTCGCGGGATTCGTACACGCCGTCCTTGGTAGCGGCCAGGACGTGGCCGGTGTCGAGGGCGGTCAGGGCCGCCGGTTGGCCGCCCGGGACCGTGCCGGTCTTCTGCCATGTGGCACCGCCGTCGACGCTGCGGTGCAGGCCGCCTGAGAGGTCGACGCCGTTCAGAGCGTCGGTCTTGGGCCAGGAGAGGAAGGCCAGGATCTGGCCGGATCCCTTGCCGAATGTCTTGCCGCCGTCGGTGCTCCGGGCGACGCCGGCCTCGGTGGTCGCCAACACCAGATCCGGGTCCTTGGAGCTGACGGCGCCCTCACCGCGGCCGCCGCCATCACCTTCCTGATCCGCCGCGCTCGGCGCCGCCCCGTCGCATCCCGGTCGGTCGTCGTGCCGACCCAGCTCGTTCCCGCCCCCGTGGAGGCCCGCAACGATGGCCGCTGACATCAAGGCCCGCACCACCACCGCTCGCGTGGCCCGCGAGCGAGAAGAGGAACGCCAAAGACGCATCCGGCGGTGGCGCAACCTCGGTGTCCTCGCCGGGACAGCACACCTAGTGCGGCGGTGGGGCGCTGCCCGTTGGACTGCGCCCCACCGCCACGGCTTCTACCGCTCAGTCGGCCGGCGTCAGCGCCACCTCGGCACTGCCGGAGAGGGCCGGCAGGCCGCTCGGTGGGGTGTCCGTGTAGGAGGCGTGGAACACCGCCTTGAGGTTGCTCGCACCGGCGTGGCCGCCGTCCACGAAGGTCTTGAACGACCCACTGCAGCCGCTGCTCGAGGACAGCGGATGTCCGTGGGCGTCATGGCCGAGGATGAACGAGACACTGACCTTCGAGCAGTCCACCGGCTGGTCGTCCGTCACGTTGACCGTCCAGGTGACCGTGTCCCCCCAGTGGAACGCGGTGCCGCCGTGCGGAGCCGGGTCGGTCGTGAGGGAGACGACCGGCGCCCTGTTGCCGACCACCACGGGCACCGAAGCCGAGGCCGAGCGGCCGGTGCTGTCGGTCACCTTCAGCGTGGCGTCGAACACGCCGTTGCCGGTGAAGGTGTGCGCCGGGTTCGCCTCGGTGGAGTCCACGGTGCCGTCGGCGTTGAAGTCCCACGCGTAGCTGAGGGCGTCACCGTCGGCGTCCTTCGTTCCCGTGCTGGAGAACTGGACCGTGAGCGGGTTGGTGCCGTTCGTCACGGACGCGGCGACCTTCGGCTCGGGAGTGCGGTTGCCCCGCGTGAAGTCGATGCGGGCGAGTTGGGCCTCGGGGAGCTCGGCGAAGTACCCCGTGCCGTACTCCAGGACGTACAGCGCGCCGTCCGGACCGAACTCCGCGTCCATCGGACCGTCCGTGATGATCGAGGGGATCGCGTCCTCGATCTTCTCGATCTCGTTGTTCTTGCCAAGACTCAGGGCCTTGACCTGGTCGCGGGTCCACTCCATGAACAGCGGCTTGCCGTCGAAGTACTGCGGCCAGCGGATCGGGGAGGTGCTGTGCTTGTCGTACACGTAGGACGGGCCGCCCATGGGGCCGATGCCGCCCGTGCCGAGCTCCGGGAACTTCTCCGAGGCCCCGTAGCCGTACCACATCTGGGGGTTCTTCACCGGCGGCAGCTCGCGCAGACCGGTGTTGTAGCGCGAATCGTTGACCGGCTTGCTGCAGTCGAAGGCGCCGCTGGACTTCTTGGTGGCGAAGTCGTAGTCCTGGTAGGGCTGGTCGGTGGTGACGCAGAACGGCCAGCCGTAGTTGGCGGGACGGTCGATGACCATCCAGCGGCCCTGACCCTGGGGGCCGCGGCCGGGGTTCGGCTGCCCGGCGTCGGGAGAGTAGTCACCGAGGTAGAGGTCCCCGGTCTTCTCGTCCACCGTGAAACGGAACGGATTGCGCAGACCCATCGCGTAGATCTCGGGACGGGTCTTGGGCGTGCCCGGTTCGAAGAGGTTACCGTCCGGGATCGAGTAGCCGCCGTGCGTCTTCACCTTGATGCGCAGGACCTTGCCGCGCAGGTCGTTGGTGTTCCCCGCGGAGCGGCGGGCGTCGTAGGCCGGGTTGCGGCCGGGGCGGTCGTCGATGGGGTTGTACCCGTCCGAGGAGAACGGGTTGGAGTCGTCACCGGTCGACAGGTAGAGGTTGCCCTGGTGGTCGAAATCGATCTTGCCACCGACGTGGCAGCATATGCCGCGGTCGACCGGGACGTCGAGGATCTTCTGCTCGGTGTCGAAGTCGAGAGTGTGGCCTACCAGCTTGAACCGCGAGAGGCGTATGACGCCCTTGTACTTGGCGAAGTCCTCGGGCGTGCCGTACTCGGGCGCGTCGCCCTCGTTGACGCCCGCGGTCGCCGGGTCGTCCACGGGGGTGTTCAGACGGGGAGAGTAGTAGAGGTAGACCCAGTGGTTCTTGCTGAACTTCGGGTCGATCGCAATGCCCTGCACGCCCTCCTCGTCGTGCTGGTAGAGCCCTGCGGGGCTGTTCTTCATGTCGGCGGCGAGGAAGTTGACGCCGCTCTTCGGATCGTGGATCCGCACCTCACCGGTGCGCGCGGTGTGCAGCACCCGACTGTCGGGCAGGACGGCGAGGGCCATGGGTTCGCCCGGGCGGTCGTCGAGTGTGACCTTCTGAAAGGCCGACTGGTCCGGCGGGGCCGCATCGGCCTTCGCGGCTTGGGCGGCGGTAGCGGGCATCAACCCGACCATTCCCGCGAGCAAGGTTGCCCCCACGAGGGCGGTGATCCGTCTGCTGCGCACTCAGAACCTCCTGTGGCTCTGGCCGTCGGCCGCAG
The DNA here is from genome assembly GCF_002154505.1 of Streptomyces carpinensis. Classification (GTDB taxonomy): domain Bacteria; phylum Actinomycetota; class Actinomycetes; order Streptomycetales; family Streptomycetaceae; genus Streptomyces; species Streptomyces carpinensis. The sequence continues at coordinate 43,472 of NZ_MUBM01000016.1, read as the reverse complement.
AGCATGAGTCCATGCTTCTCAGCCGGTTCACGGGCGCGGCGCCCGTGAACAGGGACCGGCGCAGATGCTATTGGCCAGTCTTTTACCGCGTCAAGGACAAAGTTGACTGGTTTTTAGGCATAGTTAGGGCTAGACAGAGCGAAGCTCTAATGTTCGGGTCGTTCGGCGTCCTTCAAGCGCCTGGTCCTTGACCTCGGCGGCGCCGACCCAGACAACGGCTGATCGAGCGAACCCGAAACCCCGTCAACCCCTCCTGACCAGTTCGGTGCCATCAACGAACGTGTCGCAAGCCCCAAACCGAATGGATCTTTGCTGGAGTGGCCGTTCTGACCAGGGAGCCTCCGGATTGATGCGCAGTCTGGGCCGGCAGTCGGTGGGCATGGACGAGCTGGTCGAGCACTGGACGGTGCTCGATGACGAGTTGGAACTCGTCGCGGGGAAGCGCGACGCAATTGGGCTTCGCGGTCGTCCGTCAGGGCCTCAAGATCAACTCGTTGCCCCGTTAACGCGTATCTGGGTCACCCCCCAATGGATGGGAGGACAACGACGCCGTCGCCCGCGCGACCTACAAGGCGTGGATCGGGCGCTACACCCACGACCCCGCCGTCGTCCAGTTCACCACCGAGGAGAACGACGGCGTACAGCGAATCCTGCGCAAGTGGGTCGTCGACCGGGAGGTCGTCACTGAACCCGGCGATCCGCTGTAGAACGCGCGTTCCCGGCCACGCTTCGGCCGTCACCCAGAAGACGGACAGTGCAATCTCGGTTTTGATGCGCAGGCATTGCCCCAGTGACCTGGGAATCCAGGCCGATCGGGGCCACGCTCAGCTGCATAGAGTGATCGAAGCGGATCAGTTCGTGTCGTGATGCACATCAACACGAGGCTTTCACCTCTCTATGCCGGATCCTCCCCTCATGCGGTCACCGAGGCCGCATCCGGCCGAGGAGAGAACCGATCGCCCGGGTGCTGTGGCGGCGAGCTGCGGTTCTACGAGCACGTGCGCTCGCCGCGGCAGTGGGCGGGATGGCTGGAGGATGTGATCACGCCGCTGTGGAGCCGGGTCGGCGGAGGCTGCCATCCCAACCGGGACACCGAGGCCGCCATCCGGGCCGCCGGATTCACCGTCACCGACATCGACCGCTTCGGCTTCTCCTTCTCGCCGTTCGTGCCGAAAACGCTGCATATCGCGGGCACCGCCGTACAGTCCTGACGGCCGGGCGCCACAGGCCGCCCGGCCGCCCGGCCGTCACGCCGTGGCGCCGCGCTCCTTGAGCATGTCCGCCATCAGCTTCATCTCCGCCTCCTGGCTGTCCACCATGCTCTGGGCCAGCCGGCGCACCTGCTCGGTCTTCGCCATCCCGGCCGCGGCCTGGGACATCGCGATGCCGCCCTTGTGGTGGGCGGTCAGCAGCCGCAGGTAGAGGATCTCGGCCTGCTTGCCGCTGGCCTTGCGGAGCTGGTCCATCTGGGTGTTGGTGGCCATGCCGGGCATGAGCGAGCCGTCGTGGCGGTTCACCCGCTGAGTTGACGACTTGGCGCTGATCCCGAGGGACGGTGCGAGGCAGGCGAGTGTGGGGGCGGCTCGCCCGGCGCAGCTGCTCTACGCGAGGACGATGAGAGCGCCTGCTGGTCCGTGGAGGCCCGCGACGGAGCCGTCGAGGGCTAGGGCCGCTGGTGGGGTCTGGCATGCGAGCCCGACGCCACGCGCCTCGTTGAATGATCTGATGGCGCACTCCATACCCGGGCGAGGTGTGGCGCGAGCTGCCGACCCGTGAGTCATCCCAGGGCGCGGCCGAACCTGACGCTCACCTTGCGGCAGATCCGGTCGGTTGATCTTGCGGAGTAGAGTCGAACCACCTGCGCGAGAACTGGCGTCAGTACCACGCCAAGAGATTTAGATCATGCGCGTCGACCCGGGCCCGGGCGCCGACTGGCCGCCTCAAGTGTCAGAGACGCTCGAGCAGCTCAGCCTTCTTGTCCGCGAACTCCTCGTCCGTGAGGATGCCAGCGTCGTGGAGCGACGCGAGCTTCGCGATCTGCTCGACGACCCCGATCCTGATTCCGCCTGGCGCTGCCCTCATCCGTGGACGTTCGGCCGCGTTGCCGTCAGCACTGCTGCCGTCACAGCCGCATCCGGACTTGCTCCGCGATCGCGCGGCCACACAGGCTCCCTGCGCCAGCAGTCGACCATAGGGGGGTTTGGAGACGGTGACGGTCGCTGCGATCCCGGATCAGGCGCCGAACAGCGCGGCAGAGATGCAGATCAGCAGGTAGGCTGCCGCGGCGATCGTCACGGGCGGCTGAGGAGCCAACAGGCTATGGTCGTCGGTTTCTGCTCAGCGACTCCGCGGCGGTGATCAGGGAAGCACCCAGCAGCACCACGTCCTTGATCAGAAATTGGCCGGCCGGCGAGAGCTTCGGCTCTCGGCCCCGCTGGTGCCATGCCTCCGGAGTGCTGATCAGGAAACTGAGCGTGACGGTGAACATCCCGGCCGCGAGCAGGCTGCCGGCTGCCGAGACTCTGGGCGCCCACCGTCCGGTGGAGATCATCCCGGCGATCGTGATCTCAGTGATCCCGATGGCTCTGGCCAGTCTCGTCTCTCCGAGCCCTCTCAGCGGCCGTCGTAGCAGTGGGCTCGAGACGACCACAGGACGGATGTTCTCCACCTCGTAATCCTCGAACTTGAGCCGTCCGATGCTGGCGAGGTTCAGCACGAGTCCGAATCGGCTCGCCGTGATCCCTCCGGAGCGCAACCTGGCGATAACGGTGTGCGCGGCCATGGCATTCTCCTGTCTTCGCACAGGGGCTGCCCCGACGGCCGGTTCGTGGTGGCGTCTGCGCTTCCCGGCGCAGCCGCAGGCCCGAGGCGGACTCTGCCGAGTAACTCGGCCGAGCGGGAGGGGCGTTTTCTTGGGACTTCTCCCATCATGTCAAGGGCCTGCGCCGGAGGCATCCCAGGGTCGGCCGGCCCGGCTACAGCGCATCACGGTTACTCGAGGGCAGGACGTCGGCCCCATCGTCCCAGCGGCAGCTTCGCCCGGGGCGCTGGTCGCGCCGACGTGCCTGGGCTGTGGTCTCCAAACACAACACACGGTGAGGCACCCGACTGCGTCAAAGGGCAGCTCGTGGCACGGTGGTCGGCTTCGGCTCGTGTCCGCGCGGCAATCGTGTGGTGACCGAGTGGAGTCGGCGGACGTGATCTAAGCGAGCGCTTGCCCACTACCTCGCGCGAGTCAGGCAGGAGGTACTGCGCCTGAGTGTCGACTTGTCGGTGTGCCGGCGGGGTTCACAGAGGACCCGGAAGCGGGCTCCGCCGCTGGTTTCCGAGAGGCGGAGGCTGTGGACTTGCCGCTCCCGTACCATCCAAGGGGGCCCCGCGGTCGCAGGGCGTGGAGGAGCACAAGCGGTCGTGTCATCGGCGTCGACCGACCGGGTGCCCCTGTCTGGAGTCGCTCCCGGTGTAGAGGGTGCTTCCGTCGGCGCTGAAGCCCTCCGCGGCGCGGCCGCTGCGGACGAAACTTCCTGCGCTGAGCGCGGCTGGTACCTGTTCGCCCTGCGCTGCCGCGGCGTTTGCAGCGGATAGGCAGCGACGGCGCTCGGCCACATCGCCTCGCCCGCACTCGCATCGCGATCACTCAGGCCCACTACCATCCCGATGCCCGCGCCTACCTTCAGCCACGCAAGGAAGCGGGCGACACCAGCACCGAAGCCATAAGCGCACCGCGACGGCGACTCTCCGAGGTCGTCTACCGCGCCCTCCTCGACGACGCCAACATCGGCACTCACCAGGACTCCCTAGGACTCCCTTCTCAAGCAGCCTGATTGACATAGGAGCTAGGGGACGCAACGCGGCCACGACAGGGCGCCGGGGCGAGAACGGTGGCCAAGATGCCCTGCAAGCCCGTGAACGCGACCCTGAAAGGGTGAGTGACAGTGAGAATGGCTCACACGCTGGGCGCAGTTCTCTGGCATACCTATTCGTTACTGGCCACCGCGGAGGAGTGCCGGCGGTTCGGGTCCCGGCCCGGCGGACGGAGGCTCTGGCATACAGCATGCAGAAAGCCGGGCACGCGCAGGCCTCACGCGGCTGTGGCCCAGCCGAGGTACCTCACGGCGCCCCGGCGAGCCTATGGCCCTTTGAGAGAGGAAGCTGATGGAGGACGACACACTGGCTCAGAAAGCAGCCCGCCTGGGGTGCGCCACGCTCGTCGACGCCATGAACCGGGTCCACGGCCACCGAGCGCACATACCCGCCATGTCGAGCCCCGACCCTCTCCGCTCTCTCTTCGGGCCAGCAGCCACCATCTCCTATCTCCCCTACCGTGAGGACCTGGCGGCAGAGGGTAATGACTTCCGGTACTACTTCTACGGAGCACTCGGGAACCCGCCCGGGGCGGGCCAGGTGCTCGTGCTCTCCAGCGGAGGGCACGCCGACGTGTCCCATGGCGGGGGCACAAAGCTTGCCAGGGCAGACAGCACCGGGCTGGCCGGCGTCCTCGCCGACGGCCGGCTACGTGACTTCGGCCAGTTGCGCGGCTATAGCTTCGCTACCTGGTGCAGGGGGGAAGCGGTCCGATGGGGCGGCGACACGGTGATGCCATACGCCTGCGCTGTGGCTGTTGAGATTTCCGGTGTGTGCGTGAGTCCCGGTGACTACATCTACATGGACAGCGCCGGTGGCGTCGTGATTCCCTCCGCCAGCCTGCGGCGGGTGCTTGCCATCGCCGAGGACATCTCAGCCGAGGAAGCGGAGGCCGCGAAGGGCATCAGAGGTGAACGGGCGCAGCCAGGTGCGTAGCGGCGCAGACCCGCGGGAAGCGGCGGCTGCTGGAGGCAACCTTCCCGTCGTGCCCCACGCATACGAGATCAGCACCCTGCCGAGCTGGACGCCCTCTTCTGGGCCCGGTGCGTCCCGTTGGCGCTGCACGAGTTCTCACGCGGTGCCGACGACGGCGACGTCACTCGTGAAGGCCCAGACCGCCAGGTGGTCGGACCCAGCGTCACGGTGCACGCGACGACCAGTCGGCCGTCGCCGGACGTGACGGCGCCAAGACGATCCCGGCCGCCTGGAAGCACGCGTCCACCTCCGTGCTGTCGAGGGTTACCTGCAACGCAGCGCCGCCGCTACGGGCCCGGCACGAGCGATGGGGGCAGCTTGGGCAACCCTTCCTCGTCCCCCCGTCCCCGGTCGTGAGGGGAGGCAGCCGGGCTCGCGACGGGCGGCCGCTTCTGACCACCACTTCAACGGTCCGCCCGTGCACCGCGCCCCAAGCAGGCCTCACCCGCAGCCCCTGCACCCCGGCAACACGGTAAGAGTCCGGGCGATGCATGACGCGAATAGGGCAGAAGAGACACTCCAGCACCGTCTGGGAGGTAGGCATGCTGGAGTACAGCAAGAGCCCACAGCGCATCTCACAGCTCACCGACCAGCAGTACCGTGTGACCCAGCGAGACGAGACGGAGCCCTCGTTCTCCAACGCCTACTGGGACAACAAGGAACCCGGTATCTATGTGGACATCGTGTCCGGGGAACCCCTCTTCGCCTCGGTCGACAAGTACGACAGCAGGACCGGCTGGCCCAGCTTCACGAGGCCTCTGGAGTCCGGCCACGTCGTCGAGAGGCCCGATACCAGCCACGGCATGGTCCGTGTCGAACTACGGTCGAATCAAGGGGACAGCCACCTCGGGCACCTGTTCCCGGACGGGCCCAGCGACCGCGGAGGACTGCGGTACTGCATCAACTCCGCCTCGCTGCGCTTCATCCCCCTGGAGGATCTGGAGCAGGAGGGCTACGGCCAGTACTTGAGCGTCTTCGAGACGAGGGAAGAGGACGCCGCCGAGAGCCGATGACCGGCAACCAGGGCAGGGCCCCGGAGCCCGAACGGCACGGCAGCTCGGCGCCCCGTCTTCCGGCTCGGGGCCCAGCAGGGCCCCAGCCGATACCCGTGTACAGCAGTACGGAAAGCGCTCATGTGCTGCGGCGCCCAAGGGGTCGAGTCCCCTCCAGGGAGCGGAGGCGGCCAAGACATTAGAGCACACCCCAGCAACGGAACCGTCGGACCCGGGAGAAGGACCGCACAGTGACCAGGAACATCGACAACCTGCACCCAGAAGACGGCGCCATCGTGCCGCGTGAGCAGATCCCCACCGCTGTCACCGCAGGCCGCCTGGCCTACGGCGATGGCACGACCCAGACCTTCCAACCCGACGGGAGCACCTCCTACTTCGAGACAGGACGCCAGACGGAGGGCACCTGGTCCGTCGACGAGAATGGGCGCTTCTGCTCCTTCTGGCCGCCCACCTACCAAGCGTCCTACGATCTGCGCTGGGTGGTGGAAGGGGGAGCAGTCGTCGGCCTTCGGTTCTCCGACCTGAGGAGCGGTACCTGCTTCGACGGCCGTTTCCAGTAGCCCCAGGTTCCGCTTGAGGTGGCAAACCCGAGCCGTGGCCCACCAGCTTCCAGCGGCCCCGCCTTCCGGTTGTGGCGGGCACCACCGACCGGAAGGGAGGGCCGTTCTTGCCGCTCCCACGGCGACGGCGTGCCATCCGCAGGGGAGGCCATGGTGGCTCAGTCGGCGCCGACGGGGATCGACAGTACTGTGATGCCGCTCATGTCGAGCCAGACCGTCTCCGGCGCGCGCACCAGACGGAGCATGACCTGTCCACACTGCTGGCAGCGGGCTACCAGTCCCGGTGCCTGGCGATATACGTGCAGGCTTGCGACGGGCCCTGTGTTGCTGCAGTGCGCGCACTGGCTGGTCGCTGCTGTCAGGTCGACCGCGAAGAGTTCGGCGAGGGGGCCGGCCAGCGCGTTGCCGTCGATGTAGCCGCCCTCTGCGTCGCGTGGGATACCGGTGTCTGCCGGTGTGCCTGCCGTCATCTCAGTCTTCTCCTCCGCCGAAGCGCTCTGTGCGGACTCGCTCGGGGTCGTGGCCAAGGAGCACCAGGTAGGCAGCTGCCTTCTCGACGAATGCCGTGGGTCCGCAGACGTAGCAGGTGGGCGCGAAGTCCGGTGGCCATCCATGGCGTGCCAGGTCGTCGGGTGTGATGCGGCCCGGGGGGCGCACGGACTGCTGTGGCCCTTCCCGGGTGTAGATGTGTGTGACGTCGACTCCTGGTGTTCCTTGGCGGATTTCTGGCCCGTACAGCAGCTCGGCCGGCGATCGCAGGGAGTACAGCGCCCGGAAGGGAACCCGGCTGCCGGCTGCACGCCGCGAGCGGATCATGCACATCAGCGGCACCAGCCCGGAGCCGCCGGCCACGAGCAGGACCGGTTCTTGCTGTTCCGGCTGCCAGACGAACCAGCCTCCGACCGGTCCCCGCAGTTCCAGCTGGTCGCCGGGCATGAGCTCGTCGACCAGGTAGGGCGAGACCTCGCCCCCAAGGACGCGCTGTACTGTCAGTTCCAGGCGCGTTCCGTCCGGGGCCGAGGCGATGGAGTAACTGCGTTGTGTGCTGTAGCCGTCTTCCGCGGTGAGCCGGATGTCCACATGCTGGCCTGCCAGATGGCCGGGCCATTCCGGCACCTCCAGCACCAGTGTGACGGCCGTCGCGGACTCAGCGCGACGTTCTGTCACCTCGGCGACTCTCCATCGGAGCCGGTCGCCTAGTCTCCTCGATACCGCTGTTCTTGCCACGGGTCTCCGTAATTGTGGTAGCCGGCGCTCTCCCAGAACCCCGGGGTGTCGTTCTCCCGCAACTCCAGTCCATGCACCCACTTCGCGGACTTCCAGAGGTAGAGGTGCGGGACGAGCAGTCGGGCCGGACCGCCATGCTCGGGGGCGAGCGGCCGGCCGTCGTAGCCGTACGCGATCCAGGCCTTGCCGTCCAGAAGATCCTCCAGCGGGAGGTTCGTGGTGTAGCCCCCGTAGGAGGAGACGAGCACGTACTCGGCAGCCGTCTCGACATCGGCGAGCAGGACGTCCAAAGACACCCCCTGCCACCGGGTGCCGAACTTCGACCACTTGGTCACGCAGTGGAGGTCTGCCGTCGGGGTTTCCGACGGCAGCTTCGTGAGGGCGGTCCAGTCCCAGCTGTGCCGCCTCCCGGTCTCCGTGGTGACGGACAGCTCCCACTTGTCTGTGCTTATCCACGGCGTGGGTCCGGCCGAGAGGACCGGAAAGCCCGTGGTCTCGTATTGTCCGGGTGGCAGCTTCCTGCCCGCGGGCGGCCGTCGGCCGTGGAAACCGCGCGAGATGATCGCCATGCTGGCCGTCCCATCGGCTCGTCGGAAGCAGGGCTAGCGCCCCTAAAAAGTATCAACGACGGCGAACACACGCCTCTTATCTTTCTTATCTCCCACAGCCCTCAGCCGCATCTCCGCCTTCGGCGCGCCGTCGCTCCAGACATGGCGCAGTCAGTCGAAGTGCCCGGCGGCCGCCAATTGAGCCACACCGAAGCAGCACGCCAAAGCACTGCCCCTCGGGAAAGGAAACCGCGCTCGGGTCCGCTAATCGTCGTGAGCGGGGGTGGTCGGGTTTCCGAGACGCACGGCGGTGGCCCCGGCCGGCCTCAACCTCGTAGGTCGGGGCAAATGTTGATCCACGTCGAAGGGGAAGGCAGTCCCACATGATGGAGGCGGCCGTATTGGCCGGAGGGTGCTTCTGGGGCCTGCAGGAGTTGTTTCGCGCGCTGCCGGGCGTGGTCGCCACCCGGGTGGGCTACACGGACGGCGAAGTAGTGAATCCGACCTACCGGAACCACGGTGGCCACGCGGAGTCGGTTGAGATCACCTACGATCCTTCCAAGACCAGCTACCGTTCCATCCTCGAGTTCTTCTTCCAGGTCCACGACCCCACCACGTTGAACCGCCACGGCGACGGCCTGGGCACCAGCTACAGGTCCGCCATTTTCTACGTGGGCGAGGAGCAGAGCCGGATCGCCGCGGCCACGATCGCCGACGTCAGTGCCTCGGGCCTGTGGCCCAGGAAGGTGATCACGGAGGTGGTGCCGGCAGGCACGTTCTGGGAGGCGGAGCCCGAGCACCAGAACTACCTCAGACGCTATTCCGGCGCGCATACGTGCCACTACGTGAGGCTACTGGCCGAGCGTGTCCGTCGGGCCGTCCCGTCGCGCATGTGGCCGCCGAGATGGGTATCTCCCGCACTACAGCACACAAGTGGGTACGTCGCTGGAGGCAGGAGGGGCAGGCCGGGCCGGCCGACCGTTCCAGCCGCCGCCACAGGACGCCACATCGGACTGCGGTAGCGGTGGAGGAGCGGGTCTGCCGCCTGCGGCAGGAGCGCAAGCTGGGCCCGGCTCGGATCGGGCCGATCGGCAGGTAGGCGGGCCGCAGCTCGCGCACCCGCTCCTTGAGGATGGTCAGGCCGCGGTCCCAGCCGATCCGCTCGGCGATCACCGTGGCCGGCATCGTCGGACTCTGCTTCAACAGCTCGCGGATGGCGGGTTCGACCGCATCAACCGCCGAGCCCTTCAGCGGGCGCTGGTAGACCGGCGGCCGGTCCGAGGCCAGGGCCCGCAGCACGGTGCCCCTGGAAATCCCCAACTTCCGAGCCACCGCCCGCGCCGACAGGCCCTCGGCCCGGTGCAGCCGACGGATCTCAGCCCAGTCCTCCACGCCGATCACCTCTCTTCCCTCCTGACTCCCGTACCAGTGAAGTCAGGATGATCAAGAGATCACGCAGTGGCCCGCTTTTGATCCGCCGTCCGTGGCCCTCATTTCACCCGTCGACGACGTCTCGCAGAGCACTGGGAAGACCATGACGAAAGTTTCGGCACCGTGCGTTTCAGTTCTTCCTCGTGCGTGCCGCCCCAGATTCCGTACTGATGTGCTGTGGCGAGAGCCCGACTGGCGCAGGGTCGGCGGACGGGGCACGTCTTGCCCGCGGTCTTCGCTTCGTCGGCCCGGTGCTGGCCGGGGCCCTTCGGGCTCACGGGCGAGAGCAGCTCGGTGTCGAGATCCCGGTGCCCGCGCCCCCGTCGAGCAGGCATCACGAGTCTCGTCCAAGCGGTCCTCACCCTGCACGTGGCCAGCTCAAAGTGAAGACGGAACACTCATTCGGATTATTCGGAATCGTCAGGCTTCAGCCGCAGGGAGAGGCTGTTGATGCAGTATCGCTTGTCCGTCGGTGTCGCAAATCCCTCACCCTCGAACAATTCTCCAAGATACGACCCACAACGAGCGCACCGAACCACGGGATGGGGGGACTCGCTCTGCTGCACTTCGACCGAGTCGAGATCCTTGGGGTCGTAGAACGCAGGCCAGCCACAGCGAGAGTAGAATTTTTCCGCAGAGGTGAAAAGATCAGCGCCGCAGGCCCTGCAGGAGTAAACACCCTTTTCTTTGGCATCGGTGTACTCTCCCGTGAAGGCCGCTTCGTCCTCAGCTCCGCGCAGCACCCTGTATTCCTCCGGGCTGAGCTCCGCGCGCCACTCGGCGTTTGACTTCTCGATATCGTACGCCATGACTTCATCCTTCAGAGATGGGAGCGCTGCTTCGGGAGGTGAGCAGCGCTGGGCGGATCGTTGCTTTTTGCTCGACCATGGGCTTCAGCGCTTCGCTGTCGTGGGTGTTGGCGGACGAGACGCCGACGACCAGGGGCAGTCCGTTCGCGTCCGACAGGACGTGCATCTTGGAACCCGGCTTAACGCGGTCCACGGGGCTCGGACCTGTGAGTTCGCCCCTTTTCAGCCCGCACGTGAGCGGAGTCGAGGACCACACGCGAGACGTCGATGAGGCCGGCGTCATCGAGTCGGTGCAGCACCGCCTCATGCAGCCGGCCCCACACACCGGCCCGTGACCAGATCAGGAACCTGCGGTGCGCGGTCGACTTCGATATCCCGAAACCGTCTGCGACCGATATCTGTAGAGCTACGGATCAGAAGGTCACACCGCCCACGAGACGGTTCGGCCGTACACCGGGCCGTCTCAGTTCCCGTCTCATTCAGCCCCGTTCACGGTCGTTCAGGCGAGACCCGAAGCCGTCCCGGCACCGAGGGCCGGGCGGTCATGAACGCACGTGAATGCCCCTGCACGTGGCGCGGAGCCCCACCAACACAGTTGGGAATACTGCTCGCGGTGGAGAGGGATGGTCCGGTTGCTTGTTGGGTGCGGGTGACGTGCCGGAGGCCCGTGCGTGTCAGGCTGCGGAGGCCAGGTCTTGTTCGGCCCAGATGACCTTGCCGCCCGATACCGGGCGGGCGCCCCATCTGTGGGACAGCTGGGAGACGAGGAAGAGGCCGCGTCCGTTCTCGTCGACGCTGGTTACGTGACGCAGACGCGGGGAGTTGCCGTTGGTATCGAACACTTCGCAGGTCAGAACGTGGTGCTGGATCAAGCGCAGTCCGATCGGGCCTGTGCTGTGGCGGAGGGCGTTGGTGACCAGTTCACTGACGATCAGCTCGGTGGGGCCCTGGAGCTCTTCCAGGCCCCATGCGGACAGTTGGCGGGCTGCCATGTGCCGGGCGCTGCGGGCAGCGCTCTGGTCGCTCGGCAGCGTCCAGGAGGCGACCTGGGTGGGGCTGAGTGAGCGGGTCCGCGCCAGGAGCAGGGTGATGTCGTCGGATGGTGCCTGGCCTGGAAAGCCTTCCGTCGCTCGGGTGCAGAGGTTTTCCAGGGAGGGACTTGGTTGTGCCAGGGCGGTGCCCAGGCGGTGCATTCCGGCGTCGATGTCGTCGTCGCGGGTTTCGATCAGCCCGTCGGTGTACAGGGCGAGGAGACTTCCCTCGGGCAGTTCCAGCTCCATGGCCTCGAAAGGGACGCCCAGCCCGAGGCCGAGTGGGGCTCCGGTGGGAAGGTCGGGGAAGGTGGCCTGGCCCTGCGGGTCGACGATCGCGGGCGGGGGGTGCCCGGCCGCCGCCATGGTGCATTGGTGGGTGACCGGGTCGTAGACGGTATACAGGCAGGTGGCGCCTATCAGCGCGGGGGGCTGGTCCGGGACGTCGGTGTCTTCCTCGGCCAGTCGTTGGAAGGTGTCATCGAGGCGGGCCAGCAGTTCGTCGGGGGGCAGCTCCATGTGGGCGAGCGTGCGTACGGCGGTGCGGAGCCTGCCCATGGTCGCGGCGGCGTTGATGCCGTGTCCGACCACGTCGCCGACGACGAGGGCCACCCGGGCGCCGGACAGCGGGATCACGTCGAACCAGTCGCCTCCGACGCCGGCGTCCGTGTCGGCGGGCAGGTAGCGCGAGGCCACTTCCACCGCCGCGCCGCCCATCAAACGGTGCGGGAGCAGGTTGCGTTGGAGGGCGAGGGCCGTGGCGTGTTCGCGGGCGTACTGGCGGGCGTTGTCCAAGGATGCGCGTGCTGGCTTGGCTGAGGATGGCAAGGCGCTCGCGCGCCCGCTGACTACCGGTGACATCCACGCTTATGCTGCACACCCCCAGCGCCTTGCCGTCCGCGTCCTGGAGGCAGAAGAACGAGGTCGAGAATGCGTGCTCCCGGCGCGGATCGTCCGGCGGCCACGCCCGGTACTCGTGGACCGTGGAGGTGCCGCTCGCCAGCACCTGCTCCATCACCGCTTCAAGGGCTTCGGCCTCGAAACCGGGCAGCGAATCGGTGAGTCGCCGACCGAGCCGCCGGTCACGGGAGGTGCCGTCGTGGCTCGCCATCGTGTCGTTCACCCAGACGCAAAGTAGCTGCGGGTCACGAACGACGATGCCGATAAGCGCGCGGGTGAGAAGCGCCTCCTGCACCGATCCGTCTCTCGCTTCCCGGGAGAGCGTGTCGATGTCGGTGGTGGACACAAGCCACCGGAATGTTCCGTCCTGCCCCCACAACATCGAGAGCCGGTAGTTGATGTTGAGCATACGGCCGTCTCGGTGGCGCACCGCCATCGTGCCCGACCAGTCCTTTTGGACACCGCACTGCTCGATGAATGCCGATGTCGTCGGCGTTTCCTCGGAAAATGGCAGTACGCGTGCGACGGACCGGCCCACCACCTCCGCGGCGGGGTAGCCGACAAGCTGCTCGGCGGCCTGCGTCCATGCGACCACCGTCCCATGCTCGTCGAGCATCGCGACCGCTGCCTTGGACATCTCGCGCATCGCTTCGTTCAGGGGCATGCCGATAACGCTACGGTCTCAGTGGCACGGGAGTACGGTCCATTTATATGACAGATTCCCGGACCAATTCCGCGACCGACCCGCCCTTCGCGTTCGGCGCCGACCTCCATCTGGAGCTGCGCGGACCCGGGCTGCGCGCAGGGCTCACGGACGCCTTGAGGGAGGCCGTGCGCACGGGGCGTCTGGCGCCCGGCAGCCAGCTGCCGGCCTCCCGCTCACTCGCCGCGGATCTCGGTGTCTCCGGCAGCAGCGTGGTCGAGTCCTACGCCGAGCTGGTCGCTGAGGGCCGGCCCGGGTCACGAGGTGGTGCTGGTGGATCTGGCCGCGGCGGTGCCGGTGCTGGCCGGGCCGCTGCGCCCGGAGGCCATGGTCGACGAGTTCGCGGTCGCGAAGGAGTACGTCAGCTGGCTGACGCATGCCAAGAGCGCGGTGCGAAGCGAAGGTGTCGCCACGGATGGGCCGCGACCTTGCTGAACGACAAGCCGCACTACCGCGGAGATCTGCACGCGCCACGACGGTCTTGCGCGCCCGCCTCATGAGTCGGATGCTCGACTGCCGCCTGGGCCCGCCGTCGAGGATGCGACCCTTCTCGTGTTCGATGGGCAGTCTCAGCCCGTCGAGGGCTAGCGAACCTGCAGTACGTCGACTTCGGGAGACCTCACGAAGGTCTGCACGTAATCGATGGCTGCCTGCAACGCGTCCTTCAGCGGGGTGATGTCCCGAGCGACCTGAGCGAGGAGGCTGCCGCCCTGGAATGCGGAGAGAAGCAGATTGGCCAGCTGCGTCGGATCCGCGTCAGTGCTGATGCGGCCGAGTCGCTGCATGTGCTGGAGCCCGTCGCGGAAGATGTCCCGCCACTGGTCGAACGCACTCGCGAGCTCGTCGTGAACGTCAAGGTCGGTCTTGATGATCTCGCTCGCAAGGGAGCCGAGGCTGCAGCCTTCCTGGTAGGCGCGCTCGTAGCCGACGTAGAAATCCGCCCACGCCCGAAACGCGTCGAGGTTGTCGAAGCAGGCGAATCGCTCACCGCGATGGAATGCGAGGACGCGATCGGCCTGCCATGCGATGACTGCCAGGACGAGGCTCTCCTTGGTCGGGAAGTAGTGGTTGAGCTGTGACCCGCTGACGCCGGCGGCGCGGCGGAGCTGCTCGTTGTTCGTCGCGTGGACACCCTTCGTGTAGATGAGTTCCGCGGCATGCTCCAGGATCCGGGTACGCGTCGCCTGGCCCTTGTCCGTGAGCTTGTGAGGCACCCGAGCTCGTGTCGTGGCTTCCATACGTCACACGATACCGCAGAGTGGGCTTGACAGCCCAGTCTTGGGCGGTGTTAGCTCTGGGAAGTGGGCTACCAAGCCCAAAAAAGCTCGGCCTGAGCTGGGCTCGGCGACCACTCGCACACCTACCGGAGGTTGATTCGCTATGTCACGACTGAACGTTCCCTCTCCCGACGATGTCCCCGCGGGAGCGCAAGGCATCCTCGACAACATTGGCGCACAGCTCGGCTTCGTCCCGAACATGTTCAAGACCATCGCGTCGAACCCGACCGTTCTGGACGCCGTCGTGACGCTGCAGAGCACCATGAGTCGCGTTCTGGACGCGAAGACGCGGCACACCATCGCGCTCGCGGTCTCGGAGGCCAACGGTTGCGCTTACTGTCTGGCGATGCACACGTACGTATCGTCCGAACTCGGCGGAATGTCGAGCGACGACATCGAACTGGCTCGCGCCGGGAACTCGGTCGACCCCAAGCGCGCCGCAGCCGCTCGCTTCGCTCAACGAGTGGTCGAGAGCCGCGGGCGAGTCAGCGACGCAGACCTCGCGGCTGTGCGCGGCGCCGGCTACACCGACCCGCAGATCTTGGCGATCGTCACGGTCGCAGTGCAGGCCCTGCTGACCAATTTTCTCAACAACGTCAACCAGACCGACATCGACATCCCCTCCGCCAGCTCGGTCGGTGTGCCCAGTTGAGCGCCGAAACCTCAGAGTGAAGATATGGCGGCCGGCCTGTACCTACCGTCGGCCGGACCAAGTGAAGGGATAACCATGAAGGCAAGCGGAGTGTCCGGACCCGACGCGGACGTCGTCCTCCTGGAGGTGCCTGAGCCGTCGGCTCCTGGTGCTGGTCAGCTTCTGCTGGAGGTGGAGGCGGCCGGGGTCGGTCCGTGGGATCGGTTGCTGAACGGTGCGGGCTGGGATGTGGGGCTGCGTCCGCCAGCGGCGCTGGGTGTAGAGGGCGTGGGCCGGGTTGTGGCTGCGGGTTCGGATGTCGAGGGCTTTGCTGTCGGTGACCGGGTGCTTGCGCATGAGGCTCCGTTGCCCGGTGGCAGTGGCTTTTGGGCTCAGCGGGTGCTGATCACTGCGGCCAGTGCTGCGATCTGCCCGGCGGGGCTGGATCCGGTGCAGGCGGGGGCGCTGCCGGTTGCCGGGCTCACGGCGTACCAGTCGCTGGAGGCGCTGGGGCTCACCCGGGGGCAGCGGCTTCTGATCACCAATGGTGGTGGGGCGACCGGTGTGCTGGCGTTGCAGATTGCTGCTGCTCGGGGGATCGAGGTGACGGTGACGGCGTCCGCTTCGGCTGCTGAGCGCCTGCGTGGTCTGGGTGCGTTGGAGGTTGTCGACTACCACGACTCGGATTGGGCGGGTCGGGTTCGTGGTGGGTTCGATGGTGCGCTGATCGCTGCTGGTGGTACCGCGCAGGCCGCGCTGTCGCTGGTGCGGGACGGTGGGCGTCTGGTGTCGCTGACCTCGGACGCGCCAGCGGCAGAGCGTGGTATCACCGCTACGGATCTCTACGTCCGGCCTGATGCCGCTCAGCTTGCCCATCTGGCGGAGGCGGTCGTGGAAGGAAAGCTGAAGCAGAACGTGGAAGCGCTCCCTTTGAATGAGGGGCCGGCCGCTTTCGCCCGGGTGTCCGCCGGGCAGGCCGGCGGCAAGAAAATCGTACTCACCTGAGCACATCCACGGCGGGGTGTCGCCCGGTCCTGACACCGACTCATGGCACCCGCGGGACACGGTACGGCCGCGTCCGCGGCCGTACCCACCAGGCGCGGCAGGAAAGGTTGACGAGCAATGGGAATAATCACTGAGGACATGCGGCAGATCGTCACCAGCGCCAAGCTGGCGTTCGTTGCGACGGTCCGCGAGGACGGCTCTCCGAACCTCTCCCCGAAGGGGTCCGTGCGCGTCTACGACGACGATCACCTGGTATTCATGAACATGGCCTCGCCCAATACGGTGGAGAACCTGCGGCAGGATCCGCGCGTTGAGGTCAACGTGATCGACTTCCTGCTCCGGCGGGGGTACCGCTTCAAGGGAACAGCCGAGATCCGCGGGGAAGGTGACCCGGTGTACGACTGGTCCCGCCAGTGGGTGCTGAACACCCACGGCGATCCCATCTACCCGTGCCACGAGGCCGTACTGATCAGGGTGGACCGGGTGCTGCGGGTGGACTCTCCCGCGTACACGTTCGGGCACGCGAACGAGGATGGCCTGAAGCATGAGTGGGCCGCCAACTACGGTGTGGCATACCTTTGATGCAACATCGAACCACCTGTCTCGCAGGGCCGGCCGCAGACCGTGGTCTGCGCCGGCCGGCCGCCGAAGTGTCCGCTGAAGGGCTCGACGGTGCGCGGTCAGGGTGCAGATCCGCAAGCTTTTGCGGGAGACGCCGACGATGCCGGCGACGGTGATTGTGGAGCGGATTCGGCTGGCAGCGGGGGATGGCGATCCTCAAGGAACGTGTTGTGCGTGAGCTCGGACCGGCGTGTTTGCCGGTGGACCCGGTGTCCCGGACGATGTATCGGCCGGGCGAGCCGGCCCAGCGTGATCTGTGGTTCTCCGAGGCGGACATCCCGCTGGCCCATGGGCAGACGGGCCGGCCGCCGGTCTGGGTGATGGTGTCCGGCTGTTCGTGGGTGATCGCCGGGAGGATGCTGCCCTCGCGGCGGACCGGGGACCATGATCCCGGCCCCGGTCGGGGAACGGCTGGCGATCGCCACCGCGGAGTACAACAATTGCACCTACTGCTTCTCCGCCCACACCTATATAGGGGCGCGCGTCGCCAAGGTCGGCGCCGGGGGACTGGAGTGTGCCCGCCACGCGGAGTCCGCGGACCCGCACGCCGCCGCAGTGCCGGACCCGTCCCACGCCATTGCCCGCGGCCACATCGGTGAGACGCAGCTCGAGGCTGCCTGGGCCGTGGGCGTCACCGACGCCGAGGTCGCGGGCAATCTGGCGTTGAACATCCTCGCGAACTACTTCAACGTCCTCGCCGATACGGACATCGAATGGCCGGTCGTCACCCCGCACACCGACGCCTGACCGACGCGCCCTGGCCTGGTCGGGGAGCCCCCGCCCAGGCCCGACCCACCAGGCCCGACGGGCAGCATCACCACCGCCTCGACCGTCGTCAGGCACTCCAGGAATGCGAGGAAGAACATGAGTGAATCGCACGAAACCCGGACAGGAGTGCCTTACGACGTGGTCGTGCTGGGCGCAGGCCCGGCCGGTGCGAACGTCGCCGACCGCGCCCGCGCCGCCGGCCTCTCCGTAGCGGTCGTGGAACGGGAACTGGTCGGCGGTGACTGCGCGTACTGGGCGTGCGTGCCGAGTAAGGCGCTGCTGCGGCCGGTCATCGCGCTCGCCGACGCGCGGCGCGTGGACGGTGCCCGGCAGGCTGTCACCGGTCGGGTCGACGCCGATGGCGTCTTCGCCCGTCGCAACCGCTCTGTCTCCGACTGGGACGACACGAGACAAGCTCTGTTCCTCAAGTCCATCGGAGCCGACCTCTTCCGTGGCCACGGCCGTCTCGACGGGCCCCGACGCGTCAGCGTCACCCGTGACGACGGCGCCCGGCAGATCCTCACGGCCCGGCATGCAGTGGCCATCGCCACCGGCAGCCGACCGGCGTTGCCCGATATCCCGGGCATCGCCGAGGCCTGTCCCTGGACGAGCCGGCAGGGCACCGAATCCAGCACCGTACCCACTCGCCTCGCCATCATCGGCGGCGGCGGAGTCGGCATCGAGATGGCCACCCTATGGCAGGGCCTCGGCTCCCAGGTCACCCTGCTCGCCCGGCGCCGCCTGATCCCCCGCATGGAACCCTTCGCCGGCGAACTGGTCGCTCAGGGATTGAGAGAGTCGGGCGCGGATGTGCGGATCGGCGTGCAGGTGACCGCCCTGCGTCGCCCGGACCCGGAGGGGCCGGTCACCCTCACCCTCGACAACGGCGGCGAGCTGGAGGCCGACGAGGTCTTGTGCGCCACCGGCCGCGCCCCCGCCACCGGCGACATCGGCCTGGACACGGTCGGCCTCACCCCCGGCTCCTGGCTCGATGTCGACACCACCTGCCTGGTACAGGGGGTCGACGGCGACTGGCTGTACGCCCTCGGCGACGTCAACCATCGTGCCTTGCTCACCCATCAGGGCAAATACCAAGCCCGGACCGCAGGCGACGCCATCGGCGCCCGCGCCGCCGGCCGCCCGCTCGACGACACGCCCTGGGGCGACCACGCCACCACCGCCGACCAGCACGCCGTACCCCAGGTCTTCTTCAGCGACCCTGAGGCGGCCGCGGTGGGCCTGAGCGCCGAGCAGGCGGAGCGCTCCGGGTACCGCATCAAGACCGTCGACCTCGACTTCAACGCTGCCCAGGGCGCCAACCTCTACGCCGACGGCTACCAGGGCCACGCGAGGCTGGTCGTCGACCTCGACCGGGAAGTCCTCCTCGGAGTGACCTTTGTCGGCCCAAACGTCAGCGAGCTCCTGCACTCGGCAACCATCGCGGTCGCCGGCGAGATCCCGCTCAAACGGCTTAGGCACGCGATCCCCCCCTTCCCCACCGTCAGCGAGATCTGGCTCTTCCTCCTCGCCACCTACCAGCATGATCAGGAGACGCCGTAGACCACCGCCACCTGGCACCGAAGCGTGAGGAACCGGGCGCGCCGGCCCTGTCGCCACAGGGCCCGCCTCCCGCCATCCGGTCGGCGCCACCGGACGCGGTCGTGGGAGATGCGCAGCAAGACGGCGCCGCCGACGAGCGATTGATCGTGGAACCAGGCGTCTGGCCCGCCAGGGAGTCCGGGGTGGTGCTGCAGCGCGAGCAGTGGGCGATCTTCGCCCGGTGGAACCAGCGCCGAAGTGCAAGCGGTACGGCCTGGGCGCGAACCCTCTGCGCCGATCCTGCTTCGCCAAGGTGGCCGCGAAGTGGGGGCCGGGCGTGTGGCAGAAGGGCTTCGACGCCTGACATTGCGCCGACTGAATGGCGGCCCCCCGGGGGAAGGGTGGGCCGCCGTGGTGGTGCAGGTCAGCGGGTGGCGCGGATCATCACGGTGAGCAGCGAGGAGGCCGGCGAGGGCTGGCTGTGGCCGATGTCCTGATACTCCCAGGACCGGTAGAGCTGGTGGACCTTGCCGTCGCCTGCGGCCTCGTTGACCATGAGCGTCACGTACGGCTCTTCGCGCGTGGCCAGGAGCGCGTCATGGATGCGCCGCGCGGAGCCGGTGCCGCGCCGCGCCACGCTGGCCGTACGCCGACCGACTCCATGGACACACCGTCGATCGAGGAGAACAGCAGTTCATCCAGACGCGGCGGCACTTTGTTCACGGCGAAGGACTGTCGACCACACCCCGTTCCAGCCGAGCGATTTTCGGGCGACCTCAACCAGCATTACGTGGAGATCAACAGTCACCGTGCGTACACGACCAAAAGAAGTGGACCAGAGCCCTTCCAGGGCCAGCGTTCGTCGGCGAGTTTGAACAGCAGTTGTCGATCTACCGGCTCCGAGATGTTCACGAGTTTTGACAGCACCAGGCGTGTCGGTGGGCTTCGCTAGCACCGTCTAGGGTGTGGGAGCTATGCGGCTTGTCGAGACGGAGATCGCCCGGCATGACTGGAAGAGCATGCTGTGCGGGTGCGCCGGTTCGGCAGAACACCTGGCCCGGGATCTGCTGCGGCTGGCGGGTAGGGGATCTGGGCAGGAACCGAGCCACGTCAGCCTCGAAGAGCACGTCTGGTCTCCGGTGGTTCTGTGGGAGCCGGCTCCTGCGGTGACATCCGTCGCTCTGGCAGTTCTCGCGGACGATGTGGCACCGGCAGCCAGACAGTGGTTCCTCGACCTCCTGCAGTGCGTGGTGGCAGGCGAGGGCACGGACGGGGAGTCCGCTCGGCGGGGACTCGATCTCCCGGAACTGTGCCGGGGCCTTGCCCTGCAAGGTCTCCGGCTGCTCTATGAAGAGGTGATGTCGAATCGGGCCCCCGGGACCGTCAGCGCCGCATTCGAGATCCTCACGGTGGTGGAGCCCGACAGGGCTCGCCTGCAGCGTGTTCGGGAGATCGCGGCCGATTGGCTGCCCGTGTGCTGCCGAACCGGGCTGTGCGACGACGACCTGCGTGTCCTCGACTGCTGACTTCGCTTGAGTCGTGGTCGAGCTGCCGCCCGCCGCCTGCGAGGGCGGCCGACCAGCGGGGTGCCACGGTGGTCCCATCGACAAGTGACCTCACTACTGCTCGATGGAACCAGCTGATCGGTTCGCCAGGGCGGACGGGTCATAGCGAGTCCCGGACGGCGTCCGGCAGGGTGGGTCGATTGCCTTCCTTGCCTTGGCGGCACTCGCGGCGATCTGGGCACGGACATTGCTCCAGCCGTGTGCGCGTCGCTGCATCCGGCGCCCGCGCTGGTGGCTGGGCTGCGCCGGCTGCACTCCGGCCACGTCGGTGACTGCGTTGATCGGCTCGCCGTGGGTGTGGCCGGTGTCGCCGCCCTGGTCGGCCCCCCGGTGTGATGAGCAGGGCAGCCTTCCTGGGAGCGGATGACAGCGATAGGCCGGGGTACCCCACGACCTGTGACACAGGAGCGAGGAGGACCCATGGGAAAGATCGGCAAGACCGCAGCACTGACCGCAGCGACCAAGCCGCTGCTGACCGCGAAGGCTGCCGCAAAAGCCGGAAAGGCTCCCGCGTGGTCTCTGACAGTCGCACGAACACTGGGCAGCGAGGATGCCGTCGAGGTACTCACCCGGCAGCACCGGCAGATCAAGCTCGGCTTCCTGCGCGCTGCGTTGCCGGGGCCGCTGCGCCGCCGGAACTTCGATCAGCTGATGCGCCTGCTGGCCATACACGAAGCCGCCGAGGAGGCCCACATCCACCCGGTCGCGCGCCGGGCGCTGCAGCACGGCCGCGAGCTGGCCGCCCGCCGCCGCCACGAGGAGAAGCAGGCGAAGCAGTTGCTGGTGGCTCTGTGGCGTACCGGGCCGAACGGCCGCGGGTACCTGCGGCGGCTGAACGAGGCCCGCCGCGCGGTCGCCCGACACGCGGCGCGCGAGGAACGGGAGGAGTTCGCCGCTCTGCGCACGGCCCTGAGCGCGTCTCGGCTGCGGATGCTTGGCGCCGAGGTCAAACTCACCCAGGCCTACGCGCCGACCCGGCCGCACCGCTGGGTCAACAACGAGGCCACGAACAAGCTGGCCGCGCCCATCCTCGGCCCTCTCGACCGAGCGCGTGACGCTGTTCGGCACCGCGTGGCCTCCTGACGGTCACCAGGCACAGACGCGTAGGCGTAGGCCGGTACTCCGTCTCCCGGTGGCCGCACAGAGCGGACCAGCTTGTCCATCGCGGCACTTCGCTTCTCACCCCCCAGCACTGGAACGACGTCGTTCTACTGCGGCGGACTCCATGACCGCGGGCCGCCACTCAGTCGAACGGCTCGTCGCTCCAACGGAACCAGGCCCGCTCACCGTCGATATGCAGCAAGAACTCCGCAACCGGGCCCGCGGGAGCGACCAGTTGGAGCTTCTCGCCGATCTCGCGAACCACCTCGTCCCACTCGTCGAGGTCCTCTTCTTCGACCAGTTCCAATTCACGGTCGAACAGCGGTTTCACCTCGGCAAAGCCTTCAGCCGGTATGAAGCGCCCGGACAGCCACGGGAAGTCGCCCTCCTCGATGAAGATCTCTCCGACCACCTGCGCTCCCCGGCGAAGCTGCCAGACTTCCCCCTCGCTCCACACGCCAGCCACCTCTCCACGGACCCAGAATCCCAACAAGGCTTCCACCCGGGTCTGACACATGAGAGCAGCGCCCTGCCCCTCACAGAGCACCAGGGCCCGGCGACCTTCGGTCGCCGGGCCCTCGACACGCCGCTGTTCGCTCCCCAGAGTCCCCACTTGGTTGCCGAGTGAACGAACTGAGCCCACCAGCAACCCTGGTCAAATTCGACCAGCTTCATCACGGCGCCGAGCCACCCAAGTGCGCCGACCAGTAGCTCGGCGGCTGGCCTGGGGCCCGTAGCCACCCTGGCTACGGGCCATCACGCCGTCGTGGGTCAGCCCAGGTGGCCGGTGGCGCGCGCCAGAGCCTCGAAGACCTGGAGGGCTATGGAGAGGGCATCGTACGTGTGGTGCCACAGAGCGGCGGCCACGTGGCCGCCCACGTACTTGCCGGCGGCGCCCCCCGAGCCCACGAGGAAAGCGTCGGCGACGCGGCGGTTGAGCGGCCGGCTGTCGTTGTGCTTGTTGATCACGAAGTCTCCCCCCAAGCGGCCCCGTGGATCGGGGCGTTGGACGAGAGATGCCGGTCCTCGAAGGGGCCGACAGACACATCCAGTAACTTCCGGGGGCGGACACGACGAGGCCCCCGCCGGATCTCTCCGGCGGTGGCGGTCTCAGTCCTCGCCCCTGGGTCAGGTCAGAGCGAGGCCGTCCTCGTCACGTCCGTGATCCGGCACGTGACCTTGCCCGACACCTCCGCCGTGCCGCCGGCCGTCTCCTCGGCCGTCTGCCCGTGCGCGAGCTTGTTGACCATCCCGGTGCCCTCCGCCTTCCTGGTGCCCGAGGCGTCAAGGAACTCCACCGACACGATGTAATCCGACGTCTTCGACGAGTGGTTCGTGACCGACAGCTTCGCCTGCGGCCAGTTGCCGAACTCGTCCTTGCTGCAGGCCGTGATCTTTACGTCGTCCTCCGGGCTGTGCTCCTTCGCAGGCTTGGAGTCCGCCTTGGCGGTGGAACCCGAGTCCTTGCTGTCCCCCGTGCTGGTGGCGGTGCTCGTGCACCCCGTCAGTGCCGCCGCGACAACGGCAATGCCCGCCGGCCAGATACGCGTACGCATGTCGTGTTGTGCCTTCCTGATCAACCTTCGGACCGCAGAAGCTATCGGCCTGAACCAGGCGCAATCCTCGAACCGGCTGGTAAGCACCCGAAGGGGTCGTTTGTCGGCGGTTTGACCGACCCATGGGCAGACGATGCCTCGCCGGAAACCGGCGTGTGCTCAGCCCTGCTCGCCCGCTACCGTCCCCTGCGTGCAGGCGCGCAGGCAGCAGCTACTTGCCGGACACCGGCAATGCGATGCGCGGAGGTCCGCCGCGCATGCATGCTGATGTCTGCAGCAGAAACGGGGGGTGTCAGTGGAAGCAACGACAACCCGCAGCGTGACGCGTGCACGCATGGCATCGGGCCTGGCGGTGACGGCCCTTCTGCTACCTTTCTGCGGCGTCGGGCTGGCCAAGGCGGGGGCATTCCCCGAAGGCGCACCGATCGTGATCGGCTTGCTGTCCATGATCGCCAGCTCCGTCCTGCTACCGGCACTGTGCGAGGAGCGAGCCCCGTTCCGGCACTCATCGTCGTACATCACTGCGCACACCTTGACCGGCGAACGCTCCGTCGACCTCAACCGGATCACCACCGTCCGGCTGCTGACGACCTTCTCGTACGGCAGGACGTACCGGACCCTGTTGGTGCGCGACGCCCACGGTGTGCGACTGGGTATCACGACCGAGAGGGGCCGCAGGAAGCTGCGCCGAGCGATCGAGAAGGCGGACGCAGGCGCCGCGCGAGGTGGCCCCCGGCCCCGGGTGAGCCGTGCGGCCCGGGCACATCTGGGCCTTGCCCCAGGGCGAGGGCTCGTCGTTCACACGATTCTCGCCTTTCTGCTTGTGACGGTGTCCGGGAGTCTGTACGTGGTAGCTCTACTCCGACTCGGCGGGCAGTAAGCCTTCCCCCCGTAGTGACTGATGAGCCCCATGGCCACTGCCACAACGACTCAACGATCTTGCTCGTCGGTCGGCGGATGCACTTCTGTCGGCGATTGCCTCAAGCTGGCCAGGTGAGCCTTATCTGTTCGACTGCGGGTAGGGAAGTCGGCATCGTGTCCGTCACCCACGCCAACCGAGCGCGGCATCGAGGTGCACGTGCTCCCCGTCACGGCGACGAATGGCGATAGATGGAGGCCTGCCGCCCGACGTGGTGAGCGGCAGGCCAGAGTAGGTGCGAGTCCAGGTTCCCGCCTGGTGTTCCCGTGGGAACACGGAGGCAAGGTAGATCGGTCTGGGGCGGACCGAGACGGCTCGAGGCGGGCTGAGGCGGGTCACGTTTGTTCAGGTCGGGCGAAAATCGCAGGTCAAAGCACGCATGAAGAACCGACGAGGCGAGCTCTCGGGTTGGGCACCCGTCCGTGCAGGGGGATGACGACGAAGGAGATCCGCATGAGGTCCACCGGTTTTCCCGCTCTCGCCGCCGCCGTACTTCTCATCGGAGGCGTGGCGGCCGGCCTGTTCGGGCCCCAGCCGTACATGGGACTGCCCCTGCTGGCGGCGGCCCCTCTGGCCGCGTGCGCCCTGTCGTCCTTCCGCGTCAGCCTGCTTGTGGCGGTGCTGGCGTGCGTGGCCTCGGTCGGGCTGAACCTGTACCTGGATCGTCCGGCGACGGCGTTGTTCGTCGACTTGGCCGACGTCGTCATCACGGGGGCTGTGGCCTTGATCGTCAACAGAGCCAGGGCCCGTCAGGAATACCGGCTGGCGCAGGTCCGTGACGTGGCGGAGGTCGCGCAGCGGGCGGTGCTGCCGGACCCGCCGCGCCGCGTGGGGCCGGTGAGGGTGGCCGCCCGGTATGTGGCCGCGCATGCCGAGGCCCGCATCGGCGGGGACCTGTACGCGGTGCTGGCCACGCCGTTCGGAGTGCGCGCGATCATCGGCGACGTCCGGGGCAAGGGACTGGGCGCCGTCTCCACGGTCTCGGTGCTGGTGGGCGCCTTCTGCTACGAGGCCGAGCATGTGACCACCTTGGCCGAGCTCGCGGACGGGTTGGAGGAGGTTCTGGCCCGGCGCGGCACGTCCGACACGTTCGAGGACTTCACCACCGCCGTGCTGCTCCAGATCTCCCCGGACGGGAGGACGGCTCAGGTGCTCAACCGCGGGCATCCATCGCCGTACCTGGTCGACGAGCGGGCCGTGTCGCCGCTGGAACCGACCACTCACGAGCTGCCGCTGGGGCTGCGGCTCCCGGGCGCCGGGACCAGCGGCCAGATGGCCGCGGACGTCTTCCCCTTGCGTTCCGGGGCCTTTCTGCTCCTGGTCACCGACGGAGTGACCGAGGCACGCGACGGCAATGGAGCGTTCTACGACCCGAGCATCCGCCTCACCCCGGGCGCGTATTCCAGTCCGCAGTGCCTCGTCGATGCCCTCCTGCGCGACGTCCACCGCTGGACCGGGGGCCGTAACCAGGACGACATGGCGGTCCTTGCCCTGGCCGCGGGTGCGCGATGAGGTGCTGGTCATGCACGTGCTGCGCCGGCCGGACGAGGTCCGTGATCCTGCCGAGCCGCTGCCGCCGCCTGTGGAGGTGAGCGAGGAGCATCCCGTGGTGGACCGCCGCGCGCGCCGCGCCACCGCCAGGCCTTCCTCGGAGGCGATGCCGTGATGCGACGACGCAGCCGGGCAGGCCTCGCACCGGGTCAGAGGTCACTCGTGTACGCCCGCCAGCTCCACCGCCCTGCGGCGCAGGGAGAGGCCGGCCGAAGCGACCGCCGAGATCACGGCGAGCACCGCGCACGCGCCCATGGTCGCCGCGAGCGTCGCCCACGGGATCTCGATGGACGTCCAGACCGAGAGCAGGCCCAGCGCGCTCCACATGCCCAGCAGGTCGACTCCGGCGACCAGCGTGCCCAGCAGTCCGCCGACCACGACCACCGTCACCGCCTCGGCGCCCACCAGCCGCAGCACCTGCCACCTGGTGGCGCCGGCCAGCCGCAGGACAGCCAGGTCGCGTACCCGGTCGGAGGTCGCCATGACCATCGTGTTGGCCAGCGAGATGCCGGTGTAGAGGAGGGCGATGCCGAGGACGAGGAAGAAGCCCGTCCGGGTCGTCCGGTTGGTCTCGGGGTACGTCGCCCGAACCCAGGCGTCCCTGGTGAGGACCTGCCCGCCCGACGCCCGCACCGCCTGACGCAGACCGGCTGCCACCGCACCTGTGCCGGCACCGTCCGCGAGGCGTACGTCGACCCGGTCGACGGGCGCCGCGGGGGCGTTGCGCGGGGTGACGTAGACGCCGTTGTTGCCGGTGCCGACCGTCATGACTGCGGCGATCTTCAGGGACTTCCGTGTGCCGTCTGCGAGCCACACGTCCACCCGCTCGCCCACGGCGCGTTTCTCCCACTCCTCGTTGACGATGATCGAGTCGTCGTCCAGCTCGCTCACCTTCCCTGCGACGATCGGGAGACGGGCCGTTGCCGCGAGCGGTTCCGGCTCGACGGCCCTGGCATCGGAGCTGATGAGCGCCGTGCCCTCCTCCAGGACGTACACGGCGCTCGACGAGCTCGCCGAGACGACGGCACCGGACACGGCCTGAAGCCGCTTCAGCGTCGCATCGTCGAAGCCGGCGCCGCCGGCCGGAATGACCACGAAGTCGGCGGCCGTCTGCTCGCGGACCTCGGTGGCCTTCGCTTCGTCGACAGTGGCGGTGGCGCCCAGCAGCGAGCCCGCCAGCGCGACCGTGACCAGCACGGGTGCTGCGACGGCGGCGGTGCGGCGCACCCCCGCGGCGGCGTTCTCCCGCACCAGCATCCCACCGGCGCCGGGCAGTCGGGCCGGCAGCCAGGCGATCAGCCTGGTCAGTGGCCGTACCAGCACCGGCGCGAGCAGCGCGACCGCGGTGATCAGCAGCATGGGCCGGCTCACATAGGTCTTGCGCTGCAGCAGTTCGCCCGGGTTCGTCACCAGGGCAAGGGCCAGCGTCACCGCGGCAGTGATCAGCAGGGCCGCGCCGAACAGCCGGCGGCCCCGTGTCATGGCCCGGGTGTCCACGGACGCCTCGCGCAGCGCCTCGATGGGACCGGTGCGCCCCGCCCGCCAGGATGCGGCCATCACGCCACACAGGGCCACGAACAGGCCCGTCCAGAACGCCATGTGGTAGGGCCAGGTGTAGTCGCCGATGGTGAACCAGCCGGGCGCGAGCCTCTCGTCGACCGCCCACTCGGCGAGCTTGGGAGCCCCGTAGGAACCGAGCACACAGCCGGCGGCCGAGGCGAGCACACCGACCACGAGCGCCTCGTGGACGACCATGCGGCGGATCTGCCCCGGGGTCGCCCCGGCGGTGCGCAGCAGCCCGAATTCGCGGCGCCGCTGGGCCACCGCGAACGCGAAGGTCGAGGCCACCACGAACACCGACACAAAGGCGGTGACGCCGCCGGTCGTGCCGAACATGGCGTTCATCGCGGTGAGGGCTTCTCTGCCCCGGTCGGGGTCGGCGTCGGCGTACCGGCGCGCGTCCCCGGTGAGGACCTGGACGCCCTCGCTGTCGCGCACCGCCTCGCGCACGGCGGCCGCATCGGCGTCGACCACGAGTTGGAGGCTGCGCGGCGACAGTTCGGCGGCGCGGGTGTCGGTGTAGAACACGGCGTTCTCGAAGCCGAGCCCGGCCACGGTGCCGACGACGCGCACGGTGCCGCCGCCGGTCCGTACCCGGGTGCCCGGACGGGCCCAGTCACCGCTGACGACGACCTCGTCCGCGGCCTCGGGCGGGCGTCCCGCGTCGAGCTCATACGGCGCGAAGGCCGCGGTGGACCAGGGGTGGCCCACCAGATCGGCGGGCCCGCCCTCGACCCTCACGGCGAAGGTCCGGTCCTCGACGACGGTCCCGAGGTGCCGCAGCTTCGCGACCGTGTCAACGGGTACGGGACGCGGCTGCGCGAGCTTGTGGGTGCGGTCGCCGACCGGGGTGGGCACCTCGAGGGTGTCCTGGCCCTTGACGACGACCGGCGCGGCGGCGAACCGCTCCGGCACCCGGCCGGGTGCGTCCGGCGAGGACGCCAGGGCCAGCCCCATGACGGCGATCAGCGCCACGCCCAGGCAGAGGGCGACGAAGCTGCCGACGAAGGTGGTCCAGCGGGTGCGCAGGGTGCGCAGCGTGGTGCTCAGCACGGCACGGCCTCGAGCTTGGTCATGTGCGCCGCGATGTCCTCGGCACCGGCACCGATCAGCTCGCCGTTGACACGGCCGTCGACGAGGAAGACGACGCGGTCGGCGTAGGAGGCGGCGACGGGGTCGTGGGTGACCATGATGATCGTCTGGCCGCCCCGGTCGACCATGCCGCGCAGCAGGGTCAGTACCTCGCGACTGGTCCGAGAGTCGAGCGCGCCGGTCGGCTCGTCGCCGAACAGCACTTCGGGGCGGGTGATCAGGGCGCGGGCCAGGGCAACCCGCTGCTGCTGGCCGCCGGACATCTCCGTCGGCCGGTGCCGCGCCCGGTCGCCGAGTCCGACCTGTTGGAGCACCTCGCGCACCTGGGCCTTCTTCGGACGGCGGCCAGCCAGCCGCAGCGGCAGAGCCACGTTCTGCTCGGCGGTCAGCGAGGGCAGCAGGTTGAACGCCTGGAACACGAAGCCGATGCGTTCGCGGCGCAGCAGGGTCAGCTTGGTCTCGCTCAGCCCGGTCAGCTCCGTGTCGCCCACGGTGACCGAGCCGGACGTGGGCCGGTCCAGACCCGCGGCGCACTGCAGCAGGGTCGACTTGCCGGACCCGGACGGGCCCATCACCGCGGTGAACGTCCCCCTCGGCAAGGCGAGCGACACCCGGTCGAGGGCGGTGACGGACGTGCCGCCCGAGCCGTACCGCCGGGTTACGGAACGCAGTCGGATCGCGTCGTCGGTCATGTGTCTCCCCACCAGCATCTGCTCCACGGCTCATTGGTGCCTCCACGAAACCGCGGAAGCCCCTCGTGACGCAGTACGGCCGGAACGAGACTTGGGGTAGGGCCAGGCCTACCACTTGTACGGACTCTGAACCGATGGCACCGATCGATGAGGCCACTTACGGTCATGCACATGCATCCTCGGAATGTGTGGCAGGCCATGTCCCGGCCGGGCTTCTTGCTGTCGGTCTGGCCTTGGCGCTCCGCCGCGTATCTGCTCACCGGCGCGGTGACCGGCGTCGCCGCCCTGGTGGGGATCGTGACGGTGGCAGCGGTCTGCGGTGCGCTCGCCATCGTCCTGGTAGGGCTGCCGCTGCTCGTCCTGGCCGCCCTCGGCGGGATCCCGGTGGCCGGGGTGGAACGTCGCAGGCTGCGCCTGATCGACCGCAACCCGCTGTCCGGTCGGCACCAGGTGCCGACCGCGCCGGGACTGCGGGCCTGGCTGACCACTCGGCTGCGCGAACAGGCGACCTGGCGGGAGTTCGGGTACGCGTTGCTCTTCGCCGGGCTGCTGTGGCCGGTCGACGCCCTGGCGATCACGGTCGCCCTGCTCTTCCCGCTGTCCATGGTCGCCACTCCGCTGCTGATGGCCACGGTCGGCGACGGTCATGAGGCGAAGGTGCTCAAGCAGTGGACGGTCACCACATGGCCGACCGCTTTCGCCGTCGCCGTAGTGGGCTTGTTCCTGATGGGGCTGTGCGGTTACGTGCTCGGGGTCACGGCGGGCGCCCGCGCCGAGCTGACCCGGCTGCTGATCGCCTCCCGCGAAGGCGAGCTCGGCGCCAAGGTGGTCGAACTGGCCCGCTCCCGCGTCCGGTTGGTGGATGCCTTCGAGGCCGAGCGGCGCCGCATCGAGCGCGACCTGCACGACGGCGCCCAACAGCGCCTTGTGGCCCTGACGATGACCCTCGGGCTGGCCCGCCTCGATGCCCCGCCCGGCCCGCTCGCCGACCAGCTCACCCAAGCCCAGGAGGAGGCGGGCAAGGCACTCGCGGAGCTGCGTGAGCTCATCCACGGCATCCACCCCAAGATCCTCGCGGACTACGGCCTTGACGCAGCGGTCGCCGACGCCGCCGACCGCTGCGTGGTCCCCGTGGACGTCCACCTCGAACTGCCGGGCCGGCCGACCCAGGCGGTCGAGTCCGCTGTGTACTTCGTGGTCTGCGAGGCATTGGCCAACGTCGCCAAACACAGCGGGGCCGACCGCGCGCAGGTGAGCGGCAGCCATCGCGACGGACGCCTGTTCCTCGAGGTGCGCGACGACGGCTGCGGCGGCGCGGACGCCTCGGCGGGCAGCGGCCTGACCGGTCTCGCGGACCGCGTCTCGGTCCTGGATGGCAGACTTGCCCTGACCAGTCCGCCGGGTGGACCGACTCTGTTGCGTGTGGAGATTCCTTGCGAGTTGACCAAGGCGGCCGATCGCTCCGCGTAGTGCTGGCCGAAGACAGCGTGCTGCTACGGGAAGGGCTCATCGGCCTGCTCAGCCGCTGCGGCCACGAGGTGGTATCGGCCGTCGGGGACGCGCGGGCACTGGTCGCCGCGGTCGAGGAGCATGCCCCCGACATCGTGGTGACCGACGTGCGCATGCCGCCCGGTTTCCAGGACGAGGGCCTGCACGCAGCAGTGCGGCTGCGCGAGAAGCGCCCCACACTCCCGGTCCTGGTCCTCAGCCAGTACGTGCAACGGGCATACGCGGCCGAACTCCTGGACTCCGGCGACGGATCGGGCGTCGGCTATCTGCTCAAGGACCGGGTCGGGCACGTCGAGGAGTTCGTGGCAGCGCTGCACAAGGTGGCGGAGGGCGGGACGGTGGTCGACCCGGAGGTGGTGCGCCAGTTGCTGCGCCGCCGTCGCGATCCGCTGGAGCAGCTCACCCCGCGCGAACGCGAGGTGCTGGCACTGATCGCCGAGGGCAGGTCCAACGGCGCGATCGCCAAGGAGCTGGTGGTTTCCGAAGCCGCGATCGGCAAGCACATCGGCAACATCCTCACCAAGCTCGACCTGCCTCCGACAGACGAGACCCACCGCAGGGTCCTGGCCGTCCTCACTTATCTGCGGGCCTGACGCTCACCAGGCGCTCCGGGACGCCGTACAACCCCGGAAAGCAGGTGCCCCGGCACTGCGATGCTGGACGCAGGCCCCCACGTGTGGACTGACAGCGCATGCCGAGTGCCTCGAGGACGGCGCGTGGTCGCTGGCTCGGCGTCGCGGCGCGCCGGCGTGTGTTGCTGATGAACGACCCCAGCCCCCACAGAGCTGCCATCGACGTCCTCGGCGTG
Source organism: Streptomyces carpinensis (assembly GCF_002154505.1). Lineage (GTDB taxonomy): Bacteria > Actinomycetota > Actinomycetes > Streptomycetales > Streptomycetaceae > Streptomyces > Streptomyces carpinensis. Next base: position 12,217 of record NZ_MUBM01000016.1, on the reverse strand, counting down.
TCTGCGCGGCGCTGGGAGGTGGCCTGCGCGGGCGTGGTGGTGCCGGGCGGCGGTGATGTCCCGTTCCCATGCGGCGTTCTGCGGGCGGCGTGCAGGCGGCTGTTCGTCCTCGCCTGCCGGCTCGAGCCCGAGCGCGCTTTCCAGGAACCACTGCTGGGCGGGCAGGAGTCTGTCCCAGCGCACCGGGGTCGGCGTGGCGCTCAGTTGGCCGGGGTGCCGATCCGCTCCGCCAGATGGACGGGGGCCTCGACGCCTGCGGGCAGCAGTGGGTCCGGCTCCAGTTCGCCCCACGTGGCGCGCAGCGGCAGAACGCCTGCCCACAGGCCGAGTCGGGCGTCCTCGCCGGCGCCGTCGTCCGGGGCTCCGGTGCGTATCTTGACGGACGCCTCGTCCAGGGGGAGGGCGAGCAGCGCCGTCGCGGCGAGTTCCTTGGGGCTGGGACGGCGGGCGTAGTCCCATTGGCCGGGCGTAGCCTGTTCGGTCAGGCAGCGCAGACCGGCGAGCTTCTCCTCGGGGTCTGTGACCAGGCGGGCGGTGCCGTGGACCATTGCGCTGCGGTAGTTGACGCCGTGCTCGAAGACCGAGCGGGCGAGGACGAGGCCGTCGACGTGGGTGACCGTGGCGCAGACCGTGGCGGCGGGTGACGCGAGCAGGCTGCGGCTGGCGACCGAGCCGTGGAAGTACAGGGTCCCGCCGTCGGAACCGTAGACGGTCGGCACGACCATCGGGCTCCCTTCGACGGTGACGCCGAGGTGGCAGATGAAGCCGGCGTCGAGGATCGAGTCGAGCTGGTCGCGGTCCAGGCTGCCCTGTTCCCGCAAGCGGCGGTGACGGGTGCGCTCGGTGACTGGCAACCGCCGTTCCGGAGTACCGGAGTCCATGGGTGCTTCCTCTCTGGGTGCGGTCGGGTGGGTGGCATTGCGGCGGGTGAAGAATACTGATTCCATCGACAAGCCGCCATGAATCTTCATAATCCGTTGCTGAACTAGGGTCTTCGCAACGAAATCCCTCGCCAGTGCGGAACCGGTCCTGCCCTACGACCGACTGATCCGCCGAGCCACCGCATCGTTGACCGCCTCGCCGCACGAGCCGCTTCACCTGCTGGTGTCGGGCGCCCCGCTTGCGGAGGGGGGCGCCGCATCGCGACGCGGGGGCGTACGCCACGACGCCTGGCCACCGGACCGCGGACAGGCGCCGTCGGCGCGCGGGTGACGCGCAAGAGCGGATCACGCACCTGGACGACGCGGTCGGCGTGCATGGCGCTCGGGGCCGGCGCACATGCCTTCGCGCGGCCGTGACCAGCTCGGGCGGCCCACGGCTCCTCGATCGCAGCGACGGGGGAGCGCAAGGCGGTCGACGGTTCGCGCTCCGGGGGACATCGAGAGGCCGGCCGTCGACCGGGAGCGGATCACGTCGAGGGCGATCCCGTTCGTGCAGGCGACGAGGTACCGAACGTCGCGAACGGACACGGCCCGGACGCCCGGACTGCCGCTGGTACGGCTGCACCGTGAGGCGCGCTTCGTGACGGTCACCGCGCGCCGCGGGAGGTGTCGGCCGCCGGCCCGCACAATGGGAGGGGTTGGCCTCCATCCCGCGCACCCCGAGCCGGGGCGGAGGCCACCCAAGGCTTTCGGCCGTCCATGATCCGCGGGTGGCAAGACGGCGGGGCCCGCACCTGGGCTCCCCGGGCGGCTGGGACAGTGACCCGGCAACCCCTACAAAGGGAACGCTCATTCGACAGGCGAGGGCAAGCGGGACCGCAGGGTTACTGTCCACTGCCCCGGATAACGACGACCGGACAGGCCGCGTACTGAGTGCAATGCTGGGCCACCGATCCCAACAGCAGCCCCGAAAAGCCCCCGAGACCCCGGCTGCCGACCACGAGCAAGGACGCGTCACGGGCCGCGTCGAGCAGCGCAGTGGCTGCGGTGCCGTTCCACACCGCGGTACGTACCTCCACCGGTGGCTGCGATCCCACGGTTTCCTCGACAGCTGCCGCGAGTCCTGTGCGTGCCTGGCTCTCGAGGGCCGCTTCGTCGCCGGTCTCCGGGGGCAACCAGCGGGGGACCGAGAGGTGGAACGGCGGAAGATTCCAAGCAGTCACCGCCTCCACCACATCACCAGTGAGCTTCGCCTGACGCACGGCCCAGCGAAGGGCCTGCTTCGATGAGTCCGAGCCGTCCACCCCGACCACGATGCGGCCCCTCTCCTCGGGCTGGTCAATCATGCTTCCTCCTCGGCTCGGCGCTGGGAACGAGCGCACGGGGTCCGCAGTCCGCCGCCACTGAGCTTGGCCTTCAGCCTCATGCCGGCCCGCGCAGTATGCGCAGTTCGACAGGTCCAGACGGGGGCCGAGGCCCTGCTTCACCAAGCAGGAGAAGGTCATGCAGACGGTCGAGGCCGCCGGCGACGAGCGCGACAGCGCATCCCGATCGCCCCTACGCCAGTTGGAGCTCCCTCACGGCAACAGGGGCTCCTGGCCGCAACGGCGGCTCGGCCGGGAGGCGGACGGTCGCACGGCAGTGGCCCCCGGTGAGGAGAGCGTGCTCGTACCGGCCGCCGGGTGGCAGCACCGGAGGCCGTCCGGCTGCCGCGTCCAGGTCGCGCATCGCGGCGCCGTACCAGAACCTCTCGGCTCACCGCCCGTTCGGCCTCCGGGGTGAGGGGCTCGCGCAACGCCTGGACCGCTCGCCGGGTGTTCGCCCACCGCCGACCGCCGACCGCGACCGGCGTGCGCCGGCGATGGGCGACCGGCTACCGCCGTCCACAGACCACCGTCCGTCCTGTGTCAGCGACCGGCGCCCCCGCCGCCCACCGACCGCCACCCCCGGCGCGCCGGCGACCGGCAGCGCCCCTCACCGCTGGGCGCCGCCGGTCGTCGTACGTCGGGTCGGTCACCGCCCGGTCAGCCGGGAACGGCGGACCGGGCGGGAGCGTGGACGGGCGGCCGGGAGCCGTCGAGCGCGGGCTCGGCCGCCGCGAACCGGCGCACGGGCTGGTCCCGGGTCGCCAGCCGCGGCACGCGCGTCGGCACCGTGACCGGGCCGCCGGCGGTCGGCAGGGTGAACCAGACCACTTTGCCCCGCTCGCCGTCCGGGCGTGCGCCCCAGCTCTCGCTCATCGCGGCCACCATCGCCAGCCCGCGGCCTTCGGTGGCGAGCGGCGCGATCTCGCCCATGTCCTCCACGACAGGAAGACGCGGATCGTGGTCGCGCACGGAGACGGTGAGCCGGTCGAGTAGCAGCTCGAGCTCGACGGTGCACAACTTGTCGGGCTGGGCGTGCTGGTGGACGTTGGTCAGCAACTCCGTCACACCGAGCGCGGCCCGGTCTATCAGAGGGTCCAGATGCCAGTAGCGCAAGTGCGCCGATACGATTCTGCGGACCTGGCCGATCCGCGACGGCAGGGCTTGGAGCTCCACCGTGCAGTGCCTGCTTGGGTGACTGATCACGGCTGCGACTCCCCGACGTTGAGGTCCGGAAGAACACGACGTTTCGGATGCAGCAGGACGCCTGCGTGACACTGCCGCCTGCTGTCGTGGCCGGCGGGCTGGTTCGCAGCGTTATCGCCGGTAAACCCAGAGTGACGTGAGACCAGCGTGACGCAAGGGGTTCGGCACCGCAACTTCGAGCCACCTTCAGGGTTGAGGTCAGCCGACGCGTCCCGCCGCCCTTCGGACGGCCTCGACGAACCGGCGCGCCGCCGGCGGTCCGCTCTCGCCGGGAGCAGGGTCCCCCGCGCCCAGGGTCAGCGAGTAGCGGTTGCCGTTGAGGTCGGCGAGCGCCCGGTCGGCCGGGCCGAGCCAGGGCCGGGAGGCGCGCACCGTCCGCACCGGCGCGCTGTCGATCTCGCTGCCGTAGCTGGTGAGCAACTCCAGCCTGCCGTCGCTGATCCGGACCCGCCCGGCCCGGGTGAGCGAGCGCAGTCGTCTGGCGATCCGCACGCCCGTGGCCGTGAACTCCGGTTCCGCCATCCCTGCCGCCCCCTCGTGCGCGCCACCGGTGCGTGACTCGGCCCGGTCACCGAGTCGGCGTGGTTCGTCCGGGATCCAGTGTGCGTCCCGTCCGGCTCTTCGTCCCGCGCGGTGCAGTCTGCCCCCCTTCGGCACGCGGCACCAGTGCACGCGGCCCCCTGGCGACCGGCATCCGGAGCACGCGCGCGAGCGCGCCCCCACCGATGCGCGCGGTGCGCCGCGCACGCGCCCTGGCGAACTGTGCCCCAGGCCTGTCTTTGACCCGCCCAAAGTGACGTTTATGCAGGTGAGAAGCGTGCCGAAGGTGTCTATCATCGGTGGCGTCCGGCCGCGCGACACGCCGTCGGCGCCCAGCGTTAAGGAGTCCCGCCGTGAGTACCACCGAGCAGCGCCGGACCGGCGAAACCCTCGACGTCGACCGCAGCGACACGGGCTACCGCGACTGGCTGAAAGAGGCGGTCCGCAAGGTCCAGGCGGACGCCAACCGGTCGGCCGACACCCACCTGCTGCGCTTCCCGCTGCCCGAGGAATGGGGCGTCGACCTGTACCTGAAGGACGAGTCGACCCACCCGACCGGCAGCCTCAAGCACCGTCTGGCCCGCTCGTTGTTCCTCTACGGCCTGTGCAACGGCTGGATCCGGCCGGACCGCCCCGTGATCGAGGCCTCCAGCGGCTCGACGGCCGTCTCCGAGGCCTACTTCGCGAAGCTGATCGGCGTGCCCTTCATCGCGGTGATGCCGCGCACGACGAGCGCGGAGAAGTGCCGCCTGATCGAATTCCACGGCGGGCAGTGCCACTTCGTGGACGACCCGCGCACGATGTACGAGGCCTCGGCCCGGCTCGCGGTGGACACCGGCGGCCACTACATGGACCAGTTCACCTACGCCGAGCGGGCCACGGACTGGCGCGGCAACAACAACATCGCCGAGTCCATCTTCCGCCAGCTGGAGTTGGAGCGGTTCCCGGAGCCCGCGTGGATCGTCGCGACCGCGGGCACCGGCGGCACCTCCGCGACCCTCGCGCGCTACGTCCACTACATGCAGTACGACACCCGCATCTGCGTCGCCGACCCGGAGAACTCCTGCTTCTTCGAGGGCTGGACGACCGGCGATCCGGACGTCACCTGCGACTGCGGTTCGCGTATCGAGGGCATCGGCCGGCCGCGCATGGAGCCGAGCTTCGTGCCCGGTGCCATCGACCGGATGATGAAGGTGCCCGACGCGGCCGCCGTCGCCGCCGTACGGGCGCTGGAGCGGGCCATCGGCCGCAAGGCGGGCGGCTCGACCGGCACCGGCCTGTGGAGCGCCCTGAAGATCGTCGCCGAGATGCTGGCCGAGGGGCGCCGGGGCAGCGTGGTCACGCTGCTGTGCGACCCGGGCGACCGCTACCTCGACAAGTACTACTCGGACACGTGGCTGGCCGCACAGGGTCTGGACAGCGCACCGTACACGGCGGCGATCGACTCCTTCCTCGCCTTGGGGCAGTGGCCGCGCTGAGGCGGAAGGCGGCCGTTCCGCCGTCGGCGCGGGCCCACCGCGGTCGCGTGCCCAGCCCGGCCGGACCCGGCCGCCACTCCTCGGCCGGCGCACGGGCGCCCGGCGCACCGGTGACCTCGACACGGTGGACGGCGCACACCTCCGGGGCCCGGGCCGACCGAGCACCGCCGACCGCGACTGACGTCCCCTCAGGCGCGGCGCCTCAGACGTCTTCCTCGTCTCCCGGCTCGCCCGCCACCACCAGCCGAAGGTGTTCCGAGATCTCCGCGCGGGCCTCGGCCGGCAGCCCGGCATCCGTCACCAGCGTGTCGATCCGCTCCAGCGTCGCGAAGGAACTCAGGCCCACCACGCCCCACTTGGTGTGGTCCGCGACCACGACTACCCGCCGCGCGGACTGCACCAGCCGCCGGTTGGTCTCGGCCTCGGCGAGGTTCGGCGTCGACAGGCCGGCCTCGGCCGATATCCCGTGCACGCCCAGGAACAGCATGTCGAAGTGGAGCGAGGCGATCGCCTGGTCGGCCACCGGCCCCACCAGCGAGTCGGACGGCGTGCGCACCCCACCGGTCAGGACCACCGTCGCCGCGCCCTGCCGCTGGCCGGAGGCACGCTGCGCGGTGTGGAAGACGTCCGCCACCCGCACCGAGTTGGTGACCACCGTCAGATCCGGCACGTCCACCAGATGATGGGCCAGTGCGTACGTCGTCGTACCGCCCGACAGGGCGATCGCCGTGCCCGGGGCGACCAGCCGGGCCGCCGCCCGCGCGATGTCCTCCTTGGCCGTAAGCTCCAGACCCGACTTCGCCTCGAAACCCGGCTCGTGCGTGCTGGCCTCCACCACCGGGACCGCGCCGCCGTGCACCTTCTCCAGCACGCCCTGGCGAGCCAGCGCGTCAAGGTCGCGGCGGATCGTCATGTCCGACACGCCGAGCTTCCGGGTCAGCTCGTTGACCCGGACACCGCCACGGCGGCGGACCTCGTCCAGGATCAGGGAACGTCGCTGCTCCGCGAGGAGGTTCTGATTCTCACTCACGTGTGCTCCGGTTCCTTTCGCCTCAAGCCGTCCTACACGCCCGGCGCACCCGCCCGACGAGGAGGTTCGCCAGACCGGGGGTGCGCGGACGTCCCATCCTTTCACGGGTCGCCCGCCGCGGCGCCATCGCCCGCCAGGACGCGCACATGCCAGACGTGCGGCGCCCCCCACCGCACCCGAACGCGCACAGCGGAAGCCGGCGGCGCCCCACCCGGACGGACCGCCCGGCACAGCTCGCACGGCGGGCCCGGCGGCGTCGCCCGAACCGGCCGGAGCCGCCCCTGGAACTCCTGGCCCACGAGGTCGGCACCGCAACCTGTACCGGCTCACCGACCCCATCGGCGGCCCGGTCCGGCTGCCCGGACGTCGACCGAGCCCCGCTGAAGGACCCGCTCGGCCCCGGCCGCACCGCCGAGCATCCCCTGCCCGCCCCGATCCTGGGTCACTCCGGCCACCAGCCGACCATGCCTTCGCCGAGGAACGCCGACGGCTCCTGGCCCGGCTCCGCCCGGAGCTGCCGGCCCCACGGGGCGGCCAGGGGCTCAGGGCCTGTCCGGAACAGGCGCCGCGACTCTCCTGCGACCTGGTCCGCCGAACAGCCCCTAAGAGAGCGCGGGCAGGTCCTCGGCGTAGAGCAGCGTCAGATCGTCGGTGCTCGGGTCGTCGAGCTGCGCCACCCGGCCCGCGTGCCGCTCCACCATCGCCTCGAAGGTCTGGCGCGCGGTGCGGCCGTTGCCGAACGCGGCACCCTTCGGGATGTCGGTGAAGTACTTCAGCAGCGCTTCCGCGGTCCCCGCGGCGAGCCGGTACTCGTGCTCCTCGGCCTGCTGCTCCACGATCCGCAGCAGCTCGTCGGGGCCGTAGTCGCTGAAGGTGATAGTGCGGGAGAAACGCGAGGCCACACCCGGATTGACGGAAAGGAAGCGCTCCATCTCGGCCGTGTAGCCGGCGACGATCACCACGACCGCGTCCCGGTGGTCCTCCATCAGCTTCACCAGCGTGTCGATGGCCTCCTTGCCGAAGTCGCGCCCGGCGTCCTCCGGGGAGAGCGCGTACGCCTCGTCGATGAACAGCACCCCGCCGCGCGCCCGCTCGAACGCCTCCTGGGTGCGGATCGCGGTGGAGCCGATGTGCTCGCCCACCAGGTCGACACGGGACACCTCGACGAGATGGCCCTTGTCCAGCACGCCGAGGGAGGCCAGGATCTCGCCGTACAGACGGGCGACCGTCGTCTTCCCGGTGCCGGGGGAGCCGGTGAAGACCAGATGGCGCTTGACCGACGCGGCCTTCAGACCTGCCTGCTGCCGGCGCCTGCCCACCTCGATCATGTCGGTGAGGGCGCGGACCTCCCGCTTCACGCTGTCCAGGCCCACCAGCGCGTCGAGTTCGCCCAGCACGTCCTTCGCGGTGCGCGCGGGCTCCTGCGGTTCCGGCGCGGACAGCAGCGGCTCCTGCTCGGTGCTGCGCTGTCCGGGGATCGCGCCGAGCAGTCCCGGCGACGGGCTCGGCGTCGGATGCACGGCAGTCTCCCGTGCCACGGGCGGGCGCACGCCACCGCTCTCGTCGCTGGCGCAGTCCTCCACCACGGGTCCTGACCCACCCGCCGCGTCCGGCCCGCCGTCGGCGAACTCGTACCCGCCGCGCGCACACCGCTCCGTACGGCACTTCCGCAGCGTCGTACGGCAGCCGTCGATCACATGGAAGCCGTAGCCGCCGCTGCCCGTCACCCGGCAGCCAAGGAAGCTGCCGCGGCCCCCGGCGGAGACGTAGAATCCCGCCTCGGCGGGCGAGGAGACCGTGCAGCGCTCGATGGTGGGGTCGGCGCCCTTGGTGACGATCACGCCGGTCTGCGTGGCGTCCACCGTGCAGTTGTTGAGCGTGCCGCCGCTGCCGTGGTCACGGAACCAGGCTCCCGTGCCCGCCTCCTTGATCCGGCAGTCGTCGAGCTGCGCGGTGGCGCCGTCGCTCACCGACACCGCGGTGTTGCGCACCTGGGACAGGTCGCTGTCGACGACGTCCACCCGGGAACCCCGGTCCAGGACGAACAGCGCGTCCGGCACGTCGTGCACCCGGCAGGAGTCGAGGACCGCGGTCGCCCCGTCGCTGACCCACACCGCCGGATAGTCACCCGTGCTGTCGAAGATCTCGCACTGGTTGGCGTCCACCCGGGTGCCCGGGTCCCACACCGACAGGCCGTTGCGCCCGAACCGGCGCACCGTGGTCCGCGTCAGCGTCAGCACGGAACGCGAGCGAAGGTCCACCGCGTTCTCCGGGATGTCGTGGATGCGGCAGTCGGCGAGGGTGAGGACGGCGTCCGTGTCGAGGGTGACGCCGTCCGCGGTGGTGCGGTGCACATCGCAGTCAGTGAGGTGCGCGGTGGCCCGTCCGGTGATCTGCACACCGCTGCCCCGCACCTCGTAGACCTCGCAACCCACCGCCTCCACGGCGGAGTTGTCGCCCGTCACGGTGATGCCCGGGCCCGCGGTGTGGTGGACGCGGCAGCGCTCGAGCCGCGGATGGGCACCGCCGTGGACCGCCACGCCCGACTGCCCGGCCGCCACGACCTCGCACTCCTCGAACACCCCGCCGCCGTCCAGTACGGCGATGCCGACACCGGCCGGATTGTCGACGGTGCAGCGCCGCACGGTCGGCCGGGCGCCGCCGCGCACCTCGACGCCCGTCGCGGACCGGGTCACGATCCGCACGTCCTTCAGCTCCGGCGCGCCGTCCTCCACGAGCAGGGCGGGCGCGGCGGCGTCCTGGCCCTCCACGTGCAGGTCCTGCACCACCGCCGAGGCACGCACGGTCAGCGGCACCCCGTCCACGGGGGCGATCCGCACCGAGCCGGCGGAGCCCTCGGGACCCCGCAGGGTCACCGCCCGCTGGACGACGAGGTTCTCGCGGTAGGTGCCCGGGGCGACGGTGAGGACGTCGCCGTCCGCCGCGGCCTCCAGGGCGGCGGCGAGCGATGCGTACTCACCCGTGCGGCGCCGCCACCGCGATGTGCCGGTGTGCGTCACCTGGACCGTGCCCTGTGCCATGGCGTTGCTGTGCCCCCACCTCGTCGTACTGATGGCGCGTCAGCCTTCGGGGCAGGCCCCTGCGGCTCGCTCGTGCGCGGGTCGTTGCCGAATGCGTCGGCCGGTCCACCGTAGCGTGCGCGCGGACGGTCGGTTGACCGGAGTCGGCAGGCCGTCAGCTGCCGGCGCCGGTGCGGCCCCAGTCGGGACCGGCGCGCTCCCAGGCCCGGTCCCAGCGCGCGTACCGACGGAGGAGCAGTCGCCAGACGATCAGCCTGCGTATGCACTCCACCAGTCCCGCGGTCAGCAGGGCCGCGCCGAGTCCGGCCAGGACGGCGTGGGTGGTGGCCGTGGCGGGGTCCAGAGGGCGGGTCACCATCCGCCCGTCCCGGTCGGTCCACAGCGGGAAGTGGTCGCCGGGGTGCGGGGACTTGAGGTCCGTCGTGACCGGGCCGTGCTGCCGGGTGCCGTCCGGGGCGGTCCAGTCGGCGAGCACACGGCTGCCAAGCTCCCGCTCCGAGGAGGCCTCCGGGTCGGTCACCGGCGCGACCTGGTGCAGCTTCCTCACCACGGTGGCCGTCACCAGGTGCCTGGCCTGGCGCTGGTCCCGCACCGACTGCTGCAGGGCGTCCTGGGCGAGGGAACCGACGACGGAGCCGAGCACGGGGGCGGCGACCAGGGCCAGCAGCAGGGCCACCAACGCCACCCAGGACTCGACCAGGTCCGTCGTGCGCCGCAGCGGATTGCGCCGCCAGCGCCAGAGCCCGCTGATCGCTCGCATGTCCGCACCCCCCTTCCCCCTCCGTTGATAACCCCCCGCGGAGCCGCTCGCCCGCGAACCCGGGCGAAGAGAGAGCGAAATCACCTCTGACCCGCAACTCTCATGAAGCTCTCACGAAGTCCCAACGACCGGCCCCCGGTTCGGGTTCCCGGGTCGGACGGGATCGGCGCTCACTCGAGGATCGTGACCCGGTCGCCGACGCGGATGGTGCCGGTCGTCTCGGGCACCAGGTTCTGTCCGAAGACCAGTTCGCCGCCGAAGCGGCGGTGGCGGCCGAGGGTGCGCAGGGGTTCCTTGCCGCGCGCGGCGGTGGCCTGGTCGGTGGTGGTCACCACGCACCGGCCGCAGGTCTTGGCGACCCGGAAGGAGACGTCGCCGATCGCGATGCGCTGCCAGTCGTCCTCCGCCCAGGCGGCGGTCCCGCCCACCACCACGCTCGGCCGGAAGCGGTTCATGGGCACCGGACCCTCCTCGGCGTGGTCGCCCTCGGCGATCAGCGAGTTGAGGGAGGCCAGGGACGCGAGCGAGGTGAGCAGCAGCGGAAAGCCGTCGGCGAAGCTCACCGTCTCGCCGGGCAGCGAGTAGTCCGGGTCGACGGGCCGGCGCGTGGCGGGGTCGTCCATGTGGACGAGGCGGACCTCGGCTCCCACATAGCCGCTGCACCAGGCGTGCGCGGCGGCACCGGCGGGGACGGCCTCCACCTTGTCGCCGAAGATGTCCACCGTCACCGTGGCGCCCGGCTCCGGGACGGGCACCGTGATCGGCTCGCGACCGGGCGTGGACAGCCGAAGGCCGCCGCCGGGCACGAGCTCGGCGACGGCCAACGCGAGATGTGGCTGCTGGCGTTGCGTGACGATCTTTCCCCCGTCGTCGATCAGCACCCAGCGCCGGTCCCCGGCCAGCCCCCAGGGCTCCACGACGGCCTCCCGGAGCCCCAGGGCCCGGAACGCCTTGACCGGGTGGATGTGTATCGATCGCAGTTCCGCATTCCCCATGACCTCATCCTGCCAGGTGGCACGGACGGTCGGGGAGTGGATCAGTAGCCGCGGTACTGCTGGTTGTTGTACGGATCCTGGTAGGGAGCCGGGGCGGGGCGGGGCGCCGCGGGGCGCATCGCCTCGTAACCGGTGCCGCCCGCCATCGGGCGCGGTGGCATCGGCTGCTGCGGGCCGGGATATCCGCGCGGAGCGGAGGCCTGCTGCGGGATGTACGCCGTGGGCGCCTGCTGCAGCGGGGTGGGCTGCGGCGCCTGCGGGTAGCCGTAGGAGGGCTGGGACGGAGCCGCCGGGAGGGCGGGCAGCGCCGAGGGGAGCGCGGGCAGGTGGCTTCCCGTGTCGTACGGCGCGGGGACCCGGATCGGGGCGATCTGCGGCGTGCCCCGCTCGGCGACGAGCGAGTCGTAGATCGGGGTGTCCGGGAAGGAGGCGGAGTAGTAGCCGCCGCCATAAGTGGAGCGGGGGGAGGTCATGGCACATAAGTTAAGCCCACGATGTGCTGGTTGGGGAGACCGATAAGAGGGTTGTTTTGCGTGTCTGCAGTGACGCGGAATACCCAATGCGAGCGAACTTGGTGGAAAAGGGGCGTCGCTCGAGTCCCGGATCGTGTAAAGGGCGAGTTCCCGCGGGGTTACCGGGGGTTGCGCACGCGTGTTCCGGCGCTGCCCATGGGAGTTGGCCGCGAGCGGGCATAGGTTGGGCGGGAGCGAGCCGGCGGACTGCCGGGGCACGGCCCGGCGACACACGTGATGGGGGAAGGCATGTCCATGATGAAGGGGTCGAACACGCCGGTGCCGACGGCGGCCCTGCGCGTCGAAGTGGGCCGGCGCTCCGGTCCGGGCGTCCCTGACGTGGATGCCTCGGCGTTGCTGCTGGTGAGCGGGAAGGTGCGCTCGGACGGGGACTTCGTGTTCTACAACCA
>NZ_MUBM01000159.1 GCF_002154505.1 Streptomyces carpinensis | reverse complement strand
CCGCGCAGGGGCGGACAGCAGGGTCTCGCCGCTGGCGTCCGGGACGGTCGAGTGAAGCACGATCTGGGGCTTCGTGGCCTGGATCTCGACCAGCTGACGCGGGCGGACTCTGCGGGCGGGCACCGATAGTCGGCGCCGAGTCGATTGGCCTCAGCGAAGACGTCCGAAGGGCCTGCGACGTCGAGGAGCTTCACTCCGTCGTGGACCAGGACCGCCGACCCGGTGGCCGTCGCTCGGCGCCCGCCGAGTGACGGCCGTGTCCGGAATCGGGTGGTTCATGGCCTGGCCGAGGCGGCGCGGACAGGCCTGTCACCGGCATCGTGGATCTGGGACCACCTGTCCGAGTCCTTCCCGACCAGATCCGAAAGAGAGCAGTCCTTGACCGACATTATCGCAGGCATCGCGATCCCCGAGACCTCCGCCGCGGCAGAGGCGACGCGACTGGTCGACGCGACGACGACGCCCCTCCTTTTCCACCACTCCCGCAGGGTGTTTCTCTTCAGCTCGATCCACGCGCAGACCCTCAATCTGGACGCCGACCCTGAACTCCTCTACATGGCCTCGTTGTTCCACGACACCGGCCTCCTTCCTCCGTTCTCCGAGCCCGAGCAGCGGTTCGAGGTCGATGGCGCCGACAACGCCCGCGCGTTCCTCCTCGAGCACGGCTTCTCCTCGCCGGCTGCGGACACGGTGTGGCAAGCGATCGCACTGCACACCACGCCAGGTATCCCGACGCGGATGGGGCCCGAGATCGCTGCCACGCACCTGGGCGTCCTCACCGACGTGCTCGGCTTCGCCCTCGACGACCTCGACCCCGCGCTCATCGAGGAGGTCACTGCCGCGCACCCGCGGGGCGATTTCAAGCACGGGTTCCTCCAGGCCTTCCACGATGGTCTGAAGCATCGCCCAGACACGACCTACGGCACCGTCAACGCCGACATCCTGGAGCACTTCGTGCCCGGGTTCCGCCGCGGCAGCATGGTCGAGCGCATCACCGGCTCGGCCTGGGCTGCCTGAGATCCAGCGCAAGAGCACGTCGTGCATCACGTGAAGGCCGCCGCGCCAAGACAACTGCCTACAACCGGCGCCTTTGTCATGCTGGCCGTAGCGACGGTGACCACCATGGCGGCTGCCAGCGCCCCGTCGCCGATCTATCCGCTGTACCGGGAGCGTTGGCACTTCTCCGTGACGCTGTTGACGGTGGTCTTCACCGTGTACGTGGTAGGCCTGCTCGCAGCGCTACTCACCGTGGGGTCTCTGAGCGACCACATCGGTCGCCGGCCCGTGCTGGTCGTCGCCTTCTTGATGGCGGCGACCAGCACGGCGATCTTCTGGGCAGCCAACGGGCCCGCCATGCTCATCTTGGCGCGACTGGTCCAAGGTGTTGCCTCCGGCATCGCGATGAGTGGACTGGCGGCCGGTCTCCTCGACTTCGCCCCCAAGGGTCGTCCTCACCTGGGGGCCACCCTCACCACCGTGGGGACGAGCATCGGCATGGCTGGGGGCGCCGCTGTCGTGGGCCTGCTCACCGCGGCGACCTCGCGCCCAGATGGCATCGTCTTCCCCGTTCTGACGCTGATGTTCCTCGCTCTGGCACTCAACTCGCTCGCGCTGCCAGAAACGGTGGCGCCTCGCAGCGTCACCCTGCTCATCCTTCGCCCCACAATTCGAGTGGACTCTCGAGCCCGCTCGGAGTTCTGGGCAACAATGCCGAGCACGATCGCCGGGTGGGCCGCAACCGGTCTGTTCCTCGCGCTCATCCCCTCCTTGGTCCGCGACGTACTTCGCCTGCAGTTTGCGGCAGCGGGAGGCCTCGCCATCGCCGTCCTCTACATCGCCGTCACCATCGGAGGGATCTGGTCGCTTCGTCACCGGACCCGCACCGTGACGATCCTGGGCACGGCGCTGATGACCACCGGTGCGGCGATCCTTGCGCTTGGATTGGCCACCGGTTCACTCATCGAGTTCGCAGCGGCCACGCTCGCAATCGGCCTGGGTGTCGGACTCACCTTCAACGGCAACCTCCGTGCCATGAGCGCTGTCACCAGTGCCAAGACACGCTCACAGACGTTCGCGGCCACCTACGTGGTCAGTTACGCCTCACTCAGTGTGCCGACGTTGGCCGCGGGCCTCCTTGCTCCTTTGTCGGGCCTGGAAGCGACCGGCTGCGCACTCATTGCGTTCGTCGCACTCCTCTCAGCAGGCGCCATGACTCACGCGCTTCTACGGCCGAGTCCACTGCGGGTGCTACCCACGGCCGCCAGACCTTGTCGAGTCGACTCCCAACCTCCGGGACAGACGAAGTCCGAGTTTCATTCGAAACCTTCGATGTAGTCGTGACGGGTCTGGCCGCCGCAGGAACTGAGTCGCGCCTTGGACACGCCCCCTCCACTCAAATGCGGCGGCACCTGGACGACCCACACCGTGCGTGATCTTGGTGTGGGTCACCGTCGACACGGGGAGACCGGCTCGCCTCGATGGCCGGTCCGGCCCTCAAGAGGCGTCTCCGCCGGGCCGCGTCGACGTCGTTCAGGCCGCACCTCCCGCGTGCCATGGGCCCCGGAGCAGTTCATGGCCCGGCCAAGGGGCTCGTGGAGCGCACCTTCTCCTCAATCAACATGCTGTTCGTGCAGCATGTGGCCGCTATACGGCCTCGCACCCCGGCGAACGTGGGAAGCACACCGATTGGAGGACGGCTATGAGGGGTGTGAACGAGGCGGAGGCGACCATGTCGGTTGGGTCCTCGCCGGGCCGGAGGAAGACGGGCACGAGGATCCTGGCGGTCTTGACCGTACCGTCGGCGTTCGGGCGCAGGGAACGGCCGATGTTCTGCACGATCTCGACCTGGAAGCCGCGGGTGTCGGCGAAAGACACCGCCTCAACGCTCCGCTCGCCGACGATGTCAACGCCTTCGCCGGGCACCCGGACGGAGGCAAGCGAGGCCCGGTGTACGCGGAAGGTCAGTAGTCACTCACCCGGTCCGGTCCCGGCGGCATCCCGAGGATTTCAGCCCAGGGCGGGATAGCCGCCGGCAGCGAGGTCGTCGATCAGTCTGGGGCGGGTGGGCTCCCACCCGAACCGTTCCCGGGTCAGTGCACTCGACGATGGCATGTCAAGGGCGAACACGCGACCGATGACGCCGAAGCGCTCAGGCGGCACCGACTCGACCGGCATCGCGAGAACGCCGCCGATGGCCTCGGCAAGCGACCTCATGGTGTCGCCCTCGTCGGCTACCGCGTGCAGGACCGCGCCCGGCGCCGCGTCCTCGAGTGCGATGCGGAACAGCGCGGCGGCGTCAAGCCTGTTGACCGCCGGCCATCGCTGCGTGCCGTCGCCGACGTATGCTGACACGCCCGTTTTCTGCGCGGCGGCGATGAGCACCGAGCAGAAGCCGTATTGCGACCCGCGCTGGTGCACGGAGCGCGGCAGCCGCACGACAGAGGACCGGACGCCCTGGGCGGCCAGGGCCAGTACCACGTCGGAAGTGCGGCCGCGGCCACCGACCGGACCGTCGGTGGTGTTGGGGTCCTCCTCGGTGGAGGCGTGGCCTGGCATCATCGGCGTGAGGCCGGCATGCACGAACGGCTTGCCACTGCCTGCGAGTGCGGCCGCGAGGGTCTGCACGGCGCGCGCTTCCTCGTCGATGCCCTGCTCCAGGTTGCTCCAGTCGTTGCTGAAGGCCAGGTTGATGACACCATCGGCCTGCGCGGCGCCGGCGCGGAGGCTGTCAAGGTCGGTGAGGTCGCCGCGGAGCGGCGTCCCGCCGGCGGTGGCGACGGCTGTAGCCGCGGCGTCGGAGCGGACGAGGCCGAGGACCTCGTGACCAGCGGCGATGAGTTCGGGAACGACAACTGAGCCGATGCTGCCGCTGGCGCCAGTGACGAACACGCGCAAGGGGGGCTCCAGATGACGGCTGCGACGCTGCGTCGCAGGAACTGGTGCGGTCCGGGCCGTTCGGGCGCCGCCCGCCGCTGGAACATCCCCGACGAGGCGACCGCATCTTCTCAGCCCCAAACACCACTTTATCAGTGCATACATGTCACGCTGGGAACCGGACACGCGCGAACGACTCGTTGTGGCTGCGCTTCAGTCGTTCGAGACGACCGTTGCGGTGATCGCCGACCGGGCCGGCCTGACCAAGAGCACCCCCACGGGCCTTTCCCCGACAAGCGAGATGTGCTCGCCGCGGGTCAGGAGACGCTGTCGCGGGATCCTGGCCGCATCCGGCGAGGCGTCGCCGGTAACAGATCCAGAAGCGCAGCTTGGGCGGTGGTTCGAGGCCAGCGGTGATCAGGAGGCGCAGACGGCGGTAGTCGCGCTGCCAGGCGAACCCCCGTGGAGGACACCACCACGGACACACGCGCTCTCCCGGCTGGCCGGCATATATCGGCAACAAGGCACGAACGGCCGCTTGGTCTGCGGGTCAGACCGGCCGGAAGAGCGCTCCCAGATCCTCGCAGTTGGTCTGCGGCCGGTAGATGCGGGTGAGCGCGGATCGTCGCCGGGAGCCCCGGGGCCGACGTGCTCGACGTCGGGCTGCGGCACCGGATCGCGGCCCACCAGTTCCAGGCGTCGGCTGCACCGTGCTCGGCGTCGAGCCCGATGCGCGGATGGCCGACTTCGCGCGAGCCCACGGCCTGGCAGCCGGTCGACCGGACGTTCGACACGGTCATCGCCGCCCAGGCGTGGCACCGGGTGGATCCCGTGCCACCCGCGCACTGGCCGCCGCTCAGGCCCATATCGACGCTGGCGGGTCCGACCAGGCGCGCACCATGCTGGCGGCCGCGGAGGCCGGCCCGCTCGACGATCTGCAGCGCGCCCGACTCGAGTGGCTGCGAGCCCGGCTGGTCTTCGCCCAGGTACGCGGCAGCGAAGCGCCCGGGCTCCTGCTCGACGCCGCACACCGGCTGGCCCCTCTCGCCGCCGCCCTGGCCCGTGACACCCTGCTGGAAGCGGTCGGCGCCGCGATCTTCGCCGGCCGTCTGAGCGCAGGACCCGGACCGCGAGAGGTGGCCGAGGCAGCCCGCGCCGGGCCGTCGCCGTCGACGCCGCCCCGGATGGTCGACGTGCTCCTGGACAGCATGGCGGGCCGGATCATCGACGGCTACGCCGTCGGCGCCGATGCTCTCAGGCGTGCGCTGCACGCCGTCCGGCAGGCGCAGAGGTCCGGGGCGAGAGATGCCGACCGGCGCTGGCTGTGGCTGGCGTTCCGAGTGACACCCGAGCCTGTCGCATCGGAGCTGTGGGACGACGACGCATGGCATGAGCTGGCCGTCGGCGCCGTCGGCCTCGCCCGTGCAGCGGGAGCGCTTGCCGTCCTCCCGATGGCTCTGACCTATCAGGCCTGCTTCCAGCTGCTGACGGGCGAGTTCGGCACCGCAGCGACTCTGATCGACGAGGCCACGGCGATCTCGGAGGCGGCGGGCGGCGTGCCCATGATGTACACATCACTGGTGCTCGGCGCCTGGTGGGGCCAGGAATCCCAGGCACTGGACCTCATCGAGACCACCAGCGAGGAAGTACGCGCCCGGGGCGAGGGACGCTCCCTCGGCCTCGCCGCCTATGCGACCGCACTGCTGTACAACGGCCTCGGCCGCTACGACGCCGCGCTGGCGGCCGCGAACCGCGCATGCCAGTACGAGGATCTGAGAATCTACGGCTCGGCACTGGCCGAACTGATCGAGGCGGCCGCACACGGCGGGCAGCCCGCAGCCGCCGCGGCCGCCCTGGACGACCTCACGGAACGCACACGCGCCAGCGGAACTGAATGGGCCCTGGGCATTGGGGCCTGCTCGCGCGCGCTCCTGAGCGAGGACCAGGCTGCCGATGCGCTCTACCAGCAGGCGATCGAGCATCTCGGACACTGCCGGATCACCGTCCACCTCGCCCGCGCCCGTCTGCTGTACGGCGAGTGGCTGCGTCGCCGTAACCGCCGTCAGGAAAGGCGTACTCAACTGGCGTCCGCCTACGAGGTGTTCAGCCGCGCCGGAGCGGACGGCTTCGCCGAACGCGCCCGCAGGGAGCTGATGGCGACCGGGGAGCCCGTACGCAAGCGGACGGTTGGCGCCCTCGACGAGCTCACCAGCCAGGAAGCCCAGATCGCCAGGCTGGCCCGGGACGGGGACACCAACCCCGAGATCGCCGCTCAGCTCTTCATCAGCCCCCGCACGGTGGAGTTGCACCTCGGAAACGTGTTCAGCAAGCTCGGGGTCAGCTCGCGCAGACACCTCCGCTCAGCACTGTCTCCGCCACAGCAGCCAGGGGCGCGACTGCCGTGACCAGCGGCCGCCACCATCGGGCCGAGACCTGGTCTCGGCACGTCGGCCGCCAGGGCCGCCGGGTTGCGGCGTGGGCACGCCCGGAGCACCGATCGGCCACGAGCCGTCCCGGCCGCCCCATCATCCAGATCTGTCTCCTCATGCTGGCTTGTGGATGCATGAACCTCATGGACATCATGGCGACGCCGACCGGATACGGCCTGCTGGGCCTAGGGAATCCAGCGCCCATCAGGCCGGTACATGGAGCCGTCTCACCACCGCAACCATCCCGCGCAGACCGGGGCACCCTGCACAGGTGGTTGCGCTGGCGCGACGCCAACGCCTGTCACCCCGACGTCCTCGCCGCGTAACGCAAGGAACGCGACCGCACCCGTAATGAGAGGGGACATCCGCTGGGGCGGACGCCCGCTCTCAGTCGCGGCCTGTTGTCGAGTGGGCCCTCGCGTCACCTCCGCCAGAACAGGTGGTGCGTCACGCCGCTCGGGCTGGGCACGACCTCCAGGTGGAACCGGTCGAGCAGCTCATCGGGGGACTCCCAGAGTCGTAGTCCGGGCCCGAGCTTCACCGGCGAGACCGCCACGTGCATGGTGTCGACGAGGCCCGCGTCGAGGAACTGCCGGATGGTGGTGACCCCGCCGCCGAGCCGGACGTCCTTGCCCTGCGCCGCCTTCCGCGCCTGTTCGAGGACCGTGGCCGGGTCGCCGTCGACGAAGTGGAACGTGGTGTCGGAGAGCGTGAACGAAGGACGTTTGTGGTGGGTCATGACGAACACCGGGGTGCGGAACGGAGGCTCCTCCCCCCACCAGCCCCGCCATTCATGGTTTTGCCAGGGACCGCGCTGGGGACCGAACTTGTTGCGGCCCATGATCTCGGCGCCGATGTTGCGGGCGTAGTCCCGCGTGAAGTAGTCGTCGAGGCCCCGGCTCCCCCCGAAATCTGTGCGCATGGGCCAGCTCGCCGTGGCTCCGGCCCAGGCGAACAGCCTCTCGGGATGGTCCAGGCCGAACGGCCGCTCGAGACTCTGGTGCTCACCGGCACCGATTCCGTCACTCGAGACGTTGAAGTTCTGGACTCTCAGCAGTTGGTTCACGTGTTTCCTCGTCTGGTCTGTCGCGTCATCGTGTGGCGAGGTGCCGCACATCATGACGTCGAACGGGACGTGCCCGGATCGACAGCGGCCCGCAACCTTTTCCAAGGCGCGTCGGGAAGCGGCCCTCGGCGGTGTGGCCGTGGCGGACGCGGACGGCATGGGGGCGGCCGGCGTGGCCGCCGCAACCATTCACATGTTTCGCAACGGACGTCACCGCCCATCCAACCGCCAACCCGACGAACCTTCCCGGTAGAGCAACTTGGTGTGCTGTTCCGACCCGCTGGCGGACGCCGCCAGCGAGGATGGCCGCCCGACCTTGATCACGCGCCGGCCTTGCTTTCGGACTCGACGATCACCCGCAGGGTCTGATCGCCCGCAGCCGCCGTTCGTCGCAGATTGAATACCGCTCGTCGACTGGGGCGCCCCGCTCGTCGACTGCGGCGCTTCTTACTGATTGACCCTGTACCAGCGTGATCGTGAAGCTCGAATGCCAACCACCTGCGCAACAAGGAGGAGAGCATGGACGATTCACGTGACGTGACTGCCGTGACCCGGGCGCGGCTCGGTCGGCGCACCTTCCTTGGCGGAGTCGGCGTCGCCGCCCTCGGCGCCGCGGGCCTCGGCGGTGTCAGCCTGTTCACCGGCGCCGCCCTGAGTCCGGCGGCGGCCGCGACCGCGGTGCCGGAGGCGGACAAGGACCCGCTCAACCTGCTCAAGCGGATGCTGTCCTACGACACGCAAAACCACGGCGAGGGCGCGAACACGCGCCCGCACGCGGAGATGCTCAAGGCGGTGTGGGAGAACGCCGGGGTGCCCTCGGAGATCATCGACACTCCGCAGCCGAACAACGTGCACCTGATCGCGCGGATCCCCGGGACCAGCTCTGCTGCGCCGCTGCTGATGCTTGGCCACTCCGACGTGGTGCCGGTCGAACGGGACAACTGGTCCGTCGATCCGTTTGCGGGCACGGTGCGGGGCGGGGAGGTGTATGGTCGCGGCGCCCTCGACATGAAGGGCGCGAACTCGGCGACGATCAGTGCTCTGCTGCGGCACATCTCCGAGGGGTCCCGGTTCGAACGTGACATCATCGTGCTCACCGACTGTGACGAGGAGGCCGGCTCTTTCGGATCGGGGTGGCTGGCGGCCAACCACTGGGACAAGGTGGACGCCGGCATGGTTCTCACCGAGGGCGGCTGGTTCCTGGCGCAGAAGGACAAGACCACCCCGATGCTGATCACCGCCACCCGGCAGGACAAGGTCTATTTCAACCTGGATCTGACCGCCCACGGCACCGCCACGCACTCCTCCAAGCCCAACCCCGACGCCGCGATCGTGACGTTGTCCCGGGCGGTCGCCGAACTGGGCAGTTGGCTTGCGCCGGTGCACCTCACCGCGGTGACACGCGAGTACTTCGCGGCGCTGGCGAAGGCAACCGACGACGCGGAGTTCGCCCGCGCCGTCAAGCTCATGCTCTCCGCACGCAGCCAGAGCGCACGGGAACGGGCCGCGCGCGTCGTTGTTTCGAAGTCCTCCTACCCGTGGCTGCACCAGGCCCTGCTTCGGACCACGCATGCGTTCGTCATTGAGGACTCCGGCTACAAGGAGAACGTGATCCCGTCCTCGGCGCGTGTCCGGATCAACTGCCGTGGCATCCCCGGCGGACAAAAGCCCCGCGAGTTCCTCGCCCAAGTCCGCGAGATGACGGCCCGTCGCGGCATCCAGGTGACACTCGCCGCCCCGGCGGGCAAGACCGAGAAACAGTACCTCGACGAGCTCGACGCGATCTGGGCGAGACCGCCGGCCGACATAGACACTCCACTGTTCCGCGCTCTGGCCGGCGCCGCCGGCGAGACCTACCCCGACGCGGTATTCGCGCCGGCCCTGTTCGAAGCAGGCACCAGCCTGGCGCCGTGGCGCGAGCGCGGCATCCCCGGATATGGGGTCTACCCGTACGTACTCGACAACGACCAGCTCATCACGATGCATGGAAACAACGAACGGATCTACGTCGAGGCGCTGCGGCAGGGGACCGCGTTCATGTACCGGATGTTCTCCCGCTTCCTCAGCTGACAAGTCGATCACCAGCGGGCATACGCCTGCGGCCGCACGGATCCCTTCCGCGGCTTTCGGTCAAGGCCGGGAAGTTACAGCTGTCCGGTTGCCGGCAAGGGAGACTTGATCTGGGCGTTCGCCGGACGTAGAAAGCGGAGCCCCGGCAGAACGGCGTGTCCGCCAAGACATCCGTCATGCCGGGAACTCCGCTGTCCGGGCAGTGTGTCACCAGCTTGGCGGTAGCGGTCCGCCTTGCCCTCGGACTACTGCTGGCCGTCTGGGTGACCGCGGCCAGCGTCTCCGACAACGCCGGCGGTATCCGCCTGCTCGCCCAGATCACCACCACAAGCCCTCACGTGACCAAGGGCTGGGCCGACACCGGCTACCGCGCGAAAGCCATCGACCACGGCGCCCGCCTCGGCATCGACGTTGAAGTTGTCCAACGCGAACCTGGAGTCAAAGGCTTCAAGGTGATCCCCCGGCGCTGGGTGGTCGAGCGGACCTCCGGCTGGCTCATGCACCACCGCCGCCTGGCCCGCGACTGCGAAACCCACCCCCACCGCTCCGAAGCCATGATCAGTCCTGGCGATGATCGACCTGATAAGCCGCCGCGTCACCCGTGAGAACACTCCGAACCGGCGGGATACCTGATCGAGCCGCCTGGTCCCTACCTACCCGCAAGACCTGGTCACGTTGCTCCAGGAGGTCCACGCGGTCACGGAGATCCGGCCGCGGCAAGCCAACGCGCTCACGCATGAACGCGATGGCCTGGATGTGGCGTCCAGCGATAACCAGTTCGTCCACTTCCCGCTGGTCTCCGACCGGGAGCCGACCCCACAGAGCATCGTTCATCCTTAGATTGAACCGCTCAGCACTATCAGCTGACTCCCCAAAATTCCGCAGGTCAGACAGCATACTTATCAAACACCACTACCGGGACAAAACACTCTTTTAGGCCGTGTTGCTAAAGGTCTGGACCCAGTGGAGTGTCGCGGCGAGGCACTGACCGGAGTGGTGGTTGCGGGCGGTCTTGTCTGATCGCATCGCGAGCCCGCGCCACTGCTTGAGCTGTTGAAGCAGCGCTCGACGACGTTGCGGCCCCGGTACCGCTGCCGCTGCTCGTCACCGAAGTCGATGGGGCGGCCAGGTCGCTTGCCGCGGTGGGCGATCTGGTCGTCACGTTCCG
This sequence comes from Streptomyces carpinensis, assembly GCF_002154505.1. Classification (GTDB taxonomy): domain Bacteria; phylum Actinomycetota; class Actinomycetes; order Streptomycetales; family Streptomycetaceae; genus Streptomyces; species Streptomyces carpinensis. Next base: position 18,238 of record NZ_MUBM01000159.1, on the reverse strand, counting down.
GGATTGTCGTGGCGATGCCGCGCTCGTGCAGCCACGCCCGGTTCGCCCTTGACGGGTAGCCCTTGTCCGCCAGCAGCCGGTCCGGGCGCTGACGTGGCCGTCCGGTCGCGCCGGCCACGCGGATCTCGTCGAGCGTGTCGGGCAGCATGGTTGTCCGCGACCTGGCCACCGGTCAGGACGAACGCCAGCGCCCGCCCCTTGCCGTCGGCGACCAGGTGCGTCTTGGTCGTCAACCCGCCACGGGAGCGGCCGATCGCGTGATCAGCGGGTTCATCTCCGAGCTTCCTGTAGTTCGACCGCGCCCCCTTTGTCCCGGGGCAGGGTCGCGCCGTGCTGGTGGACACGCACGATCGTGGAGTCGATCGACGCGATCCAGTCGACGTCGCCGCCCTGGTGAGCCATCGCCTGGACCTGCTCGAGGACGCGCGCCCAGACCCCGGCCTTCGACCAGCGGTCGAAGTTCTTGTAGATCGTCTTCCAGTTCCCGAACCGCTCGGGCAGATCACGCCACGGCGCCCCGGTGCGAAACCGCCACGCTGTCGCCTAGACCACCGTGCGTCGGTCTACCGGCGGACGGCCCGTAGCCTTCACAGCGGGAAACAGAGACCCGAGCACGGCCCACGCCTCATCAGAGATCACGTCACGCGACACAAGCACAAGTCTGCGCCCGACGACTTCGAAGACCCTCTAACAAGACGCTCCGAGGCTGACTGAGACTCGTTGCCCGCGCGCACCACGAAGCGTCTACTGGTCAGACGGGATCGGTGAACGAGATCGGCTTGCCGGTGGCGTGGGCATATGCGATCTCCCTGCTCGTGGACTCGCCGATATACCCGCCGGGGTTGACGACCAGAACCCGGTCAGCCAGGTCGATCTTGCGCAGGTGGAGGGCGTCCAGCGCGGTCTTCTGCTCGTTGGTGATCAACTCGTCTGCTTCGCCTGGCGCGACGACGATGACACCTGCGAAGGTCAGATCACGGTTCGCCGCACGCATCTCGTCCACGAACCGGGTAGAGCCGCAGATGCAGACAATCTCAGGTCGGTCGGGCACGGCTCAGTCCTTCGGTCGAACGGGAAACCGTCAGTGTGCACGTTGACATAACAGACAGGCACACGAGCCAGCAGTTTACGCAGCAAGATGGACACCACGCGGCTGCACCGTGGCAGGCGGAGGCGTGGCCCGTACTGGGAATGGCGCTGCTCGACGGCGAAGTCTGGGGTGCGCCCGGCTCACCAGCTTTCTTTAGCAACACGACCAGTAGGGGTTTCATCCCAGGGCGAGCCTGATCCTGGACGCACGCGTATGGAGTTGAGCGTTGTGGCAATGGTTCGTCTCGCCGGGCCGCGGTTGACTGATCGGCATGACGAACGCACAGAACGTTCAGCCGAACCTTCAGCGGACCGGAACCAAGACGACCCTGGTGATCGGCGGCACCGGAAAGACCGGGCGCCGTGTGGCGGAGCGGCTCACCGCGCAAGGGCTGCCGGTGCGGGTGGGATCCCGCAGCGGCGAACCGCCCTTTGTGTGGGAGGACCCCAGCACCTGGGAGGCGGCGATCGAGGGCGTCGGAGCTGTCTACGTCACCTACTATCCCGACCTTGCGTTCCCGGGGGCCGCCGAGGCCGTCGGCGCCTTCTCCGAGCTCGCCGTGAAGAAGGGCGCGCGCCGCCTGGTACTGCTCTCCGGACGCGGTGAACAGGGCGCGGTCATCAGCGAGAACAAGCTCAAGGAGTCGGGCGCCGACTGGACCGTCGTACGGGCCAGTTGGTTCGACCAGAACTTCAACGAGAGCTTCTTCCTGGAGCCCGTCCTCGCCGGTGAGCTCGCTATGCCGACCGCCGACGCCGTGGAGCCGTTCGTGGATGCCGACGACATCGCCGACGTTGTCACCGCAGCCCTCACCGACGACAAGCACTTCGGCAGGACCTACGAGCTGTCCGGGCCCCGGTCGCTCAGCTTCCACGATGTGGCCGCCGAACTGTCACAGGTCACCGGACGGGAGATCACGTACCTCCCGGTCACCCTCGACGACTACCGGGCGGTCCTGCGGGAGAACGGGCTGCCGGTCGAGTTCGCCGACCTGTTCGGCCTGATCCTCGACGGACGCAACGCCGGCGTCGTCCACGGCGTGGAGGAGGCTCTCGGCCGCAGGCCGCGTGACTTCTCCGCCTTCGCGAGGGACGCCGCCGCCACCGGCATCTGGAACGTCTGAGAAACGTCTGGTACGGATTCGACCTGGCACGCGCCCTCAAGCCGAAACGGGGATCACCACATGGACGTGCTCACCGGGCTCCTGGACGGCCCCAAGGCGCGCGGCGCCTTCCTGCTCAAATCCGTCTTCAACCCGCCCTGGTCGCTGCGCATCGAGGACCGTGCCCCGATCTCCCTGGTCACCATGGTCCACGGCCACGCCTGGGTGATGCCCGACCACGGTGTCCCGGCCCGCATAGGCCCTGGCGACGTCGTCGTGTTGCGCGGCCCAGACCCGTACACGATCGCCGACGCGCAGGACACCCCCGTCCAGATCACCGTCGGCCCGGAACAGCGCTGCGGCACCAGTGACGGCGAGGACGTCACCGACAGCATGGCCCTGGGGGTGCGCACCTGGGGGGACCCGATTGGCCAGGGCTCGTCCGTCATGCTCAGCGGTACGTACCAGGCGCCTGGCGAGATCGGCCGCCGTCTGCTGGGCGCCCTGCCCGCCCTCCTGGTGCGGCCCGCCGCCCTCGACGACTCCCCGCTCGTACCCCTGCTGGCCGAGGAGATCGGCCGCGACGAGCTGGGCCAGGAACTGGTCCTCGACCGACTTCTCGACCTGCTCTTCGTCAGTGTGCTGCGCGCCTGGCTCGCCGAGCCGGACGCCGGTGCGCCGGCTTGGTACCAGGCCCGGTCCGACCCCAGGGTGGGGCCCGCACTTCGTCTTCTGCACGAACAGCCGGCCCATGCGTGGACGGTGGAGTCGCTGGCCCGCAAGGTCGGCGTCTCCCGGGCGGTTCTCGCCCGCCGCTTCGCCGAGGTCGTCGGGGAACCGCCGATGACCTATCTGGCCACCTGGCGTCTCGCCCTGGCCGCCGACCTGCTGCGCGAGCCGGACACCACGCTTGCCGCGGTGGCGCACCAGGTCGGCTACAGCAGTGCGTTCGCGCTGAGTTCGGCCTTCAAGAGGGTGCGAGGGGTCAGTCCGCAGGAGTACCGGAAGAGCGGCGCCTCACCGATCATCCTGCCGCCGGCGACACCGTCCCGGACGGTGGTACTGGGCGGCTGACGGGCCGGGCCGCTCGCGCCACGCCTCGCCGGACGGCCGGGCAGCCACCCCTGATTCCCGAGCTCGCGCGCCGCAATTCCACAGTGAGGACGCTCTGATGACCACTGATTCCCACTGCGTGCCGCTCGCGCCGCAGGCGCCGTCACCCCGGCCGAGCAGAGCCGCGGGCATTCTGCTGGTGATGTCTGTCACCACCGTGGGTCTGATGGCCGGTGTGTTCTTCGCCTTCGATGTGTCGATCATGCCCGGCCTCGCCCGTACCGACGACCGCGTGTACGCGGAGGCCATGCGGAACTTCAACCAGGTGATAGACGACAGCGGTCTGTTTGCCCTGATCTTTCTGGGCGCGCTCGCCGTGACGGTGGCCGTTGCCGTCCTCGAGTACCGCAAGGGGCGCCGCACGGTCGCCCTGTGGGCGGGTGCCGCCGCCGCGCTCTACGCAGTGGCGCTGCTGGTCACGGTCTCCGTCAACATCCCCCTGAACAACGAGCTCGCCGCGATCGGTGACCCGGCGAAGGCCGGCGACCTGTCGGTCGTCGACAAGTTCAAGGAGGTCTGGGAAACGACCAACATCATGCGCACACTATTGTGCACCGCCGCCCTGGGCTGCCTGGCGCATTGCCTGAAACTGCACGGCCGCGCAGGGGTCGGTGTCCCGGGCTGATCGTCCGGCGGTTGTGTTGTGCCGACCGGCGCGGGCCATCCGGAGCCTGCGTTGCACTGTGTTGTGCTCCCGTCCTGGTCACCGGCGGGCGCCGGGCTTGGGAAGCGGTCGGGGGCGGGGGATCGACCCCACCTGGTGCAATCGCCGTTCTCGGCGGCGCCGTGCGTAATGGTGCCGCCCTCCTGGAGAGACCGCATCCGCGGTGGCCTTCACCGCCCCTGATCGAGCTGTTGAAATCCGCACGTCGCCGGGCAGGTCGTCCTCCGGGTTGTGCCACCGCCTACCGTCCTCGATGCAGACCTTGGCCGTGAACGCCCTTCTCGTTCGCCTTGGCCTCCGCGACCAGGTTGCGCAGTGTCTTCTCCCCAGCCGCCGGGAACAGCACCTTGCGTACGTGTCTTCCCGGCCCTGCAGGAAGGCGGCAGGACGACAGTCCGCAGGAGCGCGCACCTCCCGGACCAGCGGGCCGGCCGCGTCAGCCGATGGGCGCCGGCATGGGCTGGACGTCGTAGTCGAGGCGGATGATGTCGCCGGTGGCGGGATCGCCCAGTTCCACGCTCCAGCCGTCGGCGAACTGGTCGACGCCGGGGGTCATGGGGATGGTGCCGGAGATCAGGACGGTGCCGGGCGTGAGCGCCTTTCGGGAGCGCAGGGTGTCGACCCAGTAGGCGGGGGTGAGGAGTTCGGCAAGGGTGCCGCATTGGATCTGGGTGCGGGTGCCGCCGTGGGTGACCCAGGCGTGCAGAGTGAGCTCATCGATGCGGGACTCCACGTCGGCCAGGCGCCAGGCGCGGCGCGCGAGGACGTCGGGGCCGGCGTTCTTGCTCCAGGCCACACCGTGCACCTCGAGGTCGCGGTCGGTGTGGTCGCAGGCGGCGGTCAGCAGGAGCTCCCCGTCGTCCGCCACGACGAGTGCCCACTCCGCCTCGCCGGACGTGTGTCCGTGCTGCACCTGGACCCGGTCGGTCTGCTGAGCGAGGTAGGGGGAGACGGGGTAGAGGGCCGGCGTGACGGACGGGCCGGGTACGCCGAGTTCTGCGAGTTCCGCGACGTGCGCGGCGACGTCCTCCTGGCTGCGTCCGGCGTACCCGGCGTTGAGGACCTGGACGACGTCGACCTCGCGGGTGGATCCGTCGGGCAGTTCGAAGGTCAGCACGGCCATGAGGGCTCCCAGGGGTCGGGCGATGAGCCGCAGAGCGGGTTTCTCCGCGGGCAAAGTTCTCGCGCAGGGCTTGCGCATACCGACTGTATACAAGAAGTATGCCGGAAGGTCGATGTCCCCGAGCAAGGATGGGCACCATGCACGACACCCCGCACGACGGCACGAAGGCGCCCGACAGGCACTCCGGCGTCCGCCGGGCCTTCGCCGCGAGCCTGGCCGGCACCTCCCTGGAGTGGTACGACTTCGCCGTCTACTCCGCGGCGGCCGCCCTGGTCTTCGGCGACCTGTTCTTCCCCTCGGAGGACCCGCTCACCGGCACGCTCCTGGCGTTCTCCACCTACGCGGTCGGCTATGTGTCGCGCCCGCTGGGCGGGGTCGTCTTCGGCCGCCTCGGTGATGTGATCGGCCGCAAGAAGGTGCTGATCGCCACGCTGATCCTGATCGGCGCGGCCACCTTCCTGATCGGCGTCCTGCCGGCGTACTCGACGGTCGGCGTGGCCGCCCCGATCGCCCTGGTCGTCCTCCGCTTCGCCCAGGGCGTCGGCGTCGGCGGCGAGTGGGGCGGCGCCGTCCTGCTGTCCAGCGAGTTCGGGGACCCGCGCCGCCGCGGCTTCTACGCCTCCGCCGCGCAGATAGGCCCACCCGCCGGCAATCTGCTGGCCAACGGCGTCCTGGCCGCCCTCGGCGCGCTGCTGACCGAAGCCCAGTTCGAGTCGTGGGGCTGGCGCGTCGCCTTCCTGCTCTCCGGCGTTCTCGTCGCGTTCGGGCTGTGGATCCGGGCGAAGCTGGAGGAGACCCCGGTGTTCAAGGCGATGGAGGCCGAACACACCCGCCCTGAGGCACCGATCCGCGAGGTCTTCACCACCCAGCCCCGTGCCCTGCTGGCCACGATCCTCTGCCGTGTCGGCCCCGACGTGCTCTACGCCATGTTCACCGTCTTCGTGCTGACGTACGCCACCAAGGAACTCGGCATGTCGCGCGGCTCCGCCCTCGCGGCCGTCCTCATCGGCTCCTCGCTCCAGGTGTTCCTCATGCCGCTGGCCGGCGCCCTCTCCGACCGGATCAACCGCCGCCTGCTGTACGGCTGCGCCGCCGTGGCGGCCGGCGTGTGGCCCTTCGTGTTCTTCCCGATGATCCACGGCGGCACCTGGCTGCCGCTCGCCACCGGTGTCGTCGTGGGCCTCGTGATCCACTGCTGTCTGTACGGACCCCAGGCCGCCTTCATCGCCGAGCAGTTCTCGCCCCGGCTGCGCTACACCGGCTCCTCTCTCGCCTACACCCTGGCCGGGATCATCGGCGGCGCCATCGCCCCACTGCTGTTCACCAGCCTGCTGAGTGCCTACGGCACCTGGGTACCGCTCGCCGCGTACATCGCCATCGCCTCGGCCGTCTCCCTCGCCGGGGTCTGGCTGGGGCGCGACCCCGAAGCCGCCATCGACGAGGACACCCGCCTCGCCGCGCCGAAAGCCCCGGCCGCGGCGGACGCCACCCGGTCCGTCTGACCCCTCATCCCGCCGACCCCGTCCTTCGAAGGAGGAACCGCACCGTGCGGATAGCCCTGAGCCAGCTCACCACCGGCCCCGACCCCGACAAGAACCTCCGGCTCATCGAGGAGTGGGCCCGGCGCGCCGCGGACGCCGAAGCCCGCATCGTCGTCTTCCCGGAGGCGGCGATGGCCTGCTTCGGCACCCCGCTGGCCCCGCTCGCCGAGCCCCTGGCCGGGCCATGGGCCGACGGGGTACGGCAGATCGCCCGGGCGACCCGCCTGGTCGTCGTGGCAGGAATGTTCACCCCGGCCCCCGGAGGCCGAGTGACCAACACCCTGCTGGCTACCGGGGACGGGGTCGAGGCGGCGTACGACAAGATCCACCTGTACGACGCCTTCGGCTACCGCGAGTCCGACACCGTTGCCGCGGGCTCCGGCACGACGGTGATCGACGTGGACGGCGTACGGCTGGGCCTGGCCACCTGCTACGACATCCGCTTCCCCGAGCTGTTCCGGGCCCACGCCGACGCCGGAGCTGTCGCCACACTGCTGGCCGCGTCCTGGGGGGCCGGGCCCGGCAAGCTCGACCAGTGGGAGCTGCTGGTGCGGGCCCGTGCCTTGGACGCCACTGTGTGGCTCGCCGCCGTCGACCAGGCCGACCCCGGCGCCGAGCCAGGTCCCGCGCCGACGGGCATCGGGCACAGCCGCATCGTCGGGCCCGACGGGACCGTACGGCACACGCTGGGTGCCGAACCCGGGCTGCTCGTGGCCGACCTGGACATCGACGAGGTCGCCGCGGTCCGGCAGAAGACCTCGGTACTGGCCAACCGGCGTCCGGAGCTGTGGCGATGAGCAAGCCCATGCTGGAGTTCCACCTGCCCGACGGACCGTGGAGCACCCCGGCCGGCGCCGTCCCCGGCATCGAGGAGCGCGTCCTGGCCGAGGACGCCGAGCACGGAGGCCGTACGGTGCTCCTGCGCTGGGCGCCGGGCACCGATAACTCGGAGCGGGGCGCGGCCCGGCACGACTTTTGGGAGGAGGTCTATCTCGTGGCGGGAACGCTGCACGACCTGACACTCGACCGGACCTTCACCGCAGGTATGTACGCCTGCCGCCCACCAGGGATGCCGCACGGCCCCTGGGTATCACGTGACGGTGTCACCATGCTGGTGACCACCTACCCCGAGCCGGGCCCGGCGGGCCCTGCCGGCCGCTGAAGAAGCCTGGGTCTGCCAGCCTCGCAGGCCCGGTTCCGATGCAGGTCGTGCGGCGTCGTTGCGCACGCCGACCTGAACGCTTCCCGCAACATCGCCCGCAAGTGCGAGGCCGTGTGGAATGCGGGGTGTGAGTCACGCGTCCCGGTCTTCTCCCCGTAGGTGACTCAGACGCGGGAGGTTACGCGGCAGCCAGTCGCGCCCTACCTGCGAGCCCGGTCCTTCACTGCCGGGTCAAGTTGACGGGCAAGTAGCTAGCCTGCGAGCAGCACCTTGAGTGTCGACTCCAGATGGTGATCGATGGCGGCGCAGGCGGCCTGTGCGTCACCGGCGGCGAGGGCGTCCAGGATGGCCTCGTGCTCCTGGAGCACGGCTTCCTGACGTCCCTGCTGGTTGAAGAGGGCCACCACTCCGGCGCGGACCTGGCGGCTGCGCAGGCCGTCATAGTGCCGGTCCAGGAGGGTGTTGCCGACGGCGGACACCAGCGCCGAGTGGAACCGGTGGTCGACCGCGATGAACTCCCGGGCCTGGTCGGCGCCGGTGAGCTCGCGCTGCCGTTCCAACAGGGAGCGCAGCTCCGCTACCGGCGCTCGGTTACCGGAGACGAGCTGCTGGGCGGCGTACCGCTCGACGATGCCCCGCAGTTCCATGAGCTCTCGGATCTCTCGCCCCGCCAGGGGTGCCACCCGGGCACCCCGCTTGGGCACGAGCTCGACCAGATCCTCGGCCGCGAGCTGCAGCAGCGCCTCCCGGATAGGCGTTCGGGAGACACCGATGCGGTCGGCGAGCTCCTGCTCCGACAGGAAGGTCCCCTGCATTTCGGGATCCGTCAGTACCGTGTCCTTGAGATACGTGTACGCCTTCTCCCGACCGGACGTCACGGCAACCCCCAGGCTCTGCATACAGCTTGTATACGAACGTTACCATGCGGCATCCGCCGTTGCGCTGCTGGAGAGGAACGGCTGGGTGCGCCGGGAGCGCTGCGCCTGAGCCGGCGGGTTGCCCCGTACCTCTTGGTCAGTGACGAGACGATCAAGATGGCGTCTCGTTGGCTCCTCGAAGAGGGCGGATTCACCGACTCCGATCGGCATACCGGCCGCTGCCGGTGTCTGGTCGCAATGGCGATCTGCAGGGATGACACGCTGGGGTGTCAGATCATCTCCGGCTGGATGCGCGGATCGCGGTCGAGGAATTCCTGTTCGGTGTGCAGGGCTCGGTTGCCCGCGAACCGGTCCAGTGCAGCGAGGACCTGTTGCTTGTCAGCGCCGAAGCTCCCGATCGGCCCGATGGTGCGGTTGCCCAGTCGGTGCAGTTCGTCGGGCAGGCGTGGATCCTTTGTCGAGGGGAAACGCACCCCCTGCCGTAAGTGGACCACCAGGAGGTGGTTGGCCTCGTAGACCTGTGTCAGTCGCGGGTTCACTGAACCGGGGTTGGGCCGCAGAACCCCCACGTGTGTGAGGTCCCGCCACGGTATCCGCGAGGTGCCGGTGACGTTCGTCTTCCTGCGCTGCTCAACCCTGATGGCCGAGCGGTCGATGATCAACTCTGTTTCCGACGGTGCCGCCCCGAGGACCAAGGCGGCGATCAGCCCGATCAGTAGTGCGAAGCCGCCGCACCATACAGGGATGGCCCACAGCCAACTCGGATCATGGTTCAGCCATGCGAACAGCCCGGCGAGCCCGGCAAGGGACAGGGAGATGACCAAGAAGGGCTTCACCATGTTTGCCTTCAACTGCGTCTTCATCTCCGCTCGCGCGCAGCGGAAGCGGACCTCGTCCACCGCGTCGCTCGGCGGTTCGTCGGGTTCGGCTCGGCCTCGCGACAGTGACAGGCCCGCGGCGGTATCGGTCGCCCGCTGCCGGGGCCGGGGCAGACCACGGGACTGGCTGCAACAGCGGCGGTTCAACACGAAGTCCGCTCACCGGCTGCGACCGGCACCGATTCAAGGCGATCCCGGGCAATTCGGTCGGCCGGAGCAAGACTTCAGGACACTTCTAGGCGACGTCGTCCTCGCTGTCGTCGAGCTCGCGCATGACCCTGCGTTCGATCGCCTCGACGTCGTAGCGGGCGTCGGGGTTCCCCTCGGCCGCACGGACCGCGCCGCGGACCAGTGCGAGGTAAAACAGCGCCGGCGCGCAGGGTGTCCACTTCTCGTCGGGCTGGTCGCGGATGAACCGCAGGACGGTCTCTGGGTCCGTCGAGACGAAGGCGTGGCGGTCGTGTTCCCACTTGTCCTCCACGCCCCGGCTCCAGCGCTCGCGCAGGTCGTCCTCGGACAGGTCGGTCAGCACGGCCCGGAAGAATGCGGCCCACTGGTTGTTGCGCAGGTCGAAGCCGAAGCCGATCAGTTCGAGGTCGACGTCGTCTGAGGCGAGGACGGCCAGTTCCTCGCGCAGCGCCCGGCGGGCGACGGCGTGCAGGCTGACCCGCCCGTCAGGGGAGAGATCATGGTTGCGGGCGAGTCCCTCGTTCGCGGACGAGTTCCATTTCGACTTGTTCGGCCCCACGACCCGGGCGCTGCGGTGGGAGAACAGCATCTTGCCGTCCTTGCCCGTCTCCACCGCGACGTTGACGCCGAAGCTGCAGAACATGAACTCCGGAGCGTCCAAAGGGTCCTTGCCGTCCATGTACTGCTGACGGAGGGTTAGGCCGTTCCTCTGCTTGCGGTCCAGGTTGATGGACGTGGTGAGGAAGTCGTAGTAGTCGGCGTCGCACAGCGTCAGGGTGGCAACCGGGTCCTCGGCCGTGTGGGTGCGGGTGACGATCAGACGCCGCACCGCGAACCGCGGGTTGTTCCAGCGGTGTGGCTCGCCGGCCGCTTCCTTGGCGGCCTCCTGCGCCTCGATCTCCCGGCGCCACTCGGCAATCTCCTCGGGAAGCTCGACCGGCTCAGGCACATATCGCACCCGCACGTTCTCCTCGGTGATCGAGCGTGTTCCGTCACCTTCGAAGATATGGCAGTCGGTCCGGCGTCCGACCACGGTGAACCGGTCCCTGGAGGTCATCAACACGCCTTTCTCGAGGCTTTATTGGCGATCACGTGACACGCCTCATGCTGGTCGATCAGTATAGGTGCGGGAGGGGTTGCGGGGATGTCGGTCGAGTTCGAGATCAGACGGGAGGAGCTGCGGTCGTCCGGCCTGGTCGGCACGGTGGCCATCGCCGAGTACGGAGAGCGGGGCGGACTGCGCGACCGCAAGCACGTGCTGCGCGCACGGGAGCGGTTCATTCGGCTGTGCGACCGGCTCGGCTTCGGCCGGGCGGAGAAGCTCGAGGGCGACGGAACACGGGCGGCTGTGGAGGCTGGCCTCGACCGGTTCGTCGCGGCCGAGGCCGAACGGAAGATCTTCTACTGGACCGGGCACGGCCACGCCACTGACAACAGCTACCTCCTTGCGTGCCGGGACAGTTACGAGCCGGGCGCGCCGCATCCCCACCCCCGTCGCGCGATGCCGTTCGAGTCCCTGATGCTCGAACTCTCCCGGGTGCGGGGCTCCGAACTTCTGGTGGTCATCGACGCCTGCGAGTCGCAGCGCACCCTGCACGGCAGCCGGACGCTCCACGGCGCTTTGCACGTCTTCCGCGGGATCCCTGAGTCGGCGGACGGTTTCATGGTCCTGGCCACCGCCGGTGCCGACCGCCAGGTGGAGGAGAGCCTCTGGGTGGAGTGGCTGCAGCAGGCCCTGGAGAACCCGGAGCTCGAATTGGACGGGACTGTACGGCCGTTCGAGCGGACGGCGCCCTTCCTGCTGGTGCCGGACCTGCTGGAGGCGATCGACCGACGCGCCCAGGCGGCCGGCTTCGACGACGCCGCGTTGCGACCGGCGTTTAATGAGATCCGCTCCATGAGCCGCCGGTTCCTGCACAACCCGTACTTCGACGCGGGGGACACCGTCTACCGCCCCGCCGTCCTGCCGCCCGACCGGGAGCCCTGGCTCACCTCCCGTCGGCTCGGCCCGATGACCGGCGGCATCCAACCGCACCAGTTCTCTGGCCGGGTGCGTCCGCTGAGCCGGCTCGTCACCTGGATGGCCTCCCAGAGCCGCGGCATGCTCGTGGTCACCGGCCCGACCGGCACCGGAAAGACCGCGCTCCTCGCCCGGCTGGCCCTGCTCTCCGTGCCCCGCCTGCAGCAGGCGCTTGACCCCCCACCGCCGCCGCAGACCGTGCCGCCGCCCGGGTCCGTCCACGGCGCGGTGTCCTGCCACGGAGCGTCGTTGCACTCCCTGGCCCACGACCTGCTGCGGGTCCTGGCCCCGCTCGGTGTCGAGACGCCAGAGGAGGCGGGGATCCCCGCGCAGGTGGCTGCGGACCGGATCGGCGAGGCGGTGCCGCGCAACGGCGGCATCACGCTGCTCGTGGATGGACTGGACGAGGCCATGCCCGGCCAGGCCCACGAGATCGCGCGCCGGCTGCTGAATCCGCTCTCCCGGTACCCCGGTGTGAAGGTGATCGTCGGCACGCGGACCCGCCCCCGCCGGCCCATGGAGGGGGAAACGCGTGAGTCGCTGCTCGATGCGCTCGACCGCTCTTCCCCCGACCTTGTTCTCGACCGGGACCGGGAGACCGAACGCGACATCGCCACGCTGGTGGCGTCCGTGCTCGCCGAGGTCCCCGGCTCGCCGTACGCCGGTCCGGACGCCGAGGTGCTGCGGCGGGAGACCGCGGCACGGGTGGCGTGGCGGTGCGGCCGTAGGTTCCACGTCGCCCACCAGACGGCCCGGACCCTCGCCCGGCAGCCGGAACCGCTGTCCGCGGACCAGGTGGACTCCCTCGTCCGACACGGGGGCGACGAGCTGCGCGAGCTGATGACGGACGAGTTGGGCGTCCTCGATCCGGGCGACCGCGGCCGCTACGCTGAGCTGCTGCTGCCGCTCGCCGTGGTCCAGGGGCCGGGCCTGGCCGACCGCGACCTGTGGCTGCGTCTGGCCAACAGGCTGCGCCGGAGGGGCACGTTCGAGATCACGCGCGGGATGCTCGATGCCATGCTCCAGCAACTCAAGGGCGTGCTGATCACGACGGAGCGCCAGCCGGGGCAGGAGCCGCTGCACCGTCTCGACCACACCAGTTACGGGACCGCCCTGCTGGAGCGCGCCCGGCTGAGCGAGGCAGCGGCGCACCGCCGCATCTTCGAGGCCCTGCACCGGCCGGCCGGCGACTGGGACCAGGCCGACACGTACACCCTGACCTACCTGGGCGCGCACGCGGCCCAGATCCCGGTGAGCCCCGACGACCCCCCGGACGAGCAGCACCCGCTGGAGCAGCTGTTCTGCGACCCGGGGTTCCTGGTGCGCACGGAGCCGGACGTCATGCTGCCGCTCACCGGGCGACTCATCGGCACCTGCGACGGCGCCGCGCTGTACCGGCGGGTCGGCGCCAGGTTCCGCAGCCACACCTCGGTCCACCAGCGCCAGGCGATGCTCGGCGCCGAGGCGTTCGTGGGCCACCCCGACACCCACGAGACGCTCGGCCGCCTCCTGGGCTTCGCCGAGCAGGCCTGGCAGGAGGTGTGGAGCGACGCGGTCCCGCAGCCGCCGGAACTGACGCTGCCCGCCCCGCTCGGCGGCGCCCTGGCCCTGAGCTGGAGCCGGGCCGCGGGCGGCACGATATCCGTGGCCGGCCGCGGCGAGATCGTCACCCGGCGGGCCGACACGGGAGCCTACCTGCACACCAGACGCACCGCCGACGGGCGGGCGACGGACTCGGTGTTCACCGAGGTCCGCGAGGCGACTGCCCGGGGCAGGCGGATCACGGCGTCCCACGACGGGCGGTCGCTGCACCTGTGGTGGGGGGACGAGCGCCGGCCGCGTCGGAGTTACACCTGGGACGGCCGGATCGGCGCCCTGGACGCCGCCCGCTGCGACGACGGCATCCAGATCGTCGCGGCGGACGGAAAGTGCGTATGGGCCTGGCGGTGCGCCGTGACGCCCGGACACGCTGGGGACGCCTGGGACGTACGCCACGACGTCTTGGCGGACCCGGCCGAGCGGGTGGCGCTGCTGAGCCTGCGGGACCGGTGCTTCCTGCTTACCGCGGGCGACACGCTGACCCTGCACGAGCTGAACGGCAAGCTGTACGGCGATCAGGACCTGGTGCGTGGCCGCTGGGAGGTGCCCACGGACCCCGGCCGCCGCCTTGCCGTCGCCACCCTCCCGGAGGGCGCCGAGAGCGGACTCGTCGCGGTGTCCGAGGCGGCCTCGAACGGAGAGCGGGTCACCCTCTGGCGCATCACCGCGGAGGGGCACGCGGCCCTGGTCGTCACCCGCCTGCGCGCCTACGATTCCGCGGCCCGGCAGATCGCCCTCGGGTGGCGGGGTGATCTGCCGCTCCTCGCCCTGCACGAGGGCCACCAGGTCCGGGTGCGCAGCGCCACCGACGACACGGTCGACGCGGTGCTGGAGCTGGCCAGCGAGCGCAACGGGCTGGCGTTCGACCCCGCGGGCACGGGCCGGCTGGCCGTCGGAGACGGCGACGAGGTACGGGTGATCGACACCGCGGCGCTGGTCGCCGCCGGCGCTCCGCCGCGACCCCGGCGCGGCGAACCCTGGCCGAGGCCCGCAGTCGCGCCGGGCCCGTCCGGGACAGAGGTGCTGCTGGCGCGGCCGGCCGGCTGGCATGTGCTGCTCGGCCTGCACCACCCGGTGCGCGGGTCGGCCGGACAGGGCATCGTGCTGCCGTGCGGGGCGCGGGTGACCGCCGTGTCCGCTCTGGGCCACGAGGACGGCTGGACCGTGGCCGCAGCGGCGGGGCGCCGCGTCCGCGTGTGGCGGTTCGACCAGGACCTGAGGGAGCACACCGAGGACACACCCGTCGACCTGAGCGGCGATGCCGGAGACACCGTTGCCGGTCTGGCCCTGGCTCCCGGTCCGCCCGACGGGCCCTGGCTGTTCGTGCCCGAGGGCCGGCGAGTGGTGCCGTACGTGCGCAAGGGCGTCTTCTGGGCGCCGCAGGAGGCCATCGAGGCCGCCCAGATCAAGGTGGGCGACGTGGCCGCGCGCACGGTGTCCGGGCGGACCTGGGTGGCGGCGGACTGCGGCGATTCCGTGGCCCTGTGGGAGAGCACAGAGGGTGGTTTCGTCCGCCTCGGGCAGCGTCCCGCGAGTCCCGATCCCCGCGCGGGCCTCGCCCTGACGTGCCGTCATGACGGCGGCGAGGTGCTGCCCCTGCTCGCCTGGAGCATGGCGGGCACGGCCCAGTTGTGCGAGTACGACGGCCGAACACCCGTGCGCCGGTTGTCCAGCCCCCACGGCACCCCGACCGCCCTGGCCTTCGCCGGCAGCCTCAAGCGCCCCCTGCTGCTGGCCTTCGGCGGCACCGCGACCGTCGCGGTCCGGGACGTCGTGGACGAAACCTGGGTCGCCGGGTTGGCCGTCCCGTACCGGGGCAATGACGTCCACACGGCGAACGCCGTGCAACTTCCGCGCCACGGCCTGTCGTTGTTCCTGCAGGGCCGCGACCGGTGCGACCAGGTGAGGATCCCCCAGGACCGCCTCGCGGCCGCTGTGGGCCGCGTCTGAACCGGGTGACGACGGGGACGATCTCCGGGCCGGGATCCGGCCCGGAGAGACCGAGAGAAAGAAGACGGAGAGCTGACGCCATGATCCACGACCTGGTTGTCTTCGTGCCCGGCATCCTCGGCACGCGTCTGACCCGCGACGGCAAGGACGTGTGGAACCAGTCGAAACAGGCGCTGCTGAGCCTGCGCAGTCCGGCGAAGGCCGTGGAGGGGCTGATGCTGCCGCCCGGCATTGGCGACGAGGCGCCTGACGGACCGTACGCGGTGGAGGCCGGCCGGCTGCTCAAGGGCCCCGAGGCGCTGCCCGGGTTCCTGTCCTGCATCGGCTATCCCGACGTCCAGGCGGCACTGGGCTGGTACGACGGCGAGCGGACCGGCCCGGGACTGCACCCGAAGCAGTTCATGGTGTTCCCCTACGACTGGCGGCTGTCGAACCGGTTCACGGCCCGGCGTCTGAAGGAGCGGATCGCAACCGCCCTGGACGAGTGGCGGGCGATCGCGCCCGGGGTGTACCCGGTGGCCCACGACGATCCGCCGAAGGTCGTGTTGATGTGCCACTCCATGGGCGGACTGGTTGCCCGCTACTACCTCGAGTGCCTGGATGGTCGTCAGGACGCGCGCGCCTTGGTCACCCTGGGCACGCCCTTCCAAGGTGCGGCGAAGGCGGTCCGGGTCCTCACCGGTCGGGCGATGGAGCCCGGAAATCTGGCCACCCGGGCCCTTCAGCGGGTGCTGTCGGTCAACGAAAGACTCGCCACGCTGGCCCGATCCTTTCCATCCGTCGCACAGCTGCTCCCGGTGTACGCGTGTGTGGTGAACGAGGACGGAAACGGCAGGACGTGGCTGAAGCGGGCGCCCGTGCCCGACCTGCCGTCCGAACTGGTGCGGGAGGCATTCGACTTCCACGAGGAGATCACCGACGCCTGGGAGCGCCACCAGATCGGTCTCGCCGCACCACCGTACCGGGTGCACTGCTTCGCAGGCCGGGCGCACCCCACGGTGCACGGCGTCGTGGTAGGAGCCGACGGGAGCCTCGCGTTCCCCACGGGCCTCGACAACGACAGGGACTGGGGTGGGGACGGCACGGTCCCGGGCGGCTCGGCCTTCGCCTCCTGGGTGCTGGAGCGCGAGGACGAGGCGCTGTGGAACGGCGAGCGCCATGCCGGCATGGCCGGCGCGGAGGCCCTGCGGCATCAGCTGATGGCGATCCGCCGCAGCAGGCCCGCCCGTCAGATGCTCGGGAGTGACGCCGACTTCGGCCTGGAGGTGCCCGACATGGCGGTGGCCGGCGAGCCGTTCACAGTCCGGGCGAGCGGCCCGACCGTCACCGGACGGACGCTTCGGGCACGGCTGACCGCTCCCGGACTGCCGGACACCGATGCCAAGCCAGTGACCCTGCTGCCGGACGGGACGGGCGGTCAGGTCGCCGAGCTGACGGCGGCGGAGGGCACGTGGATGCTGCGGGTGGAGGCCGACCGGCCGTATGCCGTGTGCCACGAGGTCGTCACCGTCGCCGAGGGGTGAGGACAGATCCGGTCCAGGCCGGGCCCGATCACGGTCGGCGTGCGGTGACCAGGCCCGATTCGTGGGCGAACACCACCGGCTGCGCCCAGTCCCGTCCGCTTCCACAGCCGTAAGACGACTTTCTGCTGCGGATGCCCCGGCACCGGGTCGGCAGGCAGTACGACATGGACCGGCACTGGCACAAGCTCGGGGCCCGGCAGCGTCGTCGGAGGGCGTGAGTCACGGCCCCACGGTGGACGGGACGTCCCACGAGCCGCCCAGGATCAGGCTCAGGCCGCTGCCGGGGCTGACCAGGGTGGCGCTGAGGCGCTTGCCGTTCAGCCAGGCTTCCGCATACCCGAACTGGAGGAACAGCCCAGCCTCGCCGGGCTGTTGGGACGGTGCTCCACGGTGAGCGGGCGGGCGGGTCGGCGAGGCGGGCTCGAACGCGTACATGGCGCAGGACTCTGGGCCCGGATGAGAGCACCGACCGCATCCCGGTGCGTCTGCTCGGCGTCGGCCAGAGCTGCCTTGGCGCGCTCGGCGGCTGGGCCCGTCACCTGGCCGTGCTCGAACCGGGCTTCCGCCGCCGTCTCGGCAATCTGGAGCGGTCGGGTGGGCTGATACGCGACGGCCGCGGCTGGAACACCTGTCGCCTGGGCCACTGACCGGCCAGGGCTGGGCTCAACTGGCTGCGGCAGCGCTGTGACCAGCTGTGGTCGGGGCCTGTGGTCGGGGTAGGGCAGCGGCTGCACCAGGGTGAGCAGGGACTGCGCGGGGCGTCTCCAGGCTCTGGGACTGGCTCCAGTTGGGTCGGTGCGGGTGGTCACGACGCTGGTGCCTCGCCGAGGTTGCGTCCAGGGAAGTGGTGTACGGGTTCGACCTGATCCGGGGGTTTGCTCCGGCATCGGGGTGAGGCCCGCATAGACGAACGGCAACCGGCTGATCTTTCAAGACGACCAAGTCTTTGAAGGAGGCCGGCCGCGGCGGCAACGCTCGCTCCTGCAGCGGCAACCTTGCGTCGTACGGTCATGTCTTCTCCCCGCGTGGGCAAGTGCGGCTCCGAGCGCACCCGACGGTGATGACATACGCCCCCGGACTGGACTGGACCAGGGACAGCGCATGCCCTTGCGTGTCAGTGGATTTGGCATGCCTTGAGGACGTGCCAAGACAGTCTGTTGTGTGACGGATTCAAGCCGCCATGCCTTTCAGCCCTGGCCAAAACGGCCAAGTCAGGACAAGATCGGTGAGCGTCATGCGCTTACACTTCACCGCGTCCGACCTATGCAGGATCACTCTCATGGCGCCCGACGCGCTGGAGGAGACCGCATTCAGCGTGCGCCTCCTACGCGTCGGACCGACTGGCAGGCACGGGATGCGTTGAGGGCGGCGATGTCCTCGGCGATGCGGCTGGGGCGGGTGGCGCC
>NZ_MUBM01000158.1:34776-35499 GCF_002154505.1 Streptomyces carpinensis | reverse complement strand
CGGGCGCCGCGGCGGCCGCGCCGTGCGACTGCTGCGGCAGGGACTGGGGGCGGGTCTGAGGCTGGGACGTCGCGGACGTGACGGGCTCCGACGGCACGCTTCCCGCCTGCCCCGGCTCAACGGGGCCGGGAGCGGGCGCGGGTGCGCCGGGCTGACCAGGCAGGTCGGACGAGCCGGGCAGGCCCGGCAGATCTGGCAGATCCGGCACCGAAGGGTTGATCGGCACGGGCAGCGTCGGCGACTCGGGCAGCGACACCGCCACCGGCGGAATCCTCACCTCGACCCGCCCGCCCGTCACGGCCACCGTCAGATCACCGACCGGCTCGGCGAGCCGAAGCGACACGGACCGCCCCACGGCAACCGTCACCCGAGGGGCGACACGCTCGGTCACCGGAAGGACGCCGCGCTCGACCACTGGAAGGGCACCACGCCCCGGCGCCGAAGGGACTACGAGGGCCCGCGCCGAAGGGACTACGCAGGCCTGCGCCGAAGTGGTGACGCGGGACGCCGCTGGATGGAGCACGGGAGCGGGCACCGGACGGCCTGCGGATTCCGTCACCGGACGGACGACGGAGTTCGTCACCGGACGAGACGCGGAGCCCACTACCGGACGGACCACGGAGCGGGCGACCTCGCGAACGGCGGAGCCGGTGGTGCGGTGGACGGCTGAGTCCGTCACCGGACGAGCCGGCAGGCCCGTTGTGCCGTGGCCCGGGCGCCCGG
>NZ_MUBM01000158.1:0-34722 GCF_002154505.1 Streptomyces carpinensis | reverse complement strand
GCAGGACCAGTTGCAGCGCACGCCGCCCGGCCGCCGTGCGCATCACGCGCAGGGCGGCAGCGGGCAGGGCTGCTGGCACGGTCAAGAGGGGACGGTTCCTTCCCAAGTGGGCGACGCACCGCCGAACGAGGCATCGATCCTCGCACGGGACTCCAGCGGTCGCGCAAGCCCGCTGTTACCGATGGGTAGGCATGTCCGTTTTGCTGGCCGACCGCGGTCGACAAGTCGTCAGCGTGGCGCCGACGGCTCATCGTTCGTTTCTTCGTTCGTCTCTTCGCTCGGTCCGGTTCCTCATGCGGTGTCGGGTATCGGCAGCGGTCGCTTCTCGATCGCCGCCGCCATCACCTCGGGGAACAGGTCGGGTGTGCAGGCGAACACCGGTGCGTCGAGCGCCGCGAGCGCGGCCGCGTGCTCCCGGTCGTAGGCGGGCGCGCCCTCGTCGGAGAGCGCGAGCAGCGTCACGAACTGCACTCCCGACGCCTTCATCGCCGCGACCCGCTTCAGCATCTCGTTGCGTATGCCTCCCTCGTACAGGTCGCTGATCAGCACGACCACCGTCTCCGCGGGCCGGGTGATCTGCGACTGGCAGTAGGCCAGCGCCCGGTTGATGTCCGTGCCGCCGCCGAGCTGGGTGCCGAAGAGCACGTCGACCGGGTCGTCGAGCTGGTCGGTGAGGTCGACCACCGCCGTGTCGAACACGACCAGCCGTGTGCTGATCGACCGCATGGAGGCCAGCACCGCCCCGAACACCGACGCGTACACGACGGAGGCCGCCATGGACCCGGACTGGTCGATGCAGAGGATCACCTCCTTCTTCACGGACTGCGACGCCCGCCCGTACCCGATGAGCCGTTCCGGCACGACCGTCCGGTACTCGGGCAGGTAGTGCTTGAGGTTGGCCGCGATCGTGCGGTGCCAGTCGATGTCGTGGTGGCGTGGCCGGTTGATGCGCGCGCTGCGGTCGAGGGCGCCGGTGAGGGTGGCCCGGGTGCGGGTGGCGAGCCGCTTCTCGAGGTCCTCGACGACCTTGCGCACCACCGCGCGCGCCGTCTCCTTCGTGGTCTCCGGCATCGCCTTGTTGAGCGAGAGCAGCGTGCCGACGAGGTGCACGTCCGCCTCCACCGCCTCCAGCATCTCCGGCTCCAGCAGCAGCGTGGCCAGGCCGAGCCGGTCGATGGCGTCCCGCTGCATGACCTGCACGACGGAGGACGGGAAGTAGGTCCGTATGTCCCCCAGCCAGCGCGCCACCGAGGGCGCCGAGGCTCCGAGCCCAGCCGAACGGTCCCGTGCCGCACGGCCCGTCTGCGGCCGGTCGCCCTTGCCGTAGAGCGCGGCGAGCGCCCCGTCCATCGCCGCGTCCCTGCCGGACAGCGCGCATCCGGTGCCGTCGGCCGCGTCGCCGCCGAGCACGAGCCGCCAGCGCCGCAGCCGCTCCTGCGCCGGGTCCGTCACGCCCGCCTCGTACTCCTGCGCCGCCGTCATCGCGCCACCCCCGCGAGTTCGTCGCCGACGGCCTCGTGCGCCGCCGTGTCCCCTGCATGTACCTCGTCCCGTCCCAAGAGCAGCCGCAGCACCGGCATTACGGCATCCGCCCGCTCCTGGTCCAGGTCCGTGGCGAACCCGGGCACGCCGGCCGCCGTGGCCCCGGTGCTGCCGCGGCCCTGTCCCGGACCGCGCCGGACCAACTCGCCGAGTGTTCTGCGCACTCCGGGCTCGTACGCGGAGAAGGTGCGCCGCAGCAGCGGCAGCACGTCGGTGAACGCCGCCGCCGGCACCCCGGCCAGCCAGGCGTCGATCAGTCCGAGCAGCCGCTCGTCGTGCACGAGCAGCATTCCGCCGGCGCCGCCGACGAAGCCCTCGATCCACGCGGCCGCGTCCGGCGGTGGCGTGCCCGGTGACAGTGCGAGCCCCATGAGCCGTGCCGCCTGGTCCTGCTCGACCTCCCCGTCGTCGAGCAGGAGCCGCACCGCGCGTCCGCGGATCACGCCGGGCACGATGTCGCGCCCCGACAGCACCCGGAGCACGCCGTGCCAGCGGGGGCACAGGTCCGCGTGGTCGGCCTGGAGCGTGTCGCCCAGCAGGCCCACGGCCGTGTGCACGGCGTCCACATGTCGCCTCATCTCCTCGGCCGCGTCCGTGTCCAGGGCCGCGCAGGCCGGAGGAAGACCGACGAAGACGCGTTCGGCCAGGCCCGCGGCGACGCCGGCCAGCGCCCGGGTGTCCGTGCCGCGCACGTCGCCGTAGCGCAGGGAGCGGACCAGGGCCGGCAGCGCCTGGGCGAGGTGCCCGACGTCCGTGTCGAGCGCCGCCCGTTCGGCGAGCACCCGCATCACCGCCGGCAGCGCGTCGGTGAGTTCGGAGAGCAGGCAGCGCTCGGCGAGATCCGTCACCTCGGCGAGTGCCTGCGCGCCGACGGCGTCCGCCTCCGCCTTGGCGGTCGCCGCGGCGAGCACGGTGGTCCCCCACACCCCGGCCTCGGCGACCCGCACCGACAGCTCCGGCTCCCAGCGCAGCCGCCAGCTCTCCCGGAACGTGCCCGTGCTGCCCCGCGAGGCCGCCGGCTCACCCCAGCCGACACCCAGCAGCCGCAGCCGGTGCAGCAGCCTGCTCCGCCCGGCGTCGGTCTCCTTGCGCAGGTCGAGCTCCAACTCGCGCTCCACAGCCTCGGGCTTGAGACGCAGGCGCCGCTGGAGGCGGGCGAGGTCGCGCTGCAACGGGACCGCCGGCGCCGACTCGGGCACCTCGCCCAGGAGGTCCCCGACCACCAGCCGGTCGTGCACCAGTGCCAGCGGCACGTCGGAGCCGTCGCACATGACCGCCCGCACGGCGTCGGTCGTCTCGCCCAGTCCGGGCAGCGGGCGCCCACGCATCGCGGCGAGCGTGTCCGCCAGCCGCACCGCCTCGATGACGTGGGCGGAGGACACGATCCGGTCCTCCTCCCGGAGCAGTCCGGCCACCTTGGTCAGCCACCGCTCGACGGGCCGGTCCGGCGCGCCGAAGAGGTGGGCGTACCAGCCCGGCGAGTCGATGCCGGCGCCGTAGCCGCTGAACCGGGAGAGCCGGCGGTGCGTCCACGGCACCCAGGTCATGTCGGCCTTGACCTTGGGCAGTCCCTTCAGCAGCGCCCGGTCGGCGGTGACGGCGGCCTTCTGCCGCAGTGCGGGCACGTGCCACGCCCCGCACACCACCGCCACGCCGTCGCCGAACTCCCGCTGCGCGGCGCGCACCTGGAGCCGCATGTGGGCCTCCCGCACGAGGTCCCGGTCCCCCTCCCGGCTCCCGTACGTCTCCCGGAGCGCGCCCATGGCCTCCTCCAGTGCCGCGAACGGGGCGAACGCGTCGCCCCGCCCCGGCCCCCGGTGCTCGACGACGTCCTCCCACCAGCGCTCGGCGTCGTCGTACCCGGCGGCCTCGGCGAGCACGGCGAGCGGGTCGACGCGCACATCCACCTCGCCCTCACGCTCGCCGGCCGGGCGTCCTCCGGGCGGCCGCTCCCCGGCCGAGGGCTCCGCGGTCCCCTCCTCCGCGGAGCCCTTGCCGTCCTCGGGACCCTCCTCGTCCCAGGGCGTGCCGGTGTCGTCCCTCCCCCACGCCAGCGTCTGCGTGGCCGGGAGGTCGATGAACCGGGCCGGAACGTCGTGCTCCAGGGCCCAGTGGATGGCGACCCACTCCGGGGAGAATTCGGCGAGGGGCCAGAACGCGGAGCGGCCGGGCTCGTCCACGGCGTGGGCGAGGAGGGCGACCGGAGGCCGCATGCCCTCGTCCGCGGCGAGCGGGATCAGTGCGTCGGCCTCCGGCGGACCCTCGATCAGCACCGCCTTCGGCCGCGCCGCCTCCAGTGCGGCCCGCACGGCCCGCGCGGATCCCGGCCCGTGGTGCCGCACGCCGAGCAGCAGCGGCTGTGCGGCTGCCCTGCGGCTCCGCGATCCGTCAACTCCTGTCACACCGTCCCCCTCGTGCGTGTCGTCGGCCCCGTCGGTCCCGTCGGTCCACTCCGCCCCGTCGGTCCACTCCGCCCCGTCGAACCACTCCGCCCCGTCGGTCCAGTCCGCGGCGTCCGCCGCGCCCGCCCGTCCAGCTGGGGTCGTGGTCGCAGCGGCTCCGCGCCGCGCCGTCCGGCGACGGCGCCGCCCCGCTCGAACCCGCGCTCGCGCTCAGGCCGTTCATGCGCTCACCTCCCGGCAGGCCCGGTAGAAGTCCTTCCAGCCGTCGCGCTCACGGACCACCGTCTCCAGGTACTCCTGCCAGATGACGCGGTCGGCCGCCGGGTCGCGGACGACGGCGCCGAGGATGCCGGCGGCCACGTCACCCGCTCGCAGCACGCCGTCGCCGAAGTGGGCCGCCAGGGCCAGGCCACCGGTGACGACCGAGATCGCCTCGGCCGTCGAGAGCGTGCCGCTGGGCGACTTCAGCTTCGTACGGCCGTCGGTGGTGACGCCGTCGCGCAGCTCGCGGAAGACGGTCACGACGCGGCGGATCTCGTCGATGCCGTCCGGCGCGGCCGGCAGGTCCAGGGAGCGGCCGATCTGGTCGACGCGGCGGGAGACGATGTCGACCTCGGCCTCCGGGGTCTCCGGCAGCGGCAGCACCACCGTGTTGAACCGCCGGCGCAGGGCGCTGGACAGGTCGTTGACCCCGCGGTCGCGGTCGTTCGCCGTGGCGATCAGGTTGAAGCCGCGGACCGCCTGCACCTCCTCGCCCAGCTCCGGTATCGGCAGGGTCTTCTCCGAGAGGATCGTGATCAGCGTGTCCTGCACGTCGGCCGGGATGCGGGTCAGCTCCTCGACGCGGGCGGTCATGCCCTCTGCCA
Organism: Streptomyces carpinensis; assembly: GCF_002154505.1. GTDB lineage: Bacteria > Actinomycetota > Actinomycetes > Streptomycetales > Streptomycetaceae > Streptomyces > Streptomyces carpinensis. Next base: position 29,912 of record NZ_MUBM01000158.1, on the reverse strand, counting down.
TGGCCCGCATGACCGGGCTGGGCACGAGGGCGGCGCGGCTCGGGCCGTGCGCCAGCAGCTGCGCGTAGTTCCACCCGTAGCGGATCGCCTCCTCGGGTGTGCCCGCCGTGCCCTGCACCAGCAGGGTCGAGTCGCCGCTGACCGCCGCGGCGAGGTGTTCGGACACCCAGGTCTTGGCCGTGCCGGGCACGCCGAGCAGGAGCAGCGCGCGGTCGGTGGCGAGGGTGGTGACGGCGACCTCGACGATGCGGCGCGGGCCGACGTACTTCGGTGTGATCACTGTGCCGTCCGGCAGGGTGCCGCCGAGCAGGTAGGTCGCCACCGCCCACGGCGAGAGCTTCCAGCGGGCCGGGCGCGGGCGGTCGTCCTGCGCGGCCAGCGCGGCCAGTTCGGCGGCGAAGGCGTCCTCGGCGTGCGGCCGCAGGGCTTGCGGTTCACCCGGGCCGCCCGCGTCCGCACCGCTCCCGGCGATTCCCGCGCTTCCGGCACTTCCTGTGGTCACAGAGTCTCCCGTGGGCCCCGCGTTCGCGGGCGCGGAGTGGTTCCGGCTCGGTTCGACGGACGTCGGTTCGACGGAGACAGACATGGCTGAGGCCCCCTCCAGCTCGGCCGGTTCGGTTCTGGCGTCCACCGTGCACCACGGCACTGACAATGCGTTCTGACCTGCACAGACGCTCTGGCCGGGCCGATTGTCAGTGGTGGGATCTACCTTCGATGGCATGACTCAGCAGGGGGTGCGCTGGACCGCGGACCAGGTGCTGGCACTGGCGCCTGACGTCGCGTCACGCAAAGCGGGAAGCAAACTCGGCGCGGCCGGTTCGTGGTCGGAGGCGGGGAGTTCGGACGAGGGGACGGTGTGGGGGCTGTGCAAGGGCAGTGGCAGCAGGCCGTATCAGACGGTCGTGGACATCGCGGACGCGGCGGGGCCGGCGTACAAGTGCAGTTGTCCCAGCCGCAAGTTCCCGTGCAAGCACGCGCTCGGGCTGCTGCTGCTGTGGGCGGCCGGGGAGGATGCCGTGCCGCCCGGCACCCCGCCGGACTGGGCCGAGCAGTGGGCAGCGGGCAGGAGAAGGCGGACCGCGGAGAAGCGGGCGGCCGGGGCGCCCGGCTCCGCCTCCGGCGCCGCCGATCCGCAGGCGGCGCGGCGCCGGGCCGAGCGCCGGGCCGAGCGGATCACCGCGGGTGCGACGGAGCTGGAGCAGCGCCTGGCGGACCTGCTGCGCGGCGGTCTGGCCGCGGCCGAGCAGGCGGGATACGGGCTGTGGGAGGAGACGGCGGCCCGCATGGTCGACGCGCAGGCCCCCGGCCTGGCGGCCCGCGTGCGGGACCTGGGGGCGATTCCGTCGTCCGGGCCGGGCTGGCCGGTTCGGCTGCTGGAGGAGTGCGCGCTGCTGCATCTACTGGACCAGGGCTGGCTGCGCCGGGAGCGGCTGCCGGAGGGGCTGGCGGCGACGGTCCGGACCCGCATCGGCCTGCCCGGCTCCGCGGACGGCCCCGCGGTGCGGGACCGCTGGCTGGTCCTGGCCCAGTACGACACCGCGGACGCGAAGCTGACCACGCGCAGGATCTGGCTGCACGGCACCGACTCCGGCCGTACGGCCCTGCTGCTGTCCTACGGAGCCGCCGGGCGCGCCCCGGAGCAGGCGCTGCCGGTGGGACTGGCCCTGGATGCGGAGGTGGCCGCGTATCCGGGCGCCGGGCAGCCGCGCGCGGCCCTGGGGAAGCAGTTCGCTCCGCCCGCGCCCACGCGGGGACGCCCGCCCGGTGTGACGACGGCGCAGGCGGCCGCGCGCTACGGCGAGGCGCTGCGGGACGACCCGTGGCTGGAGTCGGTCCCGGTGACGCTGGAGGAGGTGATACCGGTCCCGGACGGAGACTCCTGGCAGCTCGTCGACGCCGAGTCCGACTCCGCGCTGCCTCTCACTCCGGTGGCCGTCGGCCGTCCGGGGCTGTGGCGGCTGGTCGCGCTGTCCGGCGGTGCACCCGTCACGGTTTTCGGCGAGTGCGGCCACCGCGGGTTCACGCCTCTGACGGCCTGGCACCGAGCACGGGGAGGCACGGTCACGCTCTGCTGAGCAATCACCCACCGTGCGTGACATCAAGGCCGGTTACAGGCTTTTCACGTCCGGCATTGGAGTGACGTCACGACGAAGGGCGGGGCGTGTTCGGCACAGCGGGAAGCCTCACCCGAAAGGCGCACATCGGCGGCCCGTCACAGCTCACCCGAACTTTCCCTTCTCACCGGATTCACGAATTTCTTCCGCCCCAGGGGAAACCCGGAACGGGTGACCCTCCAACCCTCTCAGGCACCCCGGCAACGGAAAGGAAGCTCATGATCAGGACCTCCGCCCCGGTGGAGGCGCCCGCCACGGGCGCCTGGGAGGAGTTGGTCACCGCCGCCCTGCTCGGCACGGACCGCCGCACGCCCCCGGGCGGCACGCCCGGCCAGGAGGCCCCGGTGGCCCTGCTGGACACGGCGGCCGTGCAGACCGTGCGCCGACGGGCGGGGCTGCGTCCGGCGCCGGCGGCGGAGCGCCCCGAGCCGGCACCCCCGGACCCGCGCCCGGCGCTGCCCGAGGCGGCGGCCCGCAGGCTCGCCCTGCTGCTGGCCGACCGGCCCGGCGCGGCGGGCGGCGGCCGCAGGGGCACGGCACCCGATCTCATGGAGCTGCTGCCGCAGTGGCTCGCGGCGGCGAACGCGCACGGCTACGCGGCACCCCCGGAGGCCCTCCCGGCACTGCTGGACGCGGCTCGGGGCCGTACGGACCTGCGACCGGCCGCGCTGGTCCTCGCGGGCCCACGGGCGCTGTGGCTGGCGCGACTCAACCCGGACTGGCGGTTCGCCCTGCGGGCGGCCCCGGGTGGCGGCACGGCGCTGCCCGGCCCCGAGGACGCGGAGCGGATCCGGCAGCTGTGGGAGGAGGGCCTGTTCGCCGAGCGGGTCGCCCTCCTGGCGTCGATCCGGGAACGCCGGCCCGCGGCCGGGCGCGAGCTGCTCGCCGCCACCTGGGCGACGGAGCGGGCCGAGGACCGGCTGATGTTCCTGGACTCGCTGCGCACCGGGCTCGGCCCGGACGACGAGCCGTTCCTGGAGCAGGCCCTCGCCGACCGCAGCCGCAACGTACGGGCCACGGCGGCGGAGCTGCTCTCAGCACTGCCCGGTTCGGCGCTCTCCGCGCGGATGGCGGACCGGGCCGGGGCCTGTGTGGCCGTCGACCACATGCGCGGCACGCCGACGATCGTCGTCGAAGCCCCTCACCAGTGCGACGCGAGCATGGAGCGCGACGGTGTCGTGTCCAAGGCGCCGGCGGGGAGGGGCGAGCGGTCGTGGTGGCTGGGCCAGCTGCTGGAGGCGGCCCCGCTCGGCGCGTGGTCCGCACGGCTGGGCGGGCGCTCCCCGCAGGAGATCCTGGCCCTGCCGGTGGCGGACGACTGGCAGGGGGAGCTGCACGCCGCCTGGTGCCGGGCGGCGGTGCGGCAGCGGGACGCACAGTGGGCGCGGGCGCTCCTGGGGGCGCCCGCGGCACCCGAGGCCGGTGGGCCGGGCGCGGTGTCCCTGGCCGAGCGCGCGAAACTGCTCGGCACCCTGGGCGCCGGCGAGCGGGCCGACTGGGTCGCCGGGTTCATCGCGGCGCACGGGCTGTCCGAGGCGTTTCAGCTGCTCGGGGTGTGTGCGGTGCCGTGGGCCGCGCCGCTCGGACGAGCGGTGGTCGACGCGCTCGAGATCGCGCGGGACGCAGGGAGTTACCCATGGAGTTTCAGTGGAGTGATGGGACTGGCCGAGCGGTGCCTGGACCCCGCGGAGGCGAATCGGCTCGACGGGCTGCTGGCGGTGCCGGACGAGGCGGAGGATGCGTCGCCCGGGGCCGGAGGGTACTGGGCGGAGGCGTTCCAGCGACTGGTGACGACGCTGCGGTTGCGCTGCGCCATGGCCGAGGAACTGGGTGGCCGGGTCGGCTGAGCCTCACTCCGCGTCCAGGCGGCCGTCCCCGGCGGCTGGGTGCTCGGATGCTCCTCCGGCCGGAGCCGCCTCGTTCTCAGGCACCGGCCCGGCTGGAGGAACCCGGCCGCTGTCGGCCCGCGCAGGCCCCTGTCCGGCCGCAGGGGCTCCTAGGCCCCCGCGCGCTCGCGGACGTTCGCCCTGACCCAGTCCACGATGGACTGGGTGGTCGCGCCCGGGGTGAAGATCTCCGCGACGCCCTTCTCCTTCAGCGGCGGAATGTCCGCCTCGGGGATGATGCCGCCGCCGAAGACGACGATGTCCTCGGCGTCGCGCTCCCTGAGCAGGTCGATCACGGCGGCGAACAGCGTGTTGTGCGCGCCGGAGAGGATGGAGAGCCCGATCGCGTCGGCGTCCTCCTGGATCGCGGTGTCGACGATCTGCTCCGGGGTCTGGTGGAGCCCCGTGTAGATGACCTCCATGCCGGCGTCACGCAGCGCCCGCGCGATCACCTTGGCACCGCGATCGTGGCCGTCGAGCCCCGGCTTGGCCACCACCACGCGGATCGGACCGGCTGCCACACCCATCACTGCCTCCATGAAGCGACTACATCCGTCCCGTGCGGGACGGACGCCCGGCACCACATCGTCCGGGGAAGTGAACGAACGTTATCGCCAGCATCCCGCAACCCGCAGTTTCACGGTGCTGACCGAGGGGGAAATCACACGGTGGGACACTTCCCCAGGCTCCTGGAGCAGGGGGGACCCTCTCGCGCACTGTTCCACGACGCGGCGGCCCACCGGCCGCGCACCGCAGCGGCCCGCGGACCGCTGCGGGAACAAGCGTCACGGGAGCCGCAACGAGGTCGTCGCGGGCACGAAGGACACACAGGACGGGTACGGCACGACAGCGGGGGCCCTCGTCGCCACATCGGCAGGGAGCCTCGTCGCATCCTCGGCGTCAGGCACGCCGTGCGCGGCACGCTCCGCCCCGCACACCTCGTTCATGCCCCGTCTTCCGCCTTCACCGCGACGGCCCACGAGGGCACACGGGGGACACAGCCGTCCTCCCGCGTGCCGACAGGAGGTCGGCCATGAAGGTCACCAGCGTCGCAGACCCGATTCTTCCGCTCGCGCAACGTCTGCTCCCGGTCAGGGTCGCGGGACTCTCACTGGCCCTCCTGAAGGCGACCGCCCTGGAACTCGCGATCCTCGCCGGGCACCTCCTGCTCTATCCCTCCGGAATCATCCAGGAACGCCGGGCCCAGGCCTGCGCCGCCTCCGCGCCCGACGGCACCGCGCAGTTGCCGACGGAGGCCAAGCCGCCGGTGGTCCTGTTGCACGGGTTCATCGACAACCGCTCGGTGTTCGTCCTGCTGCGCCGCAACCTCGCCCAGCACGGCCGGCATCGGGTGGAATCCCTCAACTACTCGCCGCTGACCTGCGACATCCGCACCGCCGCCGAGTTGCTGGGCCGCCATATAGAGGAGATCTGCGAGCGCACCGGCAGCGAGCGCGTCGACGTCGTGGGCCACAGCCTCGGCGGACTGATCGCCCGCTACTACGTGCAGCGACTCGGCGGCGACCTGCGGGTCCGCACCCTCGTCACGCTCGGCACCCCGCACGCCGGCACCCGGGTCGCGCCGCTGGCCAACGCCCATCCGATCGTGCGCCAGATGCGGCCCGGTTCGGAGCTGATCGAGGAACTGTCCCGCCCGGCTCCGGGCTGCCGTACGCACTTCGTCAGCTTCTGGAGCGACCTCGACCACCTGATGGACCCGCTGGAGTCGGCCTGCGTGGAGCACCCGGATCTCCGGGCCGAGAACATCCAGGTGAGCGGTATAGGTCATCTCGCCCTGCCCGTGCACCCCGCCGTCGCCAGCGGGATACGGCAGGCCCTGGACACCGTACGGCCGGGCGACCCGTCCACCACCCGCGCGGGCGGCCTCACCGTGGCCTGATTGACCCATCAGGGTCGAACCTCGTCTCGAACACAGTCCCAAAGCCGTGTCCGCAGTCCGCCGAATCACGGGTGATTGCCCGTTTCCCGTGTGCGGGAAACCTGCGGAAGATTGTCGCGCCCGCGTACCGCCGGGTACAGTCGCCGCACTGCTCTGGCAGCCCCTGTTGTCGAGGCGAAAGAGAAGTTGGTGAACGACCGTCACCCGTCGGGGATTGTGACCTCCCCGGCTCCGGCCTCCGATGACGCCTCGGCGCCCTACGCGCCGTACGGCGGGCAGGAAGCCGCGTACGGTGACTTCACCAGCTACGGCGACTACACCGCCACCGGTTTTCACACCGGCACACACGGCACGGCGAGCTTCGCGACCGACCCCCTCTTCGGCGACCTCTCCGCCGACAGCGCCCAGTCCACCGGCGCGTACGACACCACCCAGTGGTCCACGGACAGCCAGCAGACGCTGACCTACGACGCGTACGCGGCCCAGCACCACGCCGTGTACGACACCGGTGCGTACGACACGACGGCCTGGCCCACCGGATACCAGCACCTGGCAGCCGTGCCGCAGCAGGCCGGCCCGGTGGACACCAGCGGCCAGTGGGACGCGACCGCCTGGCTCCAGACCGACGGGATGGATCAGACCGACCCGTTCGGGCAGACGGGTGGGACCGACGCCGCGGCCGGCCACACCCAGCAGTGGGACTGGGCCACGCAGACCTTCGACAGCGGCACGTACGACGCCACCCGGTGGAACACCGACGGCGCGGCCGGAGACGCCACCGCCGACGTCGTCACGGCACCCGTGGCCTCCCCGGAGGGCGACGAGTTCGGGGACTACGGCGAGCACGGCGAGTACGAAGACCACGAGCAGCAGGCCGAAAGCGACTCCGGCGAAGGCGAGCCGACCGCCACCGGCCGGATCCCCGCCTCCGACGTGCTCGTCGACGAGGAAGAGGCCACCCCGCCGGTCTCGCGCACGGGCTCGCGCGGCGCGGGCCGCTCCCGGCGCCGCACGCCGGCCAAGCGCTCCGCGCTGCTGACCGTGGCAGTTCCCTCGGCCTGTGTGGTGGGCGTCGCCTGCATCGCCGCCGCCTCCGTCGGCGGTTTCACCGGCGACGGCAACAAGGACACCGCGGCGTCCGCCCTCGACGCGCACCCCGTGAAGCCGTCCACCGCGAACAACAAGCTTGACACCCAGCTGCAGAGCCTGTCCGCAGGTGCCGACGACTTCGCCGACCGGGCGAGCCGTACGCAGGAACGTATCGACCTCAAGGCACAGCAGGAGGCCGAGAAGAAGAAGGCGGCGGAGGAGGCGGCCCGCAAGGAGCGGCTGCGCCCCAAGTTCGTGCTTCCCGTCATGCAGCGAGGGCTCAGCGCCTACTTCGGCCAGGCCGGTGTGAACTGGATGTCCGTGCACACCGGCATCGACTTCCCCGTCTCGTACGGGACGACGGTCATGGCCGCCACCGACGGCACGGTCCGCACCCAGTGGAACAGCGCCTACGGCAACATGCTGATCCTGACGGCGAAGGACGGCACGGAGACGTGGTACTGCCACCTCTCCCGGTACCAGGTTCCCCCCGGTGCGATCGTCAAGGCAGGACAGCCGATCGCGTACTCCGGCAACTCCGGCAACTCCACCGGCCCGCACCTGCACTTCGAGGTACGGCCCGGCGGCGGGGCGCCCATCGACCCGCTGCCGTGGCTGCGCAGCCACGGGCTCGACCCGACCTGAGTCCTTCCCGAGCGACCGCCGCGTTCGTCCCGCCGGATCCCCTGTCGTTCCGTTGAACCCCCCGTCTCCTCGACGGTGGGTTCACGGCGTCATGGGCGGCCTCGTGAGCGCTACAGCTTCTCCACCGGCGCGTACCGCAGCAGCAGCCGCTTGGGCTTGGCGTCACCGAAGTCGATCGTCGCCTCGGCGTTGCCGCCCGTGCCCTTGACCGCGACCACCGTGCCCAGGCCGAACTGGTCGTGCGTGACCCGGTCGCCCACGGCGAGAGACACCACCGGCTTCTCCGAGGTACGACGCGTGGCGAAGCCCGAGGCGCCGGCCGCCGACGAGCGGGAGCGGGACGACGACAGCGAGGCCGCCACTCCGGAGGCCGGACCGGAGGACACGGGAGCCGAGCCGCCCTTGCGCTTCCAGTCCACGTGCGCCGGCGGGATCTCCTCCAGGAAGCGGGAGGGCGGGTTGTACGACGGCTGCCCCCACGCGCTGCGCATCGCCGAACGGGTCAGGTACAGCCGCTCCCGTGCGCGCGTGATGCCGACGTAGGCGAGGCGCCGCTCCTCCTCCAGCTCCTTGGTCTGGCCGAGGGCGCGCATGTGCGGGAAGACGCCGTCCTCCATGCCGGTGAGGAAGACCACCGGGAACTCCAGGCCCTTGGCGGTGTGCAGGGTCATCAGGGTGATGACGCCGTCGCCGTCCTCCTCGTCGGGGATCTGGTCGGAGTCGGCGACCAGGGCCACCTGCTCCAGGAAGTCGGCCAGCGTGCTCTGCTCGCCCTCCCCGCGCTCCTGCTCGAACTCCAGGGCGACGGCGGCGAGTTCCTGGAGGTTCTCGATGCGGGTCTCGTCCTGGGGGTCGGTGGAGGACTGCAACTCGGCCAGATAGCCGGTGCGTTCCAGGACGGCCTCCAGGACCGTGGCCGCGCCGGCGCCCGACTCGACGATCGTGCGGAGCTCCTCCATGAGCGCGTTGAACCGCTTGACGGCGTTCGTCGACCGCGCGGCCATGCCGTACGCCTCCTCGACGCGGCGCAGCGCCTGCGGGAAGCTGATCTTCTCCCGCTGGGCGAGGGCGTCGATCATCGCCTCGGCCCGCTCGCCGATGCCCCGCTTGGGCACGTTGAGGATACGGCGCAGCGGGACCGAGTCCTCCGGGTTGGCCAGCACCCGCAGGTAGGCCAGGACGTCCCGGACCTCCTTGCGCTCGTAGAAGCGGACGCCGCCGACGACCTTGTAGGGCAGGCCGACGCGGATGAAGACCTCTTCGAAGACACGGGACTGGGCGTTGGTGCGGTAGAAGACGGCGACGTCGCCGGACTTGGCCTCGCCCGCGTCCGTGAGGCGGTCTATCTCGTCGGCGACGAACTGGGCCTCGTCGTGCTCGGTGTCGGCGACGTAGCCGGTGATGCGGGCGCCGGCGCCCGCGTTGGTCCACAGGTTCTTCGGGCGGCGCGACTCGTTGCGTTCGATGACCGCGTTGGCGGCGGACAGGATCGTCTGCGTGGAGCGGTAGTTCTGCTCCAGCAGGATCGTCGTCGCGTCCGGGTAGTCCTCCTCGAACTGGAGGATGTTGCGGATGGTCGCGCCGCGGAAGGCGTAGATCGACTGGTCGGCGTCACCGACCACGCACAGCTCGGCGGGCTGGAGGTCGTCCGGCCCGGGCGGTACGTCCGCGGGGTGCTCGGCGGTGCCGACCAGTTCCCGGACGAGGGCGTACTGCGCGTGGTTGGTGTCCTGGTACTCGTCGACGAGGACGTGTCGGAAGCGGCGGCGGTAGTGCTCGGCGACGTCCGGGAAGGCGCGCAGCAGATTGACCGTCGTCATGATCAGGTCGTCGAAGTCGAGGGCGTTGGCCTCGCGCAGCCGCGACTGGTAGAGGGCGTAGGCCTGGGCGAGGGTCTTCTCGAAGCCGTCGGCGGCCTGGGCGGCGAAGTCCTCCTCGTCGATCAGCTCGTTCTTGAGGTTGCTGATCTTCGCACTGAAGGACTTGGGCGGATAGCGCTTGGGGTCGAGGTCGAGGTCCCGGCAGACCAGGGCCATCAGGCGCTTGGAGTCGGCGGCGTCGTAGATCGAGAAGGAGGAGGTGAAGCCGAGCTTCTTGCTCTCCCGGCGCAGGATCCGCACGCACGCGCTGTGGAAGGTCATCACCCACATCGCGTTCGCCCGCGGGCCGACGAGCTGCTCGACGCGCTCCTTCATCTCGCCGGCGGCCTTGTTGGTGAAGGTGATCGCCAGGATCTGGCCGGGGTGGACGCCCCGCTCGGCCAGCAGGTGGGCGATCCGGTGCGTGAGCACCCGGGTCTTGCCGGAGCCGGCGCCGGCGACGATGAGCAGCGGGGAGCCGGAGTGGACGACGGCGGCGCGCTGGTTGTCGTTCAGCCCCTCCAGGAGCGTGGCCGGGTCCACGACGGGACGGTGGGCGCCGTCGCGGTAGTACGCGTCCCGGTGGGCGTCCCGGCTCGGGGGCACGTCGAACTTCCCGCCGAACAGATCGTCCGGAATCGGCTCCGGAGCGTGATCGTCCTCGGGCGGCGGGGGCTCTTCCTCGTGGCCCCGCGGGGCCTGGAGGTCCGCCAGGAAGCTGTCGTCAAAGAGGCTGCTCATCGCTCTACGAGTCTAGGGCTCCGCACCGACAACCCGCGGCCGCCCTTGGAACATGGCCGGTATCACCTTCGGGAGCCGGACCGTCACGTCAGCGGCCCCACCGAGGTCAGGTCACGAAAACGTATCGGGCATATCACGCATCAGCCTTCACACGAGCCACACGAGTTGGTTACCGTTCCGCCCGGACCTTCCCCTGGAGCCCGAAGGAGCAGTCCTCCCTTGGCGTCGCACCACCCCACACGCCCCCCGGCCGGACGCGAAGCGGCATCGGTGGCGATGTCCCCTTCCGTATCGCCGTCGGCATCGGTGTCGCCGTCGCCGGCGGCAGCGCCGTCCGCATCGGCGGAGGAGGTCGCCGGGAAGATCGAGGAGCTGTACCGGCAGGCCGGGTCGGCGGGCGGGCGGGACAGCCCGGCCGGGTACACCGCGGCCGGAGAGGAGACGGCCGCGCAGCGCGGACGGGTCGCCGCCGTACGCCAGGACGACGTGGTCAAGCGCACCGACATGCTCAGCAGAGCGCGCGAGATGCTGCAGGCCGTCGCCGGGACGCAGGCCCGCACCGGGTCCGCCGCCTCCGACGCCACCGCCCTCCTCGCGGACGCCCCGCAGGGCTATTTCGACCGGGCCCAGCTGATGAGCCGGCTGACCGCACGCCAGAAGGGCCTGGTCGCCCGCTCCTCGACACAGCGGCCCGCGACGGGAGTGAGGCGGCGGGAGACCGGCGGCTCCGCCGGCCCCGGTGAGTGGCCGGGCGAGGTGCCGACCCTGCAGTCGGCCGGGCAGGCGGCCGGGGCTCGGCGTGACGTCCGGGCGGCCAAGGCCGCCGTCCGGCAGCGGCTCGCCGACGCCCGCGCACTGCTGTCGGCCGCGGCGACCGCGTCGGAGCGGACGGGGACCGGGGAGCCTGCGGCCGAACCCGCGACGGGCGCGGTCACGCGGGGAGAGGCGCGGAAGGCGCTCGCCTTCGCCCGTGCGCAGATCGGCAAGCCGTACGTCCGGGGTGCGGCCGGTCCCGGTTCGTACGACTCCTCCGGCCTGGCCCAGGCGGCGTGGAAGGCCGCAGGGGTCGCCCTGCCGCGCGCCCTCCACGATCAGGCCGGTGCGGGCAGGACGATCCCGCTCTCCGAGGCGCTCCCCGGCGACCTGGTCTTCTTCCACGAGGCCCGAAGACACGGCAGCCACGAAGAAAGCCAGGACGTCCACGGCGGCCACGGCGTTCACGGAGAGGCCGGTCATGTCGGTGTATACGCCGGCGACGGCATGATGGTCCACGCTCCGAAGCCCGGCGCCCACGTCCGCGAGGAGTCGATCTTCCACACGGGAGCGTCGGTGATCCAGAGCGTGGTGCGTCCGGCCTGAGCGCCCGCCCCGGCTCCTTTTTGCGTGCGCCCGCGCGCGTGCCCCGCATGCGCGGCGCGCACAGCTCATAGCATCGGGATCATGCCCGCCACCTCACCCTTTCGCGCCTGGCTGGCGCAGCATCCACCGGCGGCCGGGGCGGCCGTGATGGCGACCGGCATCCTGTCGGTCGGGCTGCAGATGACAGGCCATGAGCCGCTGTCTCTCGCCGTCCTCGCGTTGGCCTGCGTCGCCTGGCTGGCGCTGGCCGCGGACTTCGTCGTACGGCTGCTGCGGGAGAGGCCGCGCTGGGTCGAGGAGGCGGGGACGCCGGGCGCGCTCACCGGGGTCGCCGCGACGTCCGTGCTGGGCACGCGTTTCTCGGCGCTGGGCTGGCAGCTCGTCGCCGAGGTGGCGCTCGCGCTGGCCGTCGTGCTGTGGCCGTGGCTGCTCGTACTGGTCGTGCGGAACTCACCGCGGCCCATGCCGGGGTCGGTCTTCCTGTGCTGCGTGGCCACGGAGGGGCTGGCCGTGCTCGGTGCGTCGGTGGCCAAGGCGGAGGCGGCGGCCTGGCTCGCGCACACGGCGCTGGTGTTCTTCTGGCTCGGTCTCGTGCTGTACCTCTTCGCGCTGAGCCGCTTCGACCTGCGGCAGGTCCTCGAGGGGCAAGGGGACCAGTGGGTCGCGGGCGGAGCGCTGGCGATCTGCGCGGTCGCCGGTGCGAAGCTGGTCGCCGTCGGCAACGCGGGGCAGTACCTGTGGAACGAGGACGACCGCGGGGTCCTGCACACCGTGACCCTGGCGCTGCTCGCCTTCGACCTGGCCTGGTACGCCGTCCTGCTCGTGGCCGAGCTGGCGCGGCCCCGGCTCGGCTACGACGTGCGCCGCTGGTCGACCATCTTCCCCATGGGCATGACGGCGGCGGCGATGCTGTCCGTGGCTTCCGCCCTGCACGCCCCGGAGCTCAAGGTGCCCGGCGAGGCGCTGCTGTGGCTGGCGGTGGCGGCGTGGGTCGCCGTCGCCGCCGGGGCCGTCGTGGACGCGCGCGCCGAGCTCAGGTCCACAGCACCGCGATGAAGATGTTCACCATGGTCAGCAGGCCCACGAGGCCGAACATGCTCTTGTCGACCTTCTCGTCGTCGCGCTTGACGTAGACCAGGCCGAGGATCACGATCAGCAGCGCCAGCTTCACGCCGATCTTGATGGTGTTGACGTGGTGGTCCTGGGCCTCGTTGAGGCCGACCAGGACGACACCGGTGACCAGCATGGTCAGCGCGCCGTGCAGCATGGCCGGCACGAACCGGGCCGTGCCCCGGCCCATCGCCTTCATCTGAGTGAGGAAACCGCCGAGCAGCGCCGCGATCCCGATGATGTGCAGGCCGACGAAGAGATGGATGAGTACGTCCATGAGCCCGGAGCCTAACCAGCGGCCCGATCAGCTCCGGCACCGGCCCACTCCCTCGGGTCAGTCCCTCGATGCGGCCCCGCGCGGTGTTGCGCACGCACCCGGACGTCCACTGTCCGCCGATGCACATGTCCGCCGATGCATATATGCGCCCCATAGCACCCGAACCTCCCCGCCTGTCCCTGAACCGCCACATCGGTCATCGCTCTGCGTGAAGTCGCCTCCCCCGGGCCTGGATCACGGTCACATACGGTCACCGCGCGGTCCCCTGGCGCCAGTTCCGTACAAGGATTACCGAGTCGGCACGGAGCGCCCTAGCGTCCTCACCCAGGTGCCCGGCTCCCCACCGCCGCCCGGCCAGGGGCGGTAGTCGGACACCACCGCCGAGAAGTCCGGCGGCGGCGCGCTCCCCCTGTGTGGGCCGCCGCCGGACGCACAACGCACCTCCCGCCCTCCCCGCGGCCGGACGAAGGGACGTGACGGTCCACGTGGCAGCGCACCGCAGGCCCCGACAGCGCGCGCTCAACGGCAACACGGCGCGTACGGCCGTCACGATCGCCCTCGCGGGCGCGGCGACGGCCACCGGCTTCGACGGCAGCGGGCAGGCCGCGCCACAGCTGACGCCGCAGCAGATCAAGGCCAGGGTGGACAGGCTGTACCAGGAGGCGGAGGTCGCCACCGAGAGGTACGACGGGGCGAAGGAGAAGGCGGACGCGGCCGCGAAACGGCTGAAGTCGCTGGGCGACGAGGCGGCCCGCAGGCAGGACAGACTCAACTCGGCGCGGGACGCCCTCGGCTCGATCGCCGCGGCCCAGTACCGGGAAGGCGGGATCGATCCCTCGGTGCGGCTGATGCTCTCCGATGATCCCCGGCGGTACCTGCAGGGCGCCGAGTTCGCGGAGCGGGCCGGTGTCCGGCAGACGGCCGCCGTGGCCGACGTGCGCGAGCAGCTGAGGGAGATCGAGCAGTTGCGCGGCGCCGCGCGCATCGAGCTGTCCTCGCTCAGATCACGGCAGGCGGAGCTGCGGCGGCAGAAGAAGACGATCACCGGCAAGCTCGACGAGGCCCGGCGGCTGCTGTCCCGGCTCTCCTCGCAGCAGCGTGCCGCGCTCGGCGACGGCTCGGACTCCCAGCGCTCCTCCCGCTCCGCCACCGCCCCGAGGGACGCGCTCGGCGCGCCCGGTTCGGTCGCGGCGCCCAGCTCCCGTGCGGCGGCGGCCGTCGCCTACGCGTACCAGAAGCTCGGCAGCCCCTACGTCTGGGGCGCGACCGGTCCCGACGCCTTCGACTGCTCGGGCCTGGCCCAGGCCGCCTACCGGGCCGCCGGGATCTCCCTCCCCCGCACCACCTACGCCCAGATCGATGCCGGCCGCCGCGTCTCACGGTCCGATCTTCGCCCCGGCGACCTGGTGTTCTTCTACTCCGGGATCAGTCACGTTGGCATCTACGTGGGCAACGGCCGGATGATCCACGCCCCGAACCCCTCAGCCCCGGTGCGGCTGGCCCCGATCGACCTGATGCCGTTCGCGGGGGCGACGCGGGTGGCGTGAGAGAGCCGGTGGGGTGCGAGGCCCTGCGGAGTGCGGGTCCCGCTCGGGTGCCCGGCCCGGCGGCCTGTCCTGGGTGGGCGCCCGTGCCCGATCACACCAGTCGGCGCGCGGTCGCCCAGCGGGTGAGCTCGTGACGGTTGGACAGCTGGAGCTTCCGCAGCACCGCCGAGACGTGGGACTCGACCGTCTTCACGGAGATGAACAGCTGCTTGGCGATCTCCTTGTAGGCGTAGCCGCGGGCGATCAGGCGGAGCACCTCGCGTTCGCGCTGGGTGAGGCGGTCGAGGTCCTCGTCGACCGGCGGGGCGTCGGTGGAGGCGAAGGCGTCGAGCACGAAGCCGGCCAGGCGCGGAGAGAAGACGGCATCGCCCTCCTGGACCCGGAAGATCGAGTCGACGAGGTCGGAGCCCGTGATCGTCTTCGTCACGTATCCGCGCGCCCCGCCGCGGATCACACCGATCACGTCCTCCGCCGCGTCCGAGACGGACAGCGCGAGGAAACGGACCGGCTGCTCGGCGTCGGCCATCAGCGCGGTACAGCGCCGGAGCACTTCGACCCCGCCGCCGCCAGGGAGGTGGACGTCGAGGAGGACCACCTCGGGGCGGGTCGCGGTGATGACCGTCACCGCCTGGTCGACGTCGGCGGCCTCGCCGACGACCTCCACGCACGTCTCCTCCGTCCGGCCGATCTCGGCCTGGACGCCCGTGCGGAACATGCGGTGGTCGTCGACGAGGACGACGCGCACATGCCGTCGGCCCGCACCACCGCCGGTCCCGGCCGCCTCCGTCGTCTCCGCTCCCGCCGTACCGTTCGCCTCGGTCGGGTCGCTCATCACGTGTTCTCCGCCCTCTCCATCTCCAGCTCGACCTCCGTGCCGCCGTCCGGCACCGCGCGCAGCCGGGCCGTGCCTCCGTTGCGCTCCATGCGGCCGATGATCGATTCTCTGACGCCCATCCGGTCGGCGGGTATCGCGTCGATGTCGAAGCCGGGGCCGCGGTCCCGGACGGACACGAAGACCGTCCTGCCCTCGACTTCGGCGAACACCTGCACTGCGCCGCCCTCGCCACCGTACTTGGCGGCGTTCACCATGGCTTCCCGCGCGGCCTGCATCTGGGCGCCGATCCGTTCGTCGAGCGGGCAGTCGCCGACCACGACCACCTCTATGGGGACGCCGTGCTTGTCCTCGACCTCGGCGGCGCTGCGCTTCACCGCCTCGGCGAGGGTGGCCGGTTCGTCGGCCTCGTCCTTGCCGTTGCCCTCCGGCTTGTAGAGCCAGGCGCGCAGGTCGCGCTCCTGGGCGCGGGCGAGGCGGCGGACCTCCCCCGCGTTCTCCGCGTTGCGCTGGATCAGCGTCAGGGTGTGCAGCACCGAGTCGTGGACGTGGGCGGCGACCTCGGCGCGCTCCTGGGCGCGGATGCGCATCAGGCGCTCCTCGGAGAGGTCCTGGCTCATGCGCACGAGGTAGGGACCGGCGAGCAGTGTGATGCCCACGAGGACGGCGAGGGCCGCCTGGAGGACCGAGCCGAGGTGGGCGGCGGATCCCTGCAGGACGAAGATGGCGGAGACGCCTGCCGTGACCAGCAGGACGCCCGCTCCGGCGCGCAGCAGCGTGAGCGTACGGCGGCGGCGGCCCACCTCGACCCAGCGGGCGCGGCGGGCGTTGTCCGCCTGGCGCCAGACCAGGGCGACGCCCGCGGCGACGAGGACGGCCGGCAGGAGGTACGCCTTCGCGCCGCCGCCCAGGTTCACGCTGCCGACGAAGACCATCGCCACGACGACCATGAGGAGCAGGGCGACGATCTGGCCCTTGTCCGGTCTGCGGGCGACGATTCTGCGGCGGCCGTCCGGCGAGGTCTCCGTGGCGACGAGCGAGGGCGGTCTCTGGTCGCCGACGCCGCCGACCCCCAGCGGCACGAAGAACCAGAAGGCCGCGTACACCAGCGCGCCGAGGCCGTCGGACATGAACAGGCCGACGAAGACGAGCCGCACCCAGACCACGGGCAGCCCGAGGTGCCCGGCGAGGCCCCGCGCCACTCCGCCGAGCCAGCGTCCGTCGCTGCTGCGGTAGAGCTTGCGCGGCGGCCGCGGGTCGTCGAGGGGCAGTGCTGCGGCGTCCGGCATGCCATTGATGGTCACATGCCCGTGGGGTCGGAGCATCAGGGTCCGCCCCCGAGACTCCCCTGATCTTCGAACGATCTCCGCCAAGCGAGTCCGAGAGCACGGTGCCGTTGGCGGTCCGGCGGATCGCCGCTCGCCCGCCGCCGACCCGGCTCGCCCTCGGCGCAGGCTCATGGTGGCCCGGCGAGGCCCCGTCGAGGCCCGTCGAACGCATCCCCCGGCCACGGCTCAGGGGCGAATCAGGGTTCGGCCAGGGTCGACCCGACTGCCGTCGGGGCGCGGCGCCCGTCACCATGGACGTATGACGAATCACCAGCACGCCGCGACGGGTCCGGAACCCGGCTCCGGCCCCCGCCCCCTCCCGGGCGCCGGGCCGCGGGGCGCCGCGCCCGGCACGGGCGGTGCGGGTGAGGAACCGCGCGCACACGGGCGCACGGGCGCGCACGGAACGGAGGGACCGGGCGGACAGCCGGGTGGGGGCGGCGGGACCGAGCGGACCGGAGAGGCGAGTGTGACGGGAACAACGGGGGCGACCGACCGGCCGGACACGGCCGGGGAGCCGCTGCGGCCGCCTCCCGGCCGGGACGGCGCCGCGGCCGGCGCGGCAGCGGGCGCGGCTTCGGAAGCCGCCGGTTCGGAAGCCGCCGGGGGCGCGCCGAGGTTCCGGCGGGACCGGCGGCACAAGTTGATCGGCGGCGTCTGCTCGGGGCTCGGCCGGCTGTGCGACATGGATCCGGTGATCTTCCGGATCACGCTGGCCGTGCTCGCCGCGACCGGCGGAATCGGCCTCATCTTCTACGGCTTCGCGTGGCTCTTCGTGCCCTACGACGACGAGGACGAGAACGAGGTGCGCAAGCTCCTCACCGGCCGCGTGGACGGCCAGGCGCTGGCGGCCGTGCTGTTCGCGCTCGTCGGCTGCGGGGTGTTCCTGTCGATGCTGCGCAACGGCAGCGTGCTGACCTTCGCCGTCGTTCTCTCCCTGCTGCTCGCGGGCGCCGGGTACTGGTCGCGGCACCGGGGTGCCCCCGATCCCGACCCGCTGGCCGCCCAGGCCGCCGCCGACGCCCCGCCGGAGGCCCAGGCGCCACCGGCGCCCGCCGCCTACCCGTCCTGGTGGCGCGACCCGATCGTCAAGGACGGCACCCACGTCGGCGGCACCGGCTATCTGTGGGGCCCCCGGGACTCGCGGGACCGGGACATCGCGGCGGCCGTCAACATCAGCCTGGGCAGCCACGCCGGCGAGGAGGTGCCCACCGCACGCGCCGAGCCGCCCCGCCCGCGCGGTCCGCGCTGGATCGGCGGGTGGGTCTTCCTGCTCGCCCTGGTCGCCGGCGGCCTCGGTACCGGCATGACCTGGGATGACCACGCATTCGGCACCAGCATGCAGACCGGTCTGGCATGCGCGCTCGGCGTCTTCGGCCTGGGCATCGCGGTCAGCGCCTTCCTGGGCCGGACGGGTGGGGGCTCGATCATGCTGGCGCTCGTCACCGCCGGCCTGCTCGCCGGCTCGGCGGCGCTTCCGAACGACATCACCACGCACTGGTCGCACACGACATGGCGGCCCGCCGCCGTGGCGGACGTGCAGCAGAAGTACAACCTCGGTACCGGCGAGGGCACCCTCGACCTGACCCGAATACGCGTAGGCACCGGCCAGACGGTGGCCGCACGGGCGCAGGTGGGGGTTGGACGGCTGCGGGTGATCGTCCCTCGGGGTGTGACCGTGCGGGCGACCATCGACGTGGGGGTCGGCGACATCCGGCTGCCGGGCGACAGCTCGAAGGACGTGGATGTGGCCCCGGGCAGGCACCAGCAGGTGAACCTCGCCCCGCCGGCAGGTGGCAAGGGCGGCGCCGGGACACTCGATCTCGACCTTCAGGTCGGCATGGGACAGGCGGAGGTGAGCCGTGCTGCGTCATGAGTTCCAGCCGGGCAAGCTGGTGGGTGGAGCCTGCCTCGTCGCGGCGGGCGTCGTCTACGCCGGAGACGCGCGCGGCCTCTGGCAGGTCCCGTGGTTCGTGGGGGTTCCACTGGTGGTGGGCGGCCTGTGCCTGGCCGGCGCGGTGGCGGTCCTCGACCGTGTCGTGCGGCGCCGACGCCGAATCCGTAGCGGCGGGACCCGCGAGACCGGGGCGGAGTCGCTGGGCTGAGCCGTCGGCAGTGCGCTGACGGCAGCCCTGGCGCCCCACAGTCCCCCACCGGTGGTTCCCGGTGCCCGTGAGTCCCCCACCGGTGAATGCCCTGCGGCAGGCCCCGGCGCCCCGCAGTCCCCGACCGGTGGTTCCCGGCACCCGGGAGCCCCGTATCAGCGGACCACCGCGCCCCGCAGTCTCCTACCGGCGGACCAGGGCGCCCGGAAGCCACCGACCGGCAGACCCCGGCAAACCGCAGTCCCCACCGGCAGACCAAGGCATCCGGAAGCCACCGACCGGCAGACCTCGGCAAACCGCAGTCCCCACCGGCAGACCAAGGCAACGGAAGCCCCCACCGGCAGGCCCGGGTGCCCCGAAGTCCCCTACCGGTAGTTCCCGGCGCCCCGGCGGCGCGCTCGCAGGGCGGCGTCCAGGGAGAACATCGGGGTGCCGGCCAGCACGAGAGGCAGCCAGGCCATCAGATAGGCGAGGTCGTTGCCGTAGTAGTACGGGCTGGAGGCCCAGCTGACCGTGAGCCACAGGCTGAGGGAGATCAGCGCGCCACCGAGCGCGGCCAGGCGGCCCAGCAGTCCGATCAGGACACCGATGCCGACGGCGAGCTCACCGAATGCGATGGCGTAGCCGAAGCCGACGGGGCTCTTCAGGGCCAGGTCGACAAGGGCCGGGATCGCGGAGCTGTCGCGCACGGCGCGCATCGTGTCGCCGAGCGACCCGGAGCCGGTGGCCTTCATGAAGGCGCTGTCGGTGAG
Organism: Streptomyces carpinensis; assembly: GCF_002154505.1. Taxonomy (GTDB): domain Bacteria; phylum Actinomycetota; class Actinomycetes; order Streptomycetales; family Streptomycetaceae; genus Streptomyces; species Streptomyces carpinensis. The sequence goes on along the minus strand of NZ_MUBM01000158.1, from coordinate 10,368 downwards.
TTTGTCCAGGCCGGCGTAGATGAAGGTGATGCCCAGGAAGACCCGGAGGGGAAGGAGCGAGTAGCGGGCGGCGGTTTCCCGCCAGGTACCACGTCGATCGACATACGTGGTCTGCGTGTCCGTACGAAGACCGTAGGTCATCACTCTCAGCCACCTCTCACCGCAAGGCCGTTCGTCAGTCAACAGACCATACGTACGAAAGAAAGGGCTCGTTCAACCGCGCTCGGCCGTTTTCCCGACTTCTTTCCGACTTCCGGATGGTTTCGGCGCTTGCGGCTCACTCCGTCACGTCGATGGGGTACCGGTTCGTCTCCGCACCCGCCGCGGTCACCAGCTGCACGTCGACCCGGCCCGGTTCCACGTCCGCCGGGACGGGCACGGTCAGTGCCGTGTCCGTGGGGTTGCTGAAGCCTCCGGTGACCGGGACCAGGGGCACGTGGACGTTGACCGCGCCGATGCGGACCACCATCCGCGACAGCCGGTCGGCTGCCTGCGCCCCCGGCGGGACGAACCCCGCGCCGCGGATCTCGATGTCGTCGCCGGTGCGGATCGGCGCGTCCAGGTCGCCGGCCTCGCGGGCCCGGACCACGGAGAGAATCACCGGACGCCCGCCCTCCGCGTACTTGCCGGCCAGGTAGGTCGCGGCCGACACCAGTACCACCACCGCCAGCCCCCACGGCAGGTCGGGCAGCTGGTCGGGGCGCCGGGCCAGCCGCACCGCCGCGAACACCAGCGCGACGCCACTGATCACGACGTACTGGATGTCCGCGAAGGTGCCGCGTCCCGCGTCGTCGGTCAGCAGGTCGGCGGCGCGGGGACGGTCGGCGCGCACCTTCTGCAGCCGCTGCCCGAGCACCCGAAGCCCGACGACCCGGCGCACCAGCACCGCGATCCCGCACACCACCGCGAGCACGGTGACCACACCCGCACCGCGGGCCAGCTCCAGCCCGGAGATCAGCGCATCGCGCTCCGCATGGCCGGAGGCCGCCGCCAGGCGGCCTCCCAGCACCAGCACCGCGTACGACACGAACAGCACCCAGCCCGCGGCGACCGCACGGGAGGTGGACAGCCGGTTGTCCTCGCCGATGACCGGGGCCAGCGCCCCGCCGCGCGCACGGTGGAACCACGAGGCGGCCGTCAGCGCCGCGCCCACCCCGACCGCCGCCAGCAGGCCCGCCGTGCGGGCGGTGCTCCAGCCCGCGCCGATCGCCGTGAGCGTCTGCACCAGGAGCAGCAGCAGGACGGACGCCCACACCGCGTACGCCGTCCAGCGCCACAGCCTCGCCAGCCAGGCCTCGCCCTCGGCACGGCCGCGTTCGGCGACGAGTTCCGCGGACTGGGTCAGTTCCTCCGAGACCCACTGCCGGGAGGCCGACGCCGAGTGGGCCACGGCCGCGGGCAGGCCCTGGCCGGCGGCGAACTCGTCCCGCTTGAGAAGGAATTCGGTCACGGCCCGCCGATGCCCGGCGCGCGCTCCGTGAGGGCAGTCCCCGCACGTGCAGCCGCCTGTGTGGGCACCCGTCCCCGCGCCGTCTCTCGCTTCCTGCACCGCCACGCCCGATGCCTGCCTTCCCCGGGAGCCGCAGAAGCCCTGCGGACAACACCCCACCGTTGAGAGCGAATTGTGCCCTACCCCACCCCGTTCGCGTCCGCTCGGTCTGGTCAGCGCGGGTGAAGCTCCGCCCGTCGTGTTGACCCGGCTGCGAGAATTCCCTTTATGGCCGAGATCATCCAGCGGGACGGAAGCTGGGCCTTCGACGGCAGCACGGTCAGGATCACGCCGGGGCTCCATCGCTCGGTGCCGCTGTTCCGGCAGACGTACGGAGAGATCGCCGTGCCGCTGGAGGCCGTCGCCGGCGTGGCCTACGAACCCGAACGCAGGCGAGGCCGGTTGCGCATGCGCCTGCGGGAGGGCGCCGACCCCCTGCTCCAGGCGACCGGCGGACGGCTGCCGGAGGCCGCCGACCCCTATCGGCTGCTGGTGGACCTCGACCGTTCCCCGGTCGCCGAGTACGTCGCCGAGGAGATCCGCCAGGCCCTGCTCCTGGACCAGGTCCCCAAGGAGCCGGCCGGGACCTATCTGCTCGCCGGGCCACCGGTGCCCGTCTCGGTCCGTTCCTCCGACGGCACGGTCTCCTTCGACGGCACCCAGGTCCGCATCGACTGGGCCGACACCTCCGACCGGGTCAAGCGCGCCACCGGCTCGCGGATCATCGACCTCGGCGACCTGGTCCGGGTCGAGTGGCTGCCCAACTCCGGCCACCAGGACGGCTTGCTGCGCTTCGTGACCCGCGAGACCGCCTTCTCCGAACTGCCGCCCGAGAAGGACCCCTACGCCCTGGACCTGTGGGGCAGTGCCCGCCGGGACCTGCTCACGGCACTGGTCGCGACCGCCGTCACCGCCCGGCTGCCGCACCCTTCGACGCGCACCGGCGCCGGCTTCGCCGACCGGATCGAACTCGTGTCCGCCGTGCCGCCGCCGGCCGACCACCACGACGTACTGCTGCGCCGTCTACGGGAGTTGGGGCGGCTGTACCGGGACGGGGTGCTCACCGACGAGGAGTTCGCGACGACCAAGGCGGCGGTGCTGCGGGGGTTCCAGGACCCGGGGCGGCCAGGGTCCTGAGGCTTCCGACCGCCTGGGGACTCAGTTCAGCAGATCCGGCTCGCTGCGGCTGATCTCCTGCCACAGGGGCTGGTAGTTGATCCAGGCCACGAGGTCCCCGCCGAGCTGCTCGCGGGTGGAGACCGCCGCCTTGTGGCCGATCAGGACCGGCCGGCCGGCCGCGCCGGCGGCCAGCTGCACCTTGGCGGAGCGCTCCATGGACAGGAACCACCAGGCGGCGGCGTCCACCGAGTCGCCGACCGTCAGCAGGCCGTGGTTGCGCAGCACCAGCGCCTTGTGCGACCCGAGCGCGGTCGCGATCCGGCGGCCCTCCTCCGCGTCGACCACGACGCCGGTGTAGGTGTCGTAGAGAGCGTGGTCCTCGTAGAAGGCGCAGCTCTCCTGGGTGATGGGCTCCAGGAGGGCGCCCAGGGCGGCGAGGGCCCGGCCGTGCACCGAGTGGCAGTGGGCGACGGCGACCACGTCCGGGCGGGTCGCGTGCACCTGGGCGTGCACGGTGAACGCGGCCTGGTTCACGTGGTAGCCGCCCTCCACGACCTGCCCGTCCTGGTTGGCGAGCACGAGGTCGCTCACGGTGACGTGCTTGAACGGCATCCCGAAGGGATTGACCCAGAAGCAGTCGCTGAACTCGGGATCACGGGCGGTGATGTGCCCGGAGACGCCGTCCTCGAATCCGTACCGCCCGAAGATCCGCAGCGCGCCCGCGAGCCGTTCCTTGCGGTGCCGGCGTTCGTCCTCGACCGACTCGTGCCTCGGCGGCATGGCGAACCGCAGCCGGTCCGTGGGCAGGGGCTGGGGCGGAGTGGGGCCGTGCATGGGTCCTCCGGCGGGTGCGTCGGCGTACGGGCCGGAAGTTACCGGCGGTCAGGCCGGGATGACAGCGCCGTTGGGTAAAGATGCGCGCGGGATGCCCCCGCATACCCGACAGAGGATGTCCGGTTTCCGCCTCACACTCTCCGTATGGCGATGAACTGGGCGGCTTTCGCCGCAGCGGAACCCGAACTGGCCGCAGCCGCCGAGAGGCGCTTCGCGGCCTTCCGGCACCACGTCCTGGTCACCCTGCGCAAGGACGGCTCGCCCCGCACCAGCGGCCTGGAGGTGCGGTTCCTGCATGGCGAACTGTGGCTCGGCATGATGCCGGACTCGCTCAAGGCGCTCGACCTGCGCCGGGACGCAAGATTCGCCCTCCAGGCGAACCCGGGACCGGACACCGGGATGGCCGGAGGCGACGTGCGGATCGGCGGCCGGGCGGTCGAGGTGACGGACCCGGCGGCGAAGACGGCGTATGTGGAAGAGGTGGAACCGCCGCAGCCGTTCCACCTCTTCCGCACCGAGCTGACGGAGGTCGTACGGACCTACGTCGAGGACGACACCTATCTGGTCGCCCAGGTCTGGCGGCCCGGAGAGCCGGTGCGCACTCTCAGGCGGACCTGAACCTCAATCGGACCCGAGCCCCGACGGGCGGCGGGGCTCACTCGGTCCGGGCTCGCTCACTCCCACTCGATGGTGCCCGGCGGCTTGCTCGTCACGTCGAGGACGACGCGGTTGACGTCCCGCACCTCGTTGGTGATCCGGGTGGAGATCCTGGCGAGCACGTCGTACGGCAGGCGGGACCAGTCGGCGGTCATGGCGTCCTCGGACGAGACCGGGCGCAGCACGATCGGGTGGCCGTAGGTGCGGCCGTCGCCCTGGACGCCGACGCTGCGGACGTCCGCGAGGAGGACCACCGGGCACTGCCAGATGTCCCGGTCCAGACCGGCCGCCGTCAGCTCCTCGCGGGCGATGGCGTCGGCCTCGCGCAGCAGGTCCAGGCGCTCCTTGGTGACCTCGCCGACGATCCGGATGCCGAGACCGGGGCCGGGGAACGGCTGGCGCTGGACGATCTCGTCCGGCAGGCCGAGCTCCTGGCCGACCATGCGGACCTCGTCCTTGAACAGCTTGCGCAGCGGCTCGATCAGCTTGAACTCGAGGTCCTCGGGCAGACCGCCGACGTTGTGGTGCGACTTGATGTTGGCGGTGCCGGTGCCGCCGCCGGACTCGACCACGTCCGGGTAGAGCGTGCCCTGGACGAGGAACTCCACGGCCGGGCCCTCGTCCGCGATGATCTCCGCCTGGGCCTGCTCGAAGACCCGGATGAACTCGCGACCGATGATCTTCCGCTTCTCCTCGGGGTCGCTGACCCCGGCGAGCGCCTCGAGGAAGCGCTGCTCGGCGTCGACGACCTTCAGCTGCACGCCGGTGGCCGCGACGAAGTCCTTCTCGACCTGCTCGGTCTCGCCCTTGCGCATCAGGCCGTGGTCGACGTAGACGCAGGTCAGCTGGGAGCCGATGGCCTTCTGCACCAGGGCGGCGGCCACGGCGGAGTCGACCCCGCCGGACAGGCCGCAGATCGCGCGCTTGTCGCCGACCAGCTCGCGGATCGCCTCGACCTGCTCCTCGATGACGTTGCCGGTGGTCCAGTTCGGCTCGAGGCCCGCACCGCGGTAGAGGAAGTGCTCCAGCACCTGCTGGCCGTGCGTGGAGTGCATGACCTCGGGGTGGTACTGGACGCCGTAGAGCTTCTTCTCGTCGTTCTCGAAGGCGGCGACCGGGACGACGTCCGTGGAGGCCGTGACGGTGAAGCCCTCGGGGGCGGCGGAGCAGGCGTCGCCGTGGGACATCCACACCGACTGCTCGGCCGGAGTGCCCTCGAAGAGGGTGGAGGACGCCTTCGAGACGTGCAGCGGCGTACCCCCGTACTCACGGGCGCCGCTGTTGTCGACGGTGCCACCGAGGACCTCGGCCATCAGCTGGAAGCCGTAGCACATGCCGAAGACGGGGACGCCGGCCTCGAAGATCTCGCGGTCCAGGCGGGGGGCGCCTTCCTCGTACACGGACGAGGGGCCGCCGGAGAGGATGATCGCCGCCGGGTTCTTGGCGAGCATCTCGGCCACCGGCATGGTGCTGGGGACGATCTCGCTGTAGACCCGGGCCTCGCGGACGCGACGGGCGATGAGCTGGGCGTACTGCGCACCGAAGTCGACGACCAGGACGGTGTCGGGGGCGGCGGCAGCGGGGGACGCTGATGACACGGGAGCCTTCCGGCGGTGGGGCGGGTCTTTCGTCCTGGCCAATTCTACCGAGGTGAGCGCGGGGGCGGGCCGCGCGTACGGCGGGAGGACCCCACAGTCGCGCATCTCACCATGCGGGCCGCCTTGGACGGCCTGCGCGGAGAGGGCATACTGACCCCATGCTCACGCAGCCCACGATCTTCGTCTTTACCTATGGCATCCGGCCCGCCGGCTGCCATGGTCGTGCTGCTTGAGCTACTGACAAGCGACTTCCCAGGCGCCCCGGGCCGACAAGGTCCGGGGCGCCTGGCGTTCTCCCGGTCCCTGACCGCCCGGGCCGCCTCACCCCGAACCAGTGAGGAGCCCGCGAGATGACCGCCACCACCGCGACGCAGAACGCAGCAGAGAAGACCGGCGCCCGCACCGACGAGGCAGCGAACGTGATCACCGGCGCGCGGGAGCGCATCGACGCGCTCGACGACCGGATCATCGGGCTGGTCCAGGAACGGATGGCCGTGTCGGCCGTCATCCAGGAGGCCCGGATCACCTCCGGCGGCCGGCGCGTGAACCTCTCCCGCGAGATGGAGATCCTCGGCCACTACAGGGACGCGCTCGGCAAGCCGGGCACCACGCTGGCGATGACCCTGCTGGAGCTGTGCCGCGGCAGGATCTGAGTCCGGCGCCCGTGGGTCGCCGGTGTCCCCCGGCACCCCGCTCCGCCCGCTTCTCCGGACGCCTCTTCGCCACCTCTTCCACCGCCCCTTCTCCTTCCACCGCCATCTCTCCGCCGCCTCTTCCCGTCTCTCGCCGTCACCTCTCCGTCGTTTCTCACCCGTACGGCGCGTGACCGCCGTAGCCGCCGTCTCGTTGATCCAGGTGTCCGTGCCAGCCAGGGGCGGGCCCGAGAGAACCACGCGTGGCTCTCTGGAGCGATGAGATGCACGGATCATGCCGTGCGTCGTGGGACCTCGCTCCAGGGAAGTGACCGGACGGCAGGGGACAGCAGCCCGGTCACCCAGATAACGGCCGGCTCCGGGGACGCCCGGGGCCGGCCGGCGGAAACAGAAGAACGCACAAGGCCGGGTCAAACGGTTGCTGGTGCCGCGATCATTCAGCACGATGCGTAGAAAGTCTCCAGCTCCAAGTCCCCAAGCGGACAATCGCATTGAGGTGCACCGCCGGACCGCCACAGGTCGAGACCATTCGCGCGCCCCGGACACGCAGGGGCGCCGACCGCGGGGCGGAAGGCGTACAGGACGAGCGGCGCGACCCCCCGGCGCCGCTCCCCGGCACCGGCGCCGCCCTGACGTCGGTGCTGACGGAAGAAGGGCCCCGCGTCTCGAGCCCGCGGGGCCCTTCGCGTGCGCGGCCTTTCAGTATGCGCGGACCTTCGTGTACGCAGCTCTGCGCGGCCCTTCGCGTGTACAGCTCTGCGCGGCCGTCCGTATGCGCGGCTCTTCGCGATCCTTCGCACCTGCGGGACCAGGCACGGCATGCCTCATTCGCATCACCTGCCCCATGACGCGCATCACATAAAGATCCTGTGAGAGCCGCACAACCATTCAGGCGTGCCCAGGGTCACACCTGCTGAACAAAGTCCCATTCCCGCGCCGCCACGCGGTGGCTCACCAGTTCGTATCGTGCCGACGCGCGGTACGCCTGACTTTCCGAGGTCTTCATGAAGCTTCGCCGCGCCATGGCCACTGCCGCCGCGACGGCCGTCATAGCTCCGCTCGCTCTGCTGTCGGCCCCCGCGGCGTTCGCCGAGGAGTCGCCCAGCACCCCGTCGAACTTGTCCGCCTCCGAGTCGTCGCCCGAGTCCGCCCCCTCCACCAGCGAGCCGGAGTCGACTCCGTCGACCAGCGAGCCCGAGTCCACCCCTTCCACCAGCGAGTCGGAGTCAGCTCCGTCGACCAGCGAGCCCGAGGTCACGCCGTCCAGCAGCGCGCCCTCCTCCGACTCGACCCCCACGGCGACGCCGCCGAGCGAGTCGGCCGAGCCGACCGACGAGCCGTCCACGCCGTCCGGTGTCTGCGAGGAAGACAACGCCGGCTACAAGTCCAAGCTGGACGCCCAGCTCAACGGCCTGCCCGGCAAGATCGCGGTCGGCAGCGGCTGGCACCCCTTCACGCTCAGCGTCAAGAACCCGACGCAGAGCAGCGTCAAGGACGTGGTCTTCTACGCGGGCGTCGGCCCCAGCGACCCCAACGCCCCGTACGCGTTCAAGACCAGCCAGGTCCAGCTGCAGGTGAAGTACGACGGAGTCTGGGTCGACGTCACGGACGACGAGGGCCACTCCGTGGGCTACCTCGACCTGGCCGACATCGCCGGCGGCAAGACGGTCACGTACCAGCTCCGGGTGAACGTCAAGGCGAACGCCCCGATCGGTGAGGGCCTCACGATCGGCGGCGGGCTCTACTTCGACGAGGAGGAGAACTGCCTCAGCGCGGACGAGGCGCACTACATCATCCAGATCGTCAAGGCCGGTACCGACACCGGCGGCACCAAGCCGCAGGAAGGCGGCAAGGTCCCGGTCCCGACCGAGAAGCCCAACCAGAACAACACCCAGCACGCCACCGGCAGCCTCGCCGAGACCGGCTCCAGCTCCATGGTGCCGACCATCGGCCTCGTCGGCGGTGTCGCGGTCGTCGTCGGCGCCGGTGCGCTGTTCGCCGTGCGTCGCCGCAAGGCGGCCCCCCAGGCGTAACGCGACTCGCGGGGTCCTGCGTCGCATGGCGCGGGACCCCGCCCAGGGGTCTCTACTTCTTCGGCGGAACCGCGGGTATCCCGAGGAACGGCAGCCGCAGTGCGCCGAACGCGTCCGCCGGGACCGCCGGCCGGCGGGGCTCGACCGGCTTCAGACGCTCGTACGCCGCGCCCTGCGCCGGACGCGGGTCGGCCTCGCCCTTGTTGGGCCAGTACGACATCGCCCGCTCGGCCTGCGCGGTGATGGTCAGGGACGGGTTCACTCCCAGGTTCGCGGAGACGGCCGCGCCGTCCACGACCGAGATGCCCGGGTGGCCGTAGAGGCGGTGGTACGGGTCGATGACGCCCGTCCCGGCCGAGTCGCCGATCGGGCAACCGCCGAGGAAGTGCGCGGTGAGCGGGGTGCCCATCAGCTCGCCCACATTGGAGCCGGCGAAGCCGTTGATCTCGGCGGCGAGCGCGGAGGCGCCCTCCGTGGCGGCCCGGATCTGCTTGGGGTTGGGCGAGCCGTGCCCCTGGCGCGCGGTGAGCAGGCCCTTGCCGACGCCGTCCGGCTTCAGGTACGTCGTCAGCGAGTTGTCCAGGGACTGCATCACCAGACCGATGATGGTCCGCTCCGACCAGCGGCGGTTGGACAGGGAGCGCAGCACCAGCAGGGGGTGGCGGGCGGCGTTCGCCAGCCAGGCGGCGATCCTCGATCCGCCGTCCACATAGGGGACTTGCAGGATCGACAGTCCGCCCATCGAGTTGGAGCCCTTGCCGTAGCGGACCGGCTCGATGTGGGTGCTCTCGTCGGGGTGGATGGAGGACGTGATGGCGACTCCGCGGGTGAAGTCGGCCCTCGACTCGCCGGTCGCCCTCCGGTAGCGCCGGTTGTCGGTCTGGGCGCCCACCAGCGCCTCGGAGTTGGTGCGGGTCAGCTCCCCCAGCCGGGGCGAGAGGTACGGCAGTTGCCGGCCCTCCTTCATGCGGTGCAGCAGCGTCTGAGTGCCGTAGGTGCCGGCGGCCAGCACGACCCGGCGGGCCGTGAAGATCCGGCCCCCGCCCTTCTTCTTGTCGTCGGTCGGGAGCGTGGCGACCGCGTAGCCGCCCCGGGAGTCGTCCGTGACCGAGACGACCGTCGTCATGGGATGGACGACCGCGCCCGCCTTCTCGGCGAGGTAGAGGTAGTTCTCGTTCAGGGTGTTCTTCGCGCCGTGCCGGCAGCCCGTCATGCACTCGCCGCACTCGGTGCACGCCCTGCGGTCCGGTCCCTCGCCGCCGAAGTAGGGGTCGGCGACCTGCTGCCCGGCCTCTGCCCTCGCCGCGCCGTCGGCGTCCTCGCCGTCCCCGAAGAACACCCCGACCGGCGCCATGTGGAAGGTGTCGCCGACGCCCATGCGCTGTGCCGCCGCCTTCAGGTGCACGTCGGAGGGGGTCATCGTCGGGTTGAGCCGCACGCCGAGCATGCGTTTGGCCTGGTCGTAGTACGGGGCCAGCTCCTCCTGCCAGTCGGTGATGTGCCGCCACTGAGGGTCGTCGAAGAAGGCCTTCGGCGGTACGTAGAGGGTGTTGGCGTAGTTGAGGGAACCGCCGCCGACCCCCGCGCCGGCCAGCACCATGACGTTGCCCAGCAGGTGGATGCGCTGGATGCCGTACATGCCGAGCTTCGGGGCCCACAGGTAGTTCTTCAGGTCCCAGGAGTTCTTCGGCAGGGTCTCGCGGGTGAAGCGGCGGCCCGCTTCGAGGACGCCGACGCGGTAGCCCTTCTCGGTCAGCCGGAGCGCGGAGACGGATCCGCCGAACCCCGAACCCACGACGATGACGTCGTAGTCGTAGCCGTACCCGTCCTCGTCGTGCTCGTTCTCGTTCCGGGTCTGGACGGACTTCTCCTGCGACACGTGCTCTCCTCGTTGAGAACGGGTGGTCCAAGCGGTGTTGGCTAGCGGAAGCGGAACGCCTTCATCAGCTTCAGGCTCCGGCTCATGAACGCGGCGTACGCCGCGT
>NZ_MUBM01000157.1 GCF_002154505.1 Streptomyces carpinensis | reverse complement strand
GCCCGCATCAGGCCGATCTCGCGGGTCCGCTCGACCACCGACAGGGCCAGGGTGTTCACCACACCCAGGATCGCGACGATGATCGCCAGCGCCAGCAGGCCGTAGATCATGTTCAGCAGCTGGCCGATCTGGTCCTTCAGCGCCTGCTTGTAGTCGGTCTGGTCGCGCACCTTGTACTGCGGGTAGTCGTGCAGCGCGGACTTCAGCGACTTGTAGGCGGCGTCCTGCTGCCCGTCCTTGGCGGTGGCGAAGACCAGCTGGTCCAGCGGCATCTTGTCGGCGGGCACGTACTGGGCGAGCGTGGAGATCGAGGTGTACATCGCGCCCTGGTCGATGACGACGTCGCTGCTGGTGATCGCGCGGACCGTCAGATGGGCCGTGGAGCCGTCCTTGAAGGCGACGGCGATCTTCGAGCCGAGGTGGATGCCGTGGGCCTTGGCGAACTTCTCGTGCACGGACATCGAGTTCGGCAGATAGGCGTCCTTGAGATTCCCGGCGACGGTCTTGGTGCGCAGGTCCGTCGCGTACGTCGGGTCGGCCGCGGTGATCGCCGTGTCGTCGAGGGTCTTGCCGTCCGGGGTGGTGAAGTCGGCCTTGGTCCACCTGTACTCGGTGACCCGGGCCAGCCCCGGCGTGTCCTTGATGGCCTTGACCGCCTGCGGGGTGACCAGCTGACCGCTGTCGGACTGGACGATGAAGTCGGTGCCGACGGTCTTGTCGAGCTGGTCGGTGGCGGAGGCGACCATGGAGGACCCGACCACCGAGAGGCAGGCGACCAGCGCGAGACCGATCATCAGGGCGGCACCCGTGGCGCCCGTACGGCGCGGGTTGCGCAGCGCGTTGCGCTCGGCCATCCGGCCCACCGGCCCGAAGGCCCTCAGCAGTACGGCGCCCAGGACCCGCACCACGCCACCCGCGAGCAGCGGGCCGATGACGACGAACCCGATCAGCGACAGCACCACGCCCAGGCCCAGCCAGAGCGAGCCGTCCTTCGCCCTGTCGACGCCCGCGGCCAGGTAGAGGCTGTAACCGCCGGCGCCGGTCAGCACCAGGCCCACCAGGGCCCGGATCCGCCCGGCCTTCGCGTCGGCCGGGGCTCCGGCGTCGCGCAGCGCGGCCATCGGGGAGACCTTGCCGGCCCGGCGGGCGGGCAGATAGGCGGCGAGGACGGTGACGACGACGCCGAGCAGCAGACCGACCACCGGGGTCGTCCAGGCGACCGTCAGATCGCTGGTCGACAGGTGCATGCCCATCTGGCCCATGAGCTTCATCAGCCCGACCGCGAGGCCGACGCCCGCGCCGACACCCAGCACCGAGCCGAACACGCCGAGCAGCAGCGCCTCGGCCAGCACGGAGCGGTTGACCTGCTTGCGGCTGGAGCCGACGGCCCGCATCAGGCCGATCTCGCGGGTGCGCTGGGCGACCAGCATCGAGAAGGTGTTGATGATCAGGAAGATGCCGACGAGGAAGGCGATCCCGGCGAAGCCGAGCATCGCGTACTTCATGACGTTCATGAAGCCCTCGACGTCCTTCTGGTTGGCGTCGGCGGTCTCCTTGGCGGTCTGCACCTTGTAGCCGGTGCCGAGCGCCGAGAGGACGTTCTTCTTCAGCTGCGGGTCGCTCACCCCGGACGCGGCCGTGACGTTGATGTTGGTGTAGACGCCGGTGCTGCCGACGAGCGTCCGCTGCGCCGTCCTCGTGTCGAGGTAGAAGATCGCCGCACCGGGGTTGGTGACCTGGAAGGCGGCGATGCCGGAGATCCTCGCGCGGTGCGTGCCGACCGCGCTGATCACACCGATCTCGTCACCGAGCTTCAGGTGGTGCTTGTCGGCGGTGTCGGCGTCGACCATCACCTGGTCCGGGCCCTTGGGCGCCGTACCGGAGGTGATCTTCATGGTGCGGGCGTCGTTGCCGTTCCAGCTGCCGACGATGGTCGGGGCGCCACTGGAGGGCGACAGGTTGTCCTTCTTGCCGTCGACGACGGTGACGGAGGTCGAGAAGACGGTCCCCTCCGCCGACCGCACGCCCTGCGCCCCGCGCACCTTGCCGAGCAGGGAGGCCGGCACGACCGGCGGCCTGCCGTTGTCGGAGGTCGTCTCACCGGTGTCCGAAGCGCCCTTGGCGCTCACCGTCACATCGGACGACGTCGCCTGGAACAGCTTGTCGAAGGTGGTGTTCATGGTGTCGGTGAAGACCAGCGTCCCGCAGACGAAGGCCACCGACAGCAGCACGGCGATCGCCGAGAGGGCCATCCGACCCTTGTGCGCGAAGAAGTTGCGCATCGACGTCTTCAGGACGGTCATGACGTACGCCCCCGGGCGTCGAAGTCCTTCATGCGGTCGAGCACCGCGTCCGCGGTCGGCTGGTACATCTCGTCGACGATCCGGCCGTCGGCGAGGTACAGCACCCGGTCCGCGTAGGAGGCGGCCACCGGGTCGTGGGTGACCATCACGATCGTCTGGCCGAGTTCGTCGACCGAGCGGCGCAGGAAGCCCAGCACCTCGGCGCCCGCACGGGAGTCCAGGTTCCCGGTCGGCTCGTCACCGAAGATGATCTCGGGGCGGGCGGCGAGCGCACGAGCCACGGCGACCCGCTGCTGCTGACCGCCGGAGAGCTGGGTCGGCCGGTGCTTGAGCCGCCCGGCGAGCCCGACGGTCTCCACCACCCTGTCCAGCCACGCCCGGTCGGGCTTCCGCCCGGCGATGTCCATGGGCAGCGTGATGTTCTCGATCGCGTTCAGCGTCGGCAGCAGGTTGAACGCCTGGAAGATGAAGCCGATCCGGTCCCGGCGCAGCTGCGTGAGCTTCTTGTCCTTCAGCCCGGTGATCTCGGTCTCGGCCAGGTGGATCTGACCGCTCGTCACGGTGTCGAGCCCGGCCAGGCAGTGCATCAGTGTGGACTTGCCGGACCCCGAGGGGCCCATGATCGCGGTGAACTGGCCGCGGGCGATGTCCACGTCGACGTGGTCGAGGGCGACGACACGGGTCTCCCCGGTCCCGTAGGCCTTCACGACCTGCCGCGCCCGCGCGGCAACGGCCGTAGTCCCTCCAGTACCCCCGTGCCTGGGAATGGTCACAGCCGTTGTCACGGTAAGTCTCCTATGTCGGTCAGCGGTTGGTCGTGCTCGTCGCTCATCGGTCGAGCGAGGTGCTTCGGTATGCAGACGAGTCTGGTCGGCCGAGGGCCGCGGCGCGCTGGTGCCGGGCCCCGTCTTCTGCGGGGGAAAACCCCACCCCCGTCGGTGCGGTGCGCCGCCCCTCAGCGGCGTAAAGCCAGGTTAAGGACGGCCCCGGTGCTCTCTCGTCCTCCGCCGGTACGAACCCTCCCCGACCCCGGGTACGGAGCTACCCCTAGGGGCTGTCCACCGACGGGTGGACCTCGTCTCAGGGTCGCGTCCACCCTCCGGCCCAGCGAGCCTCCACCCTCCCGCTACCTGAAGGCCGAGTGCGAAGCTGTGCGACGGAAGATGGATGCACGGGGAAAGGATCCGGGGTGGGCAGCACCGAACCAGCGATACGCCAGGCCACCGGGCGCACCGCGCCCGACCGTCGCGGCGCGGTCGTCGCCGCGCTGATGCTCGCCATGGCGCTGGCGGCACTGGACTCGACGATCGTGTCGACCGCCGTGCCGCAGATCGTCGGCGACCTCGGCGGCTTCGCCGTCTTCTCCTGGCTGTTCTCCGGCTATCTGCTGGCCGTGACGGTGACGCTGCCCGTCTACGGCAAGCTCTCCGACACCTTCGGCCGCAAACCGGTGCTCGTCGCGGGCGCGGCCCTGTTCCTGCTCGGCTCGCTGCTGTGCGCCGGCGCCTGGAGCATGGGCGCGCTCATCGCCTTCCGGGTCGTCCAGGGCCTGGGCGGCGGGGCGTTGCAGGGCACCGTCCAGACGCTCGCCGCCGACCTCTACCCCCTGGAGCAGCGCCCCAGGATCCAGGCCAGGCTGTCCACCGTGTGGGCGGTCTCCGCGATCGCCGGACCGGCGCTCGGCGGCCTGCTTGCGGCGTACGCCGACTGGCGCTGGATCTTCCTCGTGAACCTGCCGATCGGCGCCCTCGCGCTGTGGCTGATCGCCCGTCACCTGCACGAGCCGCGGCGGGAGCGCGCCGCCCGCCCTCGCATCGACTGGGCCGGCGCGCTGGCGGTGTTCGCCTGCGCGGGTGCCCTGCTGACCGCGGTGGTCCAGGGCGGCGTGGCGTGGCCGTGGCTGTCGGCGCCGTCCCTCGCCCTGTTCGGCGCGGGCCTGGCACTGGCCGCACTGGTGGTGGTGATCGAGCAGCGGGCGGCCGAGCCGATCATCCCCGGGTGGGTGTGGCGCCGCCGTACGATCGCCGCGGTGAACCTGGCGCTGGGCGCCCTGGGCCTGCTGATGGTCGCCCCGACGGTCTTCCTGCCGACCTACGCCCAGTCGGTCCTCGGCCTAGCACCGGTGGCCGCCGGTTTCGTGCTGTCGGTGTGGACGCTGAGCTGGCCCGTCTCGGCCGCGCTCAGCCAGCACGTCTACCGCCGCATCGGCTTCAGGAACACCGCGATGCTCGGCATCGGCGTGGCGGCCCTGATCCTGTTCGCGTTCCCCTTCCTGCCGTACCCGGGCGCGGCCTGGCAGCCGACGGTCCTGATGCTCGGGCTGGGCGCGGCCCTGGGTCTGTTCCAGCTTCCGCTCATCGTCGGCGTCCAGTCGACGGTCGGCTGGTCGGAGCGCGGCACGGCCACCGCCTCGGTCCTCTTCTGCCGCCAGACCGGCCAGACCCTCGGCGCCTGCGTCTTCGGCGCGGTCGCCAACGGCGTGCTGTCGGCGCGCCTGGGCGGCGCGAGCGACCTGGACGCGGTGACACGCGCGCTGGACGCGGGGACGGCGGCCGAACCGACCCGCCGGGCCGTCGCGGACGCGGTGCACGCGGTCTACCTGGGCGCGGGATGCGCGGCCGCGCTGGCCTTCGCGGTCCTGCTCACGCTGGCGCCCCGGCGCTTCCCGGTGCTGCGCGAGTGAGGGCCGCCGGCCGGCGCGGGGGCGGGACCGCTGCCCGTACTTCCTCCGCCCGGCCGAAGCCGACGGCTCCTCACCGGTACGGGCACAAAGGCCCCTCACCCCGAACTTCATTCACCCGCCCGGCGGCTCCTTCACCCGCCCAGTGGCTCCCTCACCCACCCGGCGCCCGACTCACCTGCCCAGCGCCTCCTTGCGGATCAGTTCGACGAAGGTCGGGGTGCCCTGCGTCGTGCGTACGTCGACGAACTCGTGCACGTACCGCCGCTCGTCCGCCTGCCGCAGCAGCTCGTGGGCCAGGTCGGCGCGCGCGGTGTAGCGGCCCGGCAGGCGTGAGGTGCCGATCCGGTAGTCGCTGACGTCCGGGGCGTCGAACAGCCCGCCGGGACGGATGACCGTCCAGTCGAGGTCGCTGCGGCGGACGATCTCCTCCATGCGCCGCATGTCGTCGTAGACCGTGCGTCCCATGAACCGCGCCACGGCCGGTTCCAGCACCCTGCGGAAGAGGAAGCCCTCATCCGGGGCGGGCGTGCCGAACATGATCGTGGAGGTGACCGCGACCAGGCGCCGTACGCCGTGCGCGGCCATGGCCCGGATCATGTGCGTGGCCCCGGAGGAGTACACGCTGACCGGCTCGCGGCCGAAGGGCACGCCGAGCGCCGAGATGACCACGTCGTGCCCGGCCACCACGTGCCCGACCGCGCCGGCGTCGAGCACGTCCGCCTCGGCCACCCGCACGTGTGCCCCCCGCACCGGGAAGGACTCGGGACGGCGGGTGACGGCCGTGACCCGGCATCCGGCCGCGCCCGCCTGCTCGACGACCAGCCGTCCGGTGGGCCCGTTCGCCCCGAAGACGACGATGTTCCTCATGGTGGCTCTCCTCTGTCCGGTCCGGGGTTTCCGTGGACCAGAGGGTGCGGGGGCTCCCGGATGTGACATCGCGGCGGGAAGGTCGCGTCCGCGCAGTAAGCGCATACCGACCACTCAGTTTGGTGAAAACGCCGCGCGTCGCCCGGGCGCCGAGTAGCGTGCGTGACCCGCACATCGGCCCCGCACGCCACCTCCCACCCCGCACCTCTCTTCCAGAGCCGCCCGCAGAGGAGCACGGGATGTCGTACCCCGCTCACGATCCCTCGCCGTCGTACGCCACCTACCCCTGGCAGCCGCCGCCACCCGAACACCAGCCCGAGCAGCGGCGGTTGCCGCGGCGGGAGTCGCTCGGCCACCACAGCGACCTGCGGATTCTGCGCGGCGCCTACCGCTGGCAGCGGCGCGTGGCCGCCCTCACCGCGCTCGGGTACTTCACGCTCTTCCTCCTGCTGTCCGCCTTCGCGCCGTCCTTCATGACGCGCGAGGGCGTGGGCGGGCTGCCCGTCGGGCTGCTCCTCGCCCTGGCGCAGCTGCCGGTCACCCTGCTGGCGATCTCGCTGTACGAGTACACGGCGCGCCGGTACGTCGACCCGATCGCGGACCGCATACGCAGACAGGCGGAACTGGACAGCAAGCGGGAGGCGGCCCGATGACGCTCTTCGGCGGACCTCCCCAGGCGGTGTCCCTGGTGGCGTTCACCAGCGTCGCCACCATCACCCTGCTGCTGTGCGTGATGACCGGCCCGGACCGGGACGACCTGGACGAGTTCTACACGGGCTACAGCTCCCTGTCCCCCATGCGCAACGGCCTGGCCATCGCGGGCGACTACATCTCGGCGGCCAGCGTGCTGGGCACGGGCGGGGTGATCGCCCTGTGCGGCTACGACGGGATCGTGCTGGCGCTGAGCACGGCGCTGTCGCTGATGCTGATGATGTTCCTGCTGGCCGAACCCCTGCGGAACGCGGGCCGGTTCACCATGGGGGACGCGCTGGCGCGGCGGACGCCGGGGCGGGCCGCACGGATGACGGCGTGCGCGGTGACCATCGCCGCGCTGGTGCCGCTGATGCTGGTGCAGCTGGCCGGCACGGGCCAGCTGCTGGCCTTCATCCTCGGGTTCTCCTCCGACTCGCTCAAGACGGGGTGCGTGATCGGCCTGGGCGTGCTGATGATCAGCTACGCGGCCATCGGCGGGATGAAGGGGACGGCCCTCATCCAGATCCTGAAGATCGTGATGCTGCTGGGGTCCGGGGCCGTGGTCGCCCTGCTCATCCTGCGGCGGTTCGACTGGGACCCCGGCGCGCTCTTCGACGCGGCCGCGCAACAGAGCGGGGTCGGATCGGCCTTCCTGCACTCGGGCATCGAGTTCGCGGGTGGCGCCAACCCCCGCCTTGACATGATCACCTCCGAGCTGACGGTGGTCCTGGGCGGCGCGTGCCTGCCGCACATCACCATGCGCACCTACACCGCCTCCAGCGCACGGCAGGTGCGGCGGTCGATGTCCTGGGCGGTGTCGAGCGTGGCGCTGTTCGTGCTCGTCGTCACCGTGGTCGGCTTCGGCGCCACGGCACTCCTCGGGCGCGCGGTGATCGCACGCGCCGACCCGCAGGGCAACACCGCCTATCTGCTGGGATCGCGGGCCGCGTTCGGCGCGGACGTCTCCACCGGCGAGACCTTCCTGTTCACCGCGGTCACCACGGCCATCTTCCTGACCCTGCTCGCCTCGGTCGCCGGAATGATCCTGGCCTGCGCCAACTCCCTCGCCCACGACGTCTTCGCCGCGCGCGTGCAGGAGATGCCGGCGCGCCGTGAGATGACGCTGGCCCGCCTCTCGGCGCTGGCGGTGGGCATCCCGACGATCCTGCTGGCCACGATGGTCCAGCACCGCAGCCTCCAGCCGCTGGTGACGCTGAGCTTCTGCCTGGGCGCCTCGGCCATCGCGCCCGCCCTGGTGTACAGCCTCTTCTGGCGCCGTTACACCCGAACGGGCCTGCTGAGCACCCTGATCGGCGGAACCCTCGCGGTGCTGCTGCTGATGCCGGGCACCGATCTCGTCTCCGGCTCGCCGGTCGCCGCCTTCCCCGAGGCCGACTTCAACTACTTCCCCTTCACCACGACCGGCCTGGTCACCATCCCGCTCGGCTTCCTCTTCGGCTGGCTGGGCACGCTGGTGTCCGGCCGGGCGAAGGCGGAGGAGCAGCGGCGGCAGTACGAGGCGGTGGAGGGCTGGATCCTGGCCGGGGCGGTGCGCAGGGGGCGCTGACCCGGAGACGGCCCCGCCGGGTCTACTCCGACCAGCCCTGCCCGGTCAGTGCCGTGATGCTGTCCTGCACGCTGTCCATCTGGGCCCGTACGTCGTCCCACAGTTCGCCGTGCTCGCGCAGCACCCGTTCGGTCTCGCAGGCGATCCGGTCCGCCCGCAGCCGTGCCTCGGCCAGCACCTCGGCTGCCCGCGCCCGGGCCTCCTCCGGCGCCCGCCGGTCCACCTCCCGCGCGTCTGCGAGGGCCTGTTCGGCCGCGGCCAGCGCCGCCTCGGCCGCCTCGATGCGCCGGGAGTGCGCGGCCTCCAGCGCGGCCTGACGCTCGGTCTCCTCCCGTTCCGCCTCCGCGAGTCGGGCGGCGTGCTCGCGGGACTGCTCGGTGAGCATCCCGGACGTGCGCTGCCGCATCTCCCGCAGGGCCGCCATGGCCTCGCCCCGGCTCCCCTTCACCTCGCGGCGGACGCAGACCCGCAGCTCCTCGGCCTCCGCCTGGGCGGCGACCAGGAACTGCCGGGCCCGCTCCTCGGCCTCGGCGCGTACGGTGTCGGCGTGCGCCCGCGCCGCCTCCAGCACACCGTCGGCATGCGCCCGCGCCGACTCCTCCAACTGCTGCGCCTCCTGCCGCGCCCGCTCCCGCAGTGCCTGGGCCTCCCGCTGACTCAGCTCGTACAGCCGCCGGGCGCCCTCCCCCAGCGACTCGTAGGTCTGTTCGCCGAGCCGGTCGACGGTCTCCCGCAGGGCGGCGAGCTCCGCCTCCATGTTCTTGGCGAGCACGGTCAGCCGCGCGGCACGCTCCCAGGCGGCGTCACGCTCGTCGGAGAGACCGTCCGCGCAGGCGTTCACCTGGTCGGGACGGTAGCCACGCCCCTTCACGACCACGAAGCCGTGGAACGCGGCCGATGACCTCGAGGCGCTGCCCATCCTGAACCCCTCTCCGCCGAAACCCTGCCGAGCGGATGCGACACGATGATTTCGCGCACATCTTGAGGTATTGGGCGGAAATGTTCATAACGCGACACTCCGAGCGAACGTTTCGATCAGCCTCCAAACACAAAAAGGCCGGACGTGGTCATACGAGTCGTACGACCACGTCCGGCCCCACATGCCGTCGGACGCCCGCCTCCTCAAAGGCGGCTCAGGCGCTCACGCGCCGGGCGCCGAAAGGCTCACAGCAGGCCGTCCCACATCTGCTCCAGCAGCACCGACCACCAGCTCTCCGACGAACCGAGCGCCGCCGGGTCGAGAGCGGCGAGCTGGGCCTGGAAGTCGACGGTCCAGCGGCCCGCCTGCTCCTGGTTCAGGCCGTGTCGCAGCCGCCACATCCGCCCGAGCAGCGCCAGGCAGCGCGCGAACTCCGGCAGGCCGGTGTTCACGAACTGCGGCGGCACGGACGTACCGCCCGGACCCGCCTCCACCGGCACCGCGACGATGTTCGCCGTGCCGTACTGCACACAGATCGCCTTGCCGAAGTCGCTGCCCATGACCAGGTACGAGCCCGCGTCCGGAGCCGGCTGCACCCCACGCTCGGCCGCCAGCTCTGCCAGCGTCGGCACCGGCCGCCCCGGCTGGGCCTGCGCCCAGAAGAACGGGCCCATGTCCATCGGCAGGCCCGCCACCACCAGCGTGTGCGCCACGATCGGCGGCACGCCCTGACGGGAGACCGCCGCCTGCTCGAACCGGAACACCCCCGGCCCGAACGCCGCGCCCAGCTCCTGGGCGATGCCCTCCGGCGGAACAGGCGGCGCCGCCTGCACCGGCGGGATCGGCGCGCGGACCGGGGCCGGACGGGCGGGCCCGTCGGCCACCTGATGCAACTCACCCTGGTGGGCGAGGAGCTGCCGCATGCCCTGCTGGCGGCTCGCGTGGTCGGTGCCGTACGGCGCGATCGAGGTGATCCGCGCCTGCGGCCACTGCTCACGGATCATCCGCGCGCAGTAGGCGCCCGGCAGCTGACACGACTCCAGCTCGGTGTGCAGCTCCAGCACCTGGTCCGGCGGCACGTTCATGGCGCGCAGCTCGTGGAAGATCTGCCACTCCGGGTGCGGCACACCCGGCGCCGAACGCCGGATCACCTGCTGCTCGGACCCGTCCTGGGCGCGGTAGCGCAGCACGGCCTGGTAGCCGGGACCGACCGTCGGCTGCCCCTGTGGGGGGTAGCCGTAGGCCGGAGGCTGCTGACCCGGCACGGGCTGCTGACCGGGCGGCGGCACGGCGCCAGGGGGCATGGGCTGCGGCAGCTGCGGGGCCCCCGGAGGCACTCCGGGAACGCCCGGGACGGGCGGCGGCGGAGGCGTGCCGTGGGCACCCGGGGCCGGCGGCGGAGGCATGCCGGGCCCTGCCAGCATGGTCGCCGCGTGGTGCACTGCACCCTGCCCGGCCCCCGGTGCGCCGGGAACCCCCGGTGCGCCCGGAGCACCGAGCCCGCCGGGCGCACCCGGCGGCTGCGGCGGACCGGGCGGCTGCGGGGCGCCGCCACCGGTCTGGCCGGGGTCGGCGAGCATCGTGGCGGCGTGGTGTACGCCGCCCGGCGGCGTACCGCCCGGAGTCCCTGGGGCGCCCGGCGGCGGAGGCGTGGGCGGACCGGCCGGAGCCCCGGGCCCGGCGGGACCGTCGGGCCCGAGCGACGAGACGAGCTGGGTCGGCACGTACCCACCCCCGGCACCCGGGGCACCAGGCGCGGGCGGCGCGGGGGCCTCGCCCGGCCGCGCGCCGGGCGCCCCGGGAGCACCCGGCGGCGGAGGCGTGGGCGAGCCGCCCCGCCCACGGCGCGGCGGAGGCGCCGCCTTGCTCGTCGCGGCGTCGGCGATGTCACCGGCGTTCGGTGCGAGAGGCCGGCCCGGACCGGCCGGGGGCGGAGTGGCCGGGACACCGGGAGCACCGGGGCCCTGCGGGTAGCCGTAGGAGGGAGCACCGGGCGGCGGAGGCGGAGTGCCGGGCACCGCCGGACCCCCCGGAACACCCGCAACCGCAGCACCGGCCACCCCCG
>NZ_MUBM01000156.1 GCF_002154505.1 Streptomyces carpinensis | reverse complement strand
TCGGCCGGATCATGTCAGCCCTGGGCTGACATGATCCGGCCGACCGGTGGACGCCTGGCGGGTGGAGGTGGGGATCATGGCACGTACACGGACCGGAACGGCGGATCGGCCCGGCGCCGAACGGGTGCCACGGGGCCGGACCAGATGGTGGCTGGTCGCGGCGGTCATGGCGGTGCCGGCGGCGGCCCTGCTCCGTTCCTCGTCGCTTTCGCGGGCATGGTCCTGTCCGACTCCGAGTACCCACTCGGCGGCGGCCCCAAGACGGTCCCCTGCACGGAGGCGCTGAGCTTCGGCGGGGCGGCCCTTCCGGACGGCGCCCAGCAGGCCCGGGTGTGCGTGGAGCAGGGCCGGCAGGACGTGTCCTGCAGCGCGGACTTCCGGATGCCCCGGGCCGGTGTCCTGGACTGGCTGCACCACACCTACCCGGACGCCCCGGCGCCGGAGACGGAGTTCTGCGCGGACGACGCGGATCTGTGTCTGGATCTGAACCACATGAAGGGCCTGCCGGAAGGGGTGGGCGCCGACGCCGTGCAGGTGAGCGGGGTGTACGAGGACTCCGGCACCGCCCTGGTCGGGTTCGCGGCGTTCACGACGTGAGCGCCGCGGCCCGTCACCCGGCCGGGTGACGAGCCGCGCGTGCGCCCGGGAGCTACAGCGTCTTGCCGGTCGCCGGGCCCACCAGCAGGCCCTCGCCGAAGCGGTCGACGCGGACCGTGTCGCCGTCCTTGACCTCGCCGGCGAGGATCTCCCTGGCGAGGCGGTCGCCGATGGCGGTCTGCACCAGACGGCGCAGCGGGCGGGCGCCGTAGGCCGGGTCCATGCCCTCGTCGGCCAGCCACGCCAGGGCCTGCGGAGTGACGTCCAGGGTCAGGCGGCGCTCCGCCAGACGACGGGCCAGGCGGTCGATCGCCAGCTGCGCGATCCGGCTCAGCTCGTCCTTGGTCAGGGCCGAGAAGACCACCAGGTCGTCCAGGCGGTTGAGGAACTCCGGCTTGAAGGAGGCGCGGACCACCTCCAGCACCTGCTCCTTCTTCTCCTCCTCGCTCGTGATCGGGTCGATCAGGAACTGGCTGCCCAGGTTGGAGGTGAGGACCAGGATCGTGTTGCGGAAGTCGACCGTGCGGCCCTGACCGTCGGTCAGCCGGCCGTCGTCCATCACCTGCAGCAGGATGTCGAAGACCTCGGGGTGGGCCTTCTCCACCTCGTCCAGCAGGACCACGCTGTACGGGCGGCGGCGCACCGCCTCCGTCAGCTGGCCGCCCTCCTCGTAGCCGACGTAACCGGGCGGGGCGCCGATCAGCCGGGCCACGCTGTGCTTCTCGCTGTACTCCGACATGTCGATGCGGACCATCGCCCGCTCGTCGTCGAAGAGGAAGTCCGCGAGCGCCTTGGCCAGTTCGGTCTTGCCGACGCCCGTCGGGCCGAGGAAGAGGAAGGAACCCGTGGGCCGGTCGGGGTCGGAGATGCCCGCGCGGCTGCGGCGTACGGCGTCGGAGACGGCGCGCACGGCCTCGCCCTGGCCGATGAGCCGCTTGCCGATCTCGTCCTCCATGCGCAGCAGCTTCTGCGTCTCGCCCTCCAGGAGGCGGCCCGCCGGGATACCGGTCCAGGAGGCGACGACGTCGGCGATGTCGTCCGGGCCGACCTCCTCCTTGACCATGGTGTCCTTGGCGGCCTCCTCCTCGGCGCGCGAGGCGGCCTCCAGCTCCTTCTCCAGGGTCGGGATCTCCCCGTACAGCAGCTTGGATGCGGTGTCGAAGTCGCCGTCGCGCTGGGCGCGCTCGGCCTGGCCGCGCAGGTCGTCGAGCCGCTCCTTCAGCTCACCGACGCGGTTGAGGGACTGCTTCTCCTTCTCCCAGCGGGCGGTCAGACCGCGCAGCTCCTCCTCCTTGTCGGCGAGGTCGCGGCGCAGCTTCTCCAGGCGCTCGCGCGAGGCGGCGTCGGTCTCCTTGTCCAGGGCCAGCTCCTCCATGCGCAGCCGGTCGACGACGCGCTGGAGCTCGTCGATCTCCACGGGCGAGGAGTCGATCTCCATGCGCAGCCGGGAGGCGGCCTCGTCGACGAGGTCGATCGCCTTGTCGGGCAGGAAGCGCGAGGTGATGTAGCGGTCGGACAGGGTCGCGGCGGCCACCAGGGCGGAGTCGTTGATCTGGACCTTGTGGTGGGCCTCGTAGCGGCCCTTGAGCCCGCGCAGGATCGCGATGGAGTCCTCCACACTGGGTTCGGCCACCAGCACCTGCTGGAAGCGCCGCTCCAGCGCCGGGTCCTTCTCGATCCGCTCCCGGTACTCGTCGAGCGTGGTCGCGCCGACCATGCGCAGCTCGCCGCGGGCCAGCATGGGCTTGAGCATGTTGCCGGCGTCCATCGCGGAGTCGCCGCCCGCGCCCGCGCCGACGACGGTGTGCAGCTCGTCGATGAAGGTGATGATCTGGCCCTCGGAGTCCTTGATCTCCGCGAGGACCGTCTTCAGCCGCTCCTCGAACTCACCGCGGTACTTCGCGCCCGCGACCATCGCGCCGAGGTCCAGCGCCACCAGCCGCTTGTCCTTCAGGGACTCGGGCACGTCGCCCTTGACGATCCGCTGGGCGAGTCCCTCGACGACGGCGGTCTTGCCGACGCCGGGCTCGCCGATGAGGACCGGGTTGTTCTTGGTGCGGCGCGAGAGCACCTGCACGACGCGGCGGATCTCCTGGTCCCGGCCGATGACCGGGTCCAGCTTGCCCTCGCGCGCCGCCGCGGTGAAGTCGGTGCCGAACTTCTCCAGGGCCTTGTACTGGCCCTCGGGGTCGGGTGTGTTCACCCGGCGCCCTCCCCTCGCCTTCTGGAACGCCTCTTGCAGCTTCTTCGCACCGGCACCCTGCCGGGAGAGCACCTCGCCGGCCGCGCCGCCCTTGGCGGCGATGCCGATGAGCAGGTGCTCGGTGGACAGGTACTCGTCGCCCAGCTCCTTGGCCCGGCTCTGCGCGTCGGCGATCACGGCCAGCAGCTCGCGGTTGGGCTGCGGCGGAGCGACGGTCGAGCCGGTCACACTGGGCAGCGACGCGAGCACGCGCTCGGCGCCGGCACGGACGGACGCCTGGTCGGCGTCGACGGCCGACAACAGGTCGATGATGTTCTCGTTGTCCTGGCCCTCGAGCAGGGCGAGGAGCAGGTGGGCGGGGGTCAGGTCGGGGTGTCCCCCCGTCACGGCCCGGTTCCCGGCCGCGTTGATCGCGTCCCGACTCCTGTTGGTCAGCTCGGCGTCCACGGTCGCTTCTCTCCTCCTTGGCGGCGTCAGCGGTCTGCCACGTCTCCCAGTGCTGACTCAAACAACGTGCACAAAGTTGAGTCTATTCCACTCAAGGCAAGCCTCAAGGGGGTGGGCCGGTTCGGCCGGTCCGGATTCGAGCTAGGTTCCGTGTCCATGGCCACCACCACGTATGCCCTCGACCCGGGGGCTCCCGACACCGCGTATCTCGACTTCTGGCAGGAGCGGCACCTGTGCACCCTGACGACGCTCCGCCCCGACGGCACCCCGCATGTCGTCCCGGTGGGGGTGACGTACGACCCGGACGCACGCCTGGCCCGGGTGATCACCAACAGGACGAGCGCGAAGGTGGGGCACGTGCTCGCGGCCGGGGAGCAGGGGGCGCCGGTCGCGGTGTGCCAGGTGGAGGGACGGCGCTGGGCCACGCTGGAGGGGCGCGCGTTCGTCCGGACGGAGCCGGAGCGGATCGCGGAGGCGGTACGCCGCTACGCCGAACGCTACGACCGCACGCCGGGCCCGAACCCGTCCCGTGTGGTGATCGAGATCGAACTGACCCGGGCGCTGGGGCGCGGCTGAGAGCCGGGGGCGTTTTCCGGCCACGGCTCGCATGGGGGATTTCCGGAGATACCAGGGAAAACTGCAGCGGCGTCACCGTGTTCAGGTCACGGTGACGCCGCTGCGGGGGGAAGCACCTGAGCGATGTGTTGCGACGGGGGAATCGCGTCAGGCACTGCGGGGGGTGGCTGAGATGGTCCGTAGGTCGGCGGGCTCCGGCGCCACTTGCCGGTGGTCCCGCTGGTCCAGGTTCACAAAGATCATTCCGTACCGGATGGCGCACCGCACGGGCTGCGGCGCACCGCGCGGCCGCCGCAGGCACCGGTAGGCCCGTACGTCTCCGTCCTCGTCCCGCGTGACGACCACCGGCTCACCGAAGACGGTCACCATCACCGAATCGCCCCTGTGGGGGATGGCGGTGACCAGGTCGATGAAGTGCCAGCCCGAACGGTAGGCGGTGGCCATTTCACGTCGGAAGGAGCGGTCGTCGGGTGGCGTGGTCACATCAGCTCCCAGAACTGTCTGCCGCGTCCGCAGGAGCCGTGGACACAGGTACCGCCGGCCACTTACTGTCCGCCCGGTCGTCACTCTTCGTCGCTGAGGGCCCACTCAATGCCACGAGGGCCACAACGGCGGAGAAGGTGGCGACAAGTACCGAGCGAAGCGCTCTCTTACCCATAGTCGGCTTCGTCCTCACTTGAAGGTCCCCTCTTCCCCCGTCCGATACGACGATGGCTCATTCGGGCACGTCATGGCCACACAATCGGTGCATCATGTTCCTGCATGTTCAGGACCCTGGGGGGTGGAGATTTGGTGGCGAATCAGACTAAGGAGACACATCCTCATGCGGTGACCGAGATGTGCGAGGAAGGTGGCCGACTTTATGCCCATGCGCTCCGCACCGGGCGCATCTGCCGCACCGATGCGGAAGTGGCCCCCTGCCTGATGGAGTTCGCCCTGCTCCACCCAGATCCGGACGACCCGGACTGGCTTCGCCCCGTACCTCCCGTCGTGGCGCTGGCCCAGCGGCTCACCCCCCTCGAACGCGAGATAACCGAACGCCGCCGGCGATCGATCGAACTGTCCGATGCTTTCGAGCCGTTCCTGTCCCTCAGCACGCAGACGGCATCGGCCACCCCCTCCATCACGGTGCTGGAGGGCAGCGACCGCATCAACGCGGCGCTCGACCTGGCCACGTCCCAGTGCCAGAGCGAGATGCTCACCGTCCAGCCGAGCAACCGTTTCACCGAGCGGACCATCCGGCAGGGCCTGGAGCGGGACACGGCACTGGTCGACCGCGGAGTACGCATCCGCACCCTGTACCAGCACACGGTCCGCTACAACCTCGAACAACTGGCCTACGTGGATCACCTCGCCAACGGCAAGGTGGAGTACCGCACGATCGACGAGCTGGTGGAACGCCTCATCATCTGCGACGAGTCCGTCGCCTTCATCCCCACCCGCGACGACCAGAAGGTGGCCCTGGAGCTCCGCCATCCCGGACTCATCCGCTATCTGATCAAGGTCTTCGAGTTCATGTGGAACCGCGCGGTCCTGCTGAGCGCCACCACGCCCTACGAAACCGCCCCGGACGGCATCACGGAGATCCAGCACTCCATCGCCAAACTCCTGGTGGAGGGCCACGTCGACGAGGCGATCGCCCGCCGCCTGGGCATGAACGTCCGCACCTGCCGGGCGCACATAGCCAAGCTGGCCAACGCGCTGGGCAGCGGCAGCCGGGCCCAACTCGGGTATCTCATCGCGCAGTCCGGGATCCTGAAGCAGGAGCACTGACGGCGACAGTGGGAGGGGGCAGGCAGTGAGCCCGGCAGCACATCCGGAACACCGACCGGAGGACCTCTGCTCCGTGGGCGTGGCCCTGTACGAACGGGCCCTGCTCGAGGGGCGGGTGACGGTGGAGGAGGCCGCCGCGGCGCCCTGCCTGGTGGACTTCGGGCTGCTGCACCCGGCGGTCGACGAGGTGAGCCGGCTGGAGCCGGTCACCCCCGCGGCCGCGCTGCACCGGCTGCTGCGCGTCGCCGAGCGACGCATCATCGACGAGCGGCGGCACGCGGAGCGGCTGGCCGAGACGTTCGAACCGCTCCTGCGGTTCGGCCACCGGCACAGCGGGGCGGCGGACACCCCGGGCCTGAGGGTCCTCAGCGGTGTTCCGCGGATCAACCTCGCCATCACCGAGAGCATGGCCGAAGCGGCCCAGGAGGTGCTCTGCATCCAGCCCAGCGCCCACTACGGAGGCCGGCGCGGCGAGGTGGCGCAGGTCCTCGCCATGGAGCGCGACCAGGCCCTGCTCGACCGCGGGGGCCGTATCCGCACGCTCTACCAGCACACCCAGCGTC
Source organism: Streptomyces carpinensis (assembly GCF_002154505.1). GTDB lineage: Bacteria > Actinomycetota > Actinomycetes > Streptomycetales > Streptomycetaceae > Streptomyces > Streptomyces carpinensis. The sequence goes on along the minus strand of NZ_MUBM01000156.1, from coordinate 22,082 downwards.
ACCTGCCGCTCGTGCTCTCCCGCTACGAACGGCTCAGCGGCGACGTCGAGGCCCGCACCCTCGACGAGCTCACCGACCGCCTGATCGTCATCGACCGCGAGGTCGCCTTCCTCCCCGCCGACGCGGACGGCACCGTCGCCCTCGAAGTGCGCCACCCGGCGCTGATCTCATACTTCGTCACCACCTTCGACCGGCTGTGGCGACTGGCCGCCCCCATGTACCCGCTGACCGTCCCGCGACCGCCCGAGGGCGGCGTCACCCACCGCCAGCGCGCCATCGCGAGCCTCCTCGTGGAGGGCCACACCGACGCCGTCATCGCCGACCGCCTGGGCATGAACGTACGCACCGCCCGGGAGCACATCGCCAAGCTCGCCGCCCGGCTGGGCAGCGCGAGCAGAGCCCAGCTCGGCTATCTCATCGGGCGATCCGGGATTCTCGACCGGGAACCGTGACCGCCGGCGCCTCGGCGGTGCCCGGCGGCCCGTCCAGGCCCGCCTGGGCGATCCGGACGCCCAGCTGCGTACGGCTGGCCGCGCCGAGCGTCTCCGACAGGCGGGCGATGTGCGCACGGCAGGTGCGCACGCTGATGCCCAGCCGCTCGGCGATCACCGCGTCCTGGTGTCCCTCCGCCAGCAGCGCGGCGATGGACCGCTCGCGGTGGGAGATGCCCTCGATGCCGGTGTCGGGCAGCGGCGCGGTGAGCGGGATGGCCAGCCGCCACAGCCGTTCGAAGACGGTCACCAGGTACTCCACCAGCGCCGGGTGGCGCAGTTCCAGCGCCATCGTGCGGTCGGCGTTGGCGGGCACGAAGGCGACCGTGCGGTCGAACAGGATCAGCCGGTCGATCACCTCGTCCAGCGTGCGCGCCTCGACCGCGTCGCCCATCAGCTCCAGGTAGTTCAGCAGCCCCTGGCCGTGCCGGGCCACGTGCGTGTACAGGTCGCGCATGCGCACGCCCCGGCCGCGCAGCGCCAGCGCCCGGTGCAGGCCCTCCGACAGCTCGTGCTCGCGGCGGATGCCGCCGGGCTGGACGGTCAGCACCTCCGTCCGGCACGCCTCCGTCGCCTCGTCCATGGCCGCCTGGATGCGCGACAGGCCGTCCAGGACGCGGATCGCCGTGCCCTCGGCCGCGGTCTGGAGCGGCTGGACCTGACTGCCCAGGCCCGCGTACCGCTCGAAGGCCGCCACCGCCGAGCCCACCCGGCGGTGGCTCTCGCTGACCTCCTCGAACATCCCGCGCAGCAGGCGGGTCATGACCTCCTGCGGCGCGGTCGGCACCAGGAAGTCCATGTCGTCGGGGTCCGGGTGCAGCAGGGCCAGTTCAAGCAGGCAGGGCACCGGCTCGGCGTCGCGGCGCGGCACACGTCCGCGCCGTACGGCCCGGGAGTACACACGATCCCCGGCCTCGCACAGTCGGTCGGCACCGTGTGGGTGCTCGTGAGTCCCGCGCCCGGCCATGCTCCATCACACCCCCGGCTCCCGCGTCGTCCGCAGCGCAACTATGCGCGGCCCGGACCAGCTGTGCAACACGGCTCCCTGGGCGCCGAGCACCGGAAACCGCCAAAAACGTCCATGTGTACGGCCGTTCGCACGGCGGGGCGAGAGGCAGTCGGCCGGCGTGCCTCGCCCGACGCGTACGGGCCCCTACTTCAGCCCGGCCTGCGCGCAGGCGGCCTTGTACTTGGCGGTGCAGATGTCGGAGACCTTGTAGATGCCGTCGGCGATGACCGTGTCCTGGATGTTCCCCTTGGTCAGGGCGACCACGGGGACCAGCTGTGCGGGAATGTTCTTCACGGTGGCGTTGCCGACCTTGTCCCGGGTCAGGGCGTCGAACTGGATGTCCTTGCCCTGGACCTTGGCGACGGCCATCTCGGCGGCGTTCTCCGCCTCCGTCGGGTAGGACTTGTACACGCTCATGTACTGCTCGCCGGTCACGATCCGCTGCACCGCGTCGAGTTCGGCGTCCTGGCCGGTGATCGGGGGCAGCTTGGTGACACCCGCGGCCTTGAGTGCCTTGATGATGCCGCCGGCGACACCGTCGTTGGCCGAGTAGACGCCGGCGATGTTGTCACTTCCGATCGCACGGATCGCCTCGGCCATGTTGGCCTCGGCGTTCTCCGGCTTCCAGTCCTTGGTGTCGTAGGACTTGGCGATCGTCACCTTGCCGTTCAGCTGGGTGAGAGCGCCCTGCTTGAACTGCTTGGCGTTCGGGTCGGTCGGCGAGCCGTTCATCATGACGATCTTGGCGGAGCCGGCGTTCGAGCCCAGCGCCTCCAGCAGGGAGCGGCCCTGCACCTCGCCGACCAGCTCGTTGTCGAAGGAGATGTAGGCGTCGATCGGGCCCTCGGCGAGCCGGTCGTAGGCGATGACCGGGATGCCCGCGTTCTTGGCCTTCTTCACCTCGTCGGCGATGGCGTGCGAGTCGACGGCGTCGAGCAGGATGACATCGACCTTGTCGTCGATCATCTTCTGCATCTGGACGGCCTGCTTGGCCGCGTCCGCACCGGCGTTGGCGTACTCGACCTTGCCCTGCTTGCGGGTCAGGTCGGCCACCTTGTTCTTGATGATGGGGTAGTCGAACTTCTCGTAGCGCGTGTTCGCCGTCTCCGGCAGCAGCAGGCCCACCCTCACGTCGTTGCCCTTGGTCGGGCTGGCGCCGGCGCTGCTCCCTGAACCGCCGAGCGCCCCGCAGGCGGCCAGCGAGAAGGTCAGCGTGGGCGCGGCCACGGCTATGGCGATACGACGCATCGAGGTGCTCACTTCTGGTGCCTTCCGGACGAGGGCGCAGCATTGCGACCCAGGTGACTGAAAAGCCAACGCGGAGGCGCCCACCGCCGTCAAGCGGAACCACTTAACGAGATGACAACACCACGCTCCGCTTCCCGCGTGAAGGCCCTGCGAACCCTCGCGCAATCTCCTCCAAACACCCTTTACGGACTCTCCATCGAACGGACGTTCACCGACGGGGAAAGATCCGTACAACCGAGGCCATGCCCGGCGAGTCGGGAACACGTCGCTCTCGAACCGTCGTTCCCGTCCCGAGCGGAGAACCGAATGAAGTCGGCCAGAGGCACAACGGTCATCGCGCTCGCCCTCGCCACCGCCCGCGGATCGCTCTCGGCCACCGCGTCACCACGGCATGGCCGAGGGGCCCGGAGACCGTCGTCTCCGGGCCCCTCGTGGCCGTTGCCCTGTGCTTGTCAGTCGGTCTGCTGCCGCTTCGGGCGCCACACGACCAGCGCGCTGGTCTGCTGGACCTCCTGGTACGGGACCAGGTCCCGGCGGTAGGAGGCATGGACGGCGGCCTCGCGTTGACGCATCGTGGCCGCGGCGCCCTCCAGGGCCGACTGCAGCTCCGCGACGCGGGACTGCAGCGCGGCGACCTGGTTCTCCAGTTCGATGATCCGCTTGATGCCGGCCAGGTTGATGCCCTCGTCCTGCGACAACTGCTGCACCTGGCGGAGCAGTTCGATGTCGCGGGCCGAGTAGCGGCGGCCCCGCCCGGCGGTGCGGTCGGGAGACACCAGGCCCAGCCTGTCGTACTGCCGGAGGGTCTGCGGGTGCAGTCCCGACAGCTGCGCGGCCACGGAGATGACGTACACCGGTGTGTCTTCCGTCAGTTCGTACGGGTTGCGACGGCGGCCGTCCATCTCCCTCATGCTCCCTTCGCGGCCTCGAACAGCTCCGCCCGCGGATCCTCGCCCGCGGTCGCCTCGCGATACGCCTCCAGCGCGTCACGAGCCTTCCCCGACAGGTCCTTGGGGACACGCACCTCCACGGTGACCAACAGGTCGCCGCGGGTGCCGTCCTTGCGGACCGCGCCCTTGCCGCGGGCCCGCATCGTACGGCCGTTCGGCGTGCCCGGAGGCAGCTTCAGCGTCACCGGCGGCCCGCCCAGCGTGGGCACCCGGACGTCGCCGCCGAGCGCGGCCTCCGGATACGTGACCGGCACGGTGACCGTCAGGTTGTCGCCCTTGCGCCCGAAGACCGGGTGCTCACCGACGTGCACCACCACGTACAGATCGCCCGCCGGTCCGCCGCGCTCGCCCGGCGCGCCCTTGCCGCGCAGCCGGATGCGCTGCCCGTCGTTCACCGCCGCCGGGATGCGGACCTGCATCGTCCGGGACGACTTGGCGCGCCCCGAGCCGTTGCAGACCTCGCAGGGGTTCTCCGCGATCAGTCCGCGGCCCTTGCAGTCCGGGCACGGGTCGGTCAGGGAGAAGCCGCCGCCCGAGCCGCGCGCCACCTGGCCGGTGCCGACGCAGGTCGGGCACACCCGCGGCGTGCCGTTCTTGTCGCCGGTGCCCGAGCAGGCCTTGCACGGCTGCTGGCTGGACATCCGCAGCGGCACCGTGGCGCCCTCGATGGCCTCCGTGAAGCTCAGCGTGACCTCGGACTCGATGTCCTGGCCGCGCCGCGGCTGGGTCCGGGTGCCGGCACCCGTACCGCCCCGGTTGAACAGGCCCCCGAAGACGTCACCGAGTCCGCCGCCGAAGCCGCCCCCGCCCTGGGCGCCGCCTCCGAAGAGGTCGCCCAGGTCGAAGTTGAAGGAGCCGCCGCCGGCACCCGGCCCGGGGCGGAAGCCACCGTTGCCGAACAGGGTGCGGGCCTCGTCGTACTCCTTGCGCTTCTTGGGGTCGCCGAGAACGTCGTTCGCCTCGGAGATCTCCTTGAAGCGCTCCTCGGCCTTGGCGTTGCCCTTGTTGGCGTCCGGGTGGAACTCGCGCGCGAGCTTCCGGTACGCCTTCTTGATCTCGGCCTCGGTGGCGTCCTTGGGGACGCCGAGGACCTTGTAGTAGTCCTTCTCGATGAAGTCCTTCGTGCTCATCCCCGACGCCCCTCCTCTCCTGCGTCGTCACTGATGACGCCCGCGACGCCGGCGGCACCCGAGGGTGCCGCGGCGCCTATGACGCCTTTGACGTCAGCCCTCTTCAGGGCCACCGCTGTCCTTGTCCTCGCCCTGACCGTCGCCCTTGGCCTTGCCGGACTCCTCGGCCGGCTTGACCGTCTGGGCGCCCGGCTGCGGCTCGGCCACCGCCACCCGCGCGGGACGGATGGTGCGCTCGCCGATCCGGTACCCGGGCTGCAGGATCGCCACGCACGTCGTCTCGGTGACGTCCGGCGCGTAGGAGTGCATCAGCGCCTCGTGGATCGTCGGGTCGAAGGGCTCGCCCTCCTTGCCGAACTGCTGCAGTCCCATCTTGGCCGCCACGGTCTCCAGCGACTCGGCGACGGACTTGAAACCGCCCACCAGTTCGCCGTGTTCCCGCGCGCGCCCGATGTCGTCGAGCACGGGCAGGAGCTCGGTCAGGAGGTTCGCGATGGCGATCTCCCTGACCGCGACCCGGTCGCGCTCGACCCGGCGGCGGTAGTTCTGGTACTCGGCCTGCAGCCGCTGCAGGTCCGCGGTGCGCTCGCCGAGCGCCGTACGCACCTGGTCCAGCTGGGCCGTCAGGCCGGCCGGCTGAGCGGCGTCCCCGGCCGGGGCCGCCCCCTCCTCCTTGGCGGAGGAGGCGGCCTTCGGCTCGGCGTCGTCGGAGGTGGCGCCGGAGGGGACGTCGGGCTGCTGCTCGTCGAAGCCCGGGGTCTCCTCCGTCACGCGGCACCGTCCTTGCGCTCGTCGTCGACGATCTCGGCGTCCACCACGTCGTCGTCGGCCTTCGCCTCGCCGGCACCGGCGTCACCGGCACCGCCCGCGGCCTGCGCGGCCTGGGCGTCGGCGTACATCGCCTGGCCGAGCTTCTGGGAGACGGCGGCGACCTTCTCGGTGGCGGTGCGGATCTCGGCGGTGTCCTCGCCCTTCAGCTTCTCCTTGAGCTCGCTGACGGCGGACTCCACCTCGGTCTTGATCTCGCCCGGGACCTTGTCCTCGTTGTCCTTGAGGAACTTCTCGGTCTGGTAGACGAGCTGCTCGCCCTGGTTGCGGGCCTCGGCGGCCTCGCGGCGCTTGTGGTCCTCCTCCGCGTAGCGCTCGGCCTCCTCGCGCATGCGGTCGACCTCGTCCTTCGGCAGCGAGGAGCCGCCGGTGACGGTCATCTTCTGCTCCTTGCCCGTGCCCAGGTCCTTGGCGGTCACGTGCATGATGCCGTTGGCGTCGATGTCGAAGGAGACCTCGATCTGCGGGACACCGCGCGGGGCCGGCGGCAGACCGGTCAGCTCGAACATGCCGAGCTTCTTGTTGTACGCCGCGATCTCGCGCTCGCCCTGGTAGACCTGGATCTGCACCGACGGCTGGTTGTCCTCGGCCGTGGTGAAGATCTCCGAGCGCTTGGTCGGGATCGTGGTGTTGCGCTCGATCAGCTTGGTCATGATGCCGCCCTTGGTCTCGATGCCGAGGGACAGCGGGGTGACGTCGAGGAGCAGGACGTCCTTGACCTCACCCTTGAGGACACCGGCCTGGAGCGAGGCGCCGATGGCGACGACCTCGTCCGGGTTCACGCCCTTGTTGGCCTCCTTGCCGCCGGTCAGCTCCTTGACGAGCTCGGCGACGGCGGGCATACGGGTGGAGCCACCGACGAGGACGACGTGGTCGATCTCGTTGATGGAGATGCCGGCGTCCTTGATGACGTTGTGGAACGGCGTCTTGCAGCGCTCCAGCAGGTCGGCGGTCAGCTGCTGGAACTGGGCCCGGGTGAGCTTCTCGTCCAGGTGCAGCGGGCCCTCGGCGGACGCGGTGATGTAGGGCAGGTTGATCGAGGTCTCGGTGGACGAGGACAGCTCGATCTTGGCCTTCTCCGCCGCCTCACGCAGACGCTGGAGGGCCATCTTGTCCTTGGACAGGTCCACGCCGTGGCCGGACTGGAACTGCTTGACCAGGTAGTCGACGACACGCTGGTCCCAGTCGTCACCACCGAGGTGGTTGTCACCGTTGGTGGCCTTCACCTCGACGACACCGTCGCCGATCTCCAGCAGCGAGACGTCGAAGGTACCGCCACCGAGGTCGAAGACCAGGATGGTCTGGTCGTCCTTGTCCAGGCCGTAGGCCAGCGCCGCGGCGGTCGGCTCGTTGACGATGCGCAGCACGTTCAGGCCGGCGATCTCGCCGGCCTCCTTGGTGGCCTGACGCTCGGCGTCGTTGAAGTACGCGGGGACGGTGATGACCGCGTCGGTCACCTTCTCGCCCAGGTAGGACTCCGCGTCCCGCTTCAGCTTCTGCAGCACGAAGGCGCTGATCTGCTGCGGGTTGAAGTCCTTGCCGTCGAGGTTGATCTTCCAGTCGGTGCCCATGTGGCGCTTGACCGACCGGATGGTCCTGTCGACGTTGGTCACGGCCTGACGCTTGGCCACCTCGCCGACCAGCACCTCGCCGTTCTTGGCGAAGGCGACGACGGACGGCGTGGTCCTGGCGCCCTCGGCGTTGGTGATGACGGTGGGCTCGCCGCCCTCCAGAACGCTGACGACGGAGTTAGTCGTGCCCAGGTCGATGCCGACCGCACGTGCCATGGTGAATTCCTCCAGCTGACTTGAGTGGAACGGACTCAAGTGTGCATGACGCCCGCAGCTGGGTCAACAGACCTGAGTCAGATCGACTCAACTCTTATCCAGCCCTTACACGCAAGGGCGCTCCGACCTGCGGAAACACTGACCGCCGGGGCGGCGGTGCGGGGATATTCGCATGGAGACGCGGGCGGCACGGAGATCTACGAGGCGTACTGCCGCCGGGTTTGCGTGATGTGAGCTGTTTGCGGAGCCCGGGGGGCACGGGAGGCGCGCACCGCTTCGGAGGCGCCCACGGCCCCAGGAGTTGATACGACTCCGGGGCTCCGGAGAGTTCCCACGGTTCCCGAGGACCTCGGGTCGGCACCCTCGCCCCCGCCTCCGTGGACACGGGCGGCAGCCCGGACTCCGGTGCCGTACGGATCGGCGGGACGGGACCGGGTGGCCGCGCCGTACCCCTCGACCGTACGCGATCGGGTCGCGGTGCCGAATCCGTCGGCCGCCGTACGCGAGCGGGTGGCCGTGCCCGGGCCCCCGGTCGCCGCGCGCGACCGCGGGGCCGTCCCCTGCGCCCCCGTACGGGACCTGGTGGCCGTGCCGTGGAGTTCGGTGGGGCGGCGCGGGCCGTACACCCGTACGCACAGCAGGCCGAGGACGGCCGCCAGGACGACGCCCGCCAGCCACAGCGCGCCCACCGGCGCCAGCCAGTCCGTGTGCACCAGGACGCCGACCAGAACCGTGACGAACGTGCCGGCGCCCAGCAGGACCGTCGCGCCCGGCGGAGTGAGTCCCAGCCGGCGCAGCCGGTGGGCGAGGTGGTCGGGGCCGCGGCGCTGCACCGGGCGCCCCGCCAGCCGCCGGGAGAGGACGACGAGGACGGCGTCGGCGGTCGCCACGGCGGTGAGCGCGAACAGCACGGCCGCCGTGGACCCGGCGTCGTACCCGGTACGGACCAGTACCGCGGCGGAGGCCAGCAGGAACCCGGTGAACAGGGAGCCGCACGCGCCGAAGGCCATCCGCGCCGGATGCCAGTTGTGCATCAGGAAGCCGGTGAGGGCGGCGGCCAGCACGCTGAGCAGCACGGCGAGGTCGTCCATCATCTCGGCCGCCGCGCACGCGCCGGCACCGAACGCGGTGAGCACGCCCACCGTGCCCGCGAGGCCGTCGGCGTGGTCGAGCCCACGGAAGGCGGCGGCCACACAGGCGATCCAGCCCACCGCGGCGATGCCCGCCGGCACTCCGGTCTCGTCGTAGGGCACCACGAAGGCCGCCGCGACGGCCGTTCCGACGAGCAGGAACCGCGCCTTCAGCCGCCACACGTCCGCGACCAGCCCGAGGACGGCCACCCCGGCGCCCGCCACCAGCAGCCTGCCCACCCCGTCGCCCAGCGGCGCGGCACCCGTCCAGCCGCCGGCCGCCGCGACCAGGCAGGTGCTGCCCACCACAGCCACCCCGCCGAGCAACGGCACCGGCCGGACCCTTCGCCGGTCGACCATCCCCAGGCGCAGCGCGGGCGCCCGGAGCAGGGCCGAGAGCACGGCGGCAAGAAGAAGGGCGGAGGTGGCGGTCGCGATCCCATAGAGCACGCCTCTTAAATTAGGGGTATATCGGTCGATTGGGTGTGAATAACACGATCAGGAAGGAATTGGATCATCAAGGGGTCTCTCGGACGACCCCCAGCGACCCAGATCACCCCGCACCCGGCTACATTGCGACGGAGGATGGGGGTAGTCTCAAACGGACTGCATAAGTTACCGCTTAGTAATTTCGAGGCCGCCTCACAGGAGCCCCAATGCAACTCGCCGCGATCATCGTGTCGCTGGTCCTGATCGTGGTCGGCGTGGCACTGTTCGGCCGCGCCCTCCTGCAGATCTACAACTACATGCGGCTGGGCCAGTCGGTACCGGCCGGAACGCGGACCAACGACCCCACACAGCGCACCATCACCGTGGTCAGGGAGTTCCTCGGCCACACCCGGATGAACCGCTGGGGCGTCGTCGGTGTGGCGCACTGGTTCGTGGCGGTGGGCTTCTTCACCCTGCTGCTGACGATCGTCAACGCGATCGGGCAGCTGTTCAAGGCGGACTGGATCCTGCCGGTCATCGGCGAGTGGGCGCCGTACAACGTCTACGTCGAGTTCATCGGCACCATGACGGTCGTCGGCATCCTCGTCCTGATCGCGATCCGCCAGCTGAGCCACCCGCGCGACCCGGGCCGCAAGTCCCGCTTCGCCGGCTCCAACTTCGGCCAGGCGTACTTCGTCGAGGCCGTCATCCTCATCGTCGGCGTCTGCATCTTCATGCTGCACGCCCTCGAAGGCGCCCAGCACCACGTGGACTCCTACGAGGCCTCGTTCTTCATCTCCTACCACGTCGTGTCGTGGCTGAAGGGCATGGACGTCTCCACGCTCCAGAACCTCACCTACTTCTTCGCCGGCCTGAAGATCGCGACGTCGTTCATCTGGATGATCGTGGTCGGCCTGAAGACCGACATGGGTGTGGCCTGGCACCGCTTCCTGGCGTTCCCGAACATCTTCTTCAAGCGCAACGCCACCGGCGAGACCTCCCTCGGCGCGCTGCTCCCGATGACCTCCGGCGGCAAGGCGATCGACTTCACCGACCCGGGCGAGGACGACGTCTTCGGTGTCTCGCAGGTCGAGCACTTCTCCTGGAAGGGCCTGCTGGACTTCTCCACCTGCACCGAGTGCGGCCGCTGCCAGTCGCAGTGCCCGGCGTGGAACACCGGCAAGCCGCTCTCCCCCAAGCTGCTGATCATGTCGCTGCGGGACCACGCCCACGCCAAGGCGCCGTACCTGCTGGCCGGCGGCGGCAAGACGGTGGAGGGCGAGGAGAAGGCCTCCGAGGAAGCCCTGAAGGACGTCCCTGCGTCCGCGCTGGCCGAGGCCGAGCGCCCGCTGATCGGCACCGCCGAGGAGAACGGCGTCATCGACCCGGACGTGCTGTGGTCGTGCACCACCTGCGGTGCGTGCGTGGAGCAGTGCCCGGTGGACATCGAGCACGTCGACCACATCGTCGACATGCGCCGCTACCAGGTGATGATCGAGTCCGCGTTCCCGTCCGAGGCGGGCACGATGCTCAAGAACCTGGAGAAGAAGGGCAACCCCTGGGGCCTGGCCAAGAAGCAGCGCCTGGAGTGGACCAAGGAGGTCGACTTCGAGGTCCCCGTCGTCGGCGAGGACATCGAAGACCTGACCGAGGTCGAGTACCTGTACTGGGTCGGCTGCGCGGGCGCCCTGGAGGACCGGGCGAAGAAGACCACCAAGGCCTTCGCGGAGCTGCTGCACATCGCGGGCGTGAAGTTCGCGATCATGGGCGGCGACGAGAAGTGCACCGGTGACTCCGCCCGCCGCCTGGGCAACGAGCCCCTGTTCCAGGAACTGGGCATGGAGAACGTCATGGCCCTGAACATGGCGTTCGGCGAGGAGACCGACGACGAGGGCAACGTCACGGCGGAGTCGAAGAAGCCCAAGTCGGCCAAGAAGATCGTCGCCACCTGCCCGCACTGCCTCAACACGATCGGCAACGAGTACCCGCAGCTCGGCGGCGACTACGAGGTCATCCACCACACCCAGCTGCTCCAGCACCTGGTCGACGAGGGCAAGCTGATCCCCGTCACCCCGGTCGAGGGCATCATCACCTACCACGACCCCTGCTACCTGGGCCGCCACAACAAGATCTACACGCCTCCGCGCGAGATCATCGGCAAGGTCCCGGGCCTCAGGAACGAGGAGATGCACCGCCACAAGGAGCGCGGCTTCTGCTGCGGCGCCGGCGGCGCCCGGATGTGGATGGAGGAGCGGATCGGCAAGCGCATCAACAACGAGCGCGTCGACGAGGCCCTCTCCCTCAACCCCGACATCGTCTCCACCGCCTGCCCGTTCTGCCTGGTCATGCTGACCGACTCGGTCAACGGCAAGAAGAACGACGGCAAGGCCAAGGAGTCCATCCAGGTCGTGGACGTCGCCCAGCTCCTGCTCGACTCCGTCAAGACCCCGGTCGACCCGGCGGGCGAGGCGGCCAGCGAGAGCGCCCCGGAGCCGGAGCCGGTGAAGTAGCGGCCCGCTCGGTCGACGACCGACGCCCCCGTGCCCGTCGTACGCGAACGGGCATGGGGGCGCCGCTCTGTTCCGGCGCGGTCTGCGCGCCCTTCGGCCGGGCGCCTACGCGCCCTTGGGCGCGGCCTGCTGCACCACCTCGAAGGACCACAGGGTGGAGCCGGAGGCAGCGGGCCTGGGCCGCTCCCCGCCCTGCTCGCCCGAACCCTGGTGAGCGGCCTTCATCGGCCCCTCCATCCAGGCCTGGAACGACTCCTCGTCCCGCCACCGGGTGTAGACGAGGTAGGTGTCGGTGCCCTCGACGGGACGCAGGAGTTCGAACCACTCGAACCCGTCGGAGTTCTCGACGGCGTGGGCACGCGAGGCGAACCGCTTCTCCAGCGTCTCCCGCTGCCCGGCGGGCACGGTCAGCACATTGATCTTGACTACGCTCATGGGCCCATCCTGCCCGGTGCGACGCCGGAGCGACCCGGGACACCCCCGGCCACCCACCGCGGGGGGAGCACGGACCACCCGGGTCACCTGACCGCTGCGTCCGGAGGACCGCTCGGACCAGTGACCACTCGGACCAGTGACCACTCGCATCACGCCGTCGGTCGCACAACAGCTCGGATCACGACAACCTCGAAGACTTATCGAACACACATACAACCCATACGCATCTCCGTAGGTCTCCTGATCGCCGACCCGCCGTGAACGCGGCGCCAACTCCCCGCGAACACAGGCGATCGGCCCACCATCGACCGAGGATGCCCGCCAGGCATCCCGCATGCCGCAGGAGAACTCGCATGCTCCAGCACCACCGCAGGATCGCCCTCGCGACGGCCACGGCCGCAGCGCTGACGGGCGGCCTGCTCACGTTCGCGGCGGCCGCCCCGGCCACGGCCGCGGACTCCACCGTCGTCCCACAGGCCGACTTCAACGGCGACGGCAAGGGCGACGTCGCGTTCTCCGCCGGGGGCGCGTACGTGAACGGGAAGAAGGAGGCCGGCCAGCTGGTCGTCCTCTACGGCAGCTCCACCGGCATATCGGGCGCCAAGCGCTCCACGATCAGCCAGAACACGACGGGTGTCCCCGGCGCCGCCGAGGCCGACGACGCGTTCGGCTCCGACTCCGCCTACGCCGACTTCGACAACGACGGCTACGACGACCTCGCGGTCGGCTCCCCGCGCGAGGACGTCGGCAGCGACGCCGACGCCGGCAGCATCACCCTCCTGTGGGGTTCGGCCAAGGGCCTCACCGGCAAGAGCACCATGGTCGCCGACCCGGCCCCGTCCTCCCACGACAACTGGGGCGGCTTCCTCGCCGCGGGCGACTTCGACGGCGACGGCAAGGCCGACCTGGCCGTCGGCAACAGCAGCACCACCGTCTATGTCTTCAAGGGCGGTTTCAGCTCTGTCGGCAAGCCCGGCGGCACGTACACGATCAAGCCGCCGATCGTATCCGGCTCCCGGCCGCTCAACCTCACGGCCGGCGACGTCAACGGCGACGGCCGCACCGACCTGGTCGTCGACGGCTTCGAAAACCAGACCGAGTACGGCTGGATCCGCAACTACTGGGTCCCCGGCACCGCGAGCGGACTGAGCATGGCCTCCGCCGAGGAACTCAGGCCCGGCGTGATCACCGCGATCGGTGACATCAACCACGACGGCTACGGCGACATCGTCAGCGGCGCCGAGTGGGAGACCACCACCGAGGACGGCACACCGGTCCCCTACTCCGGCAAGGGCGGCAAGGTCTGGATCACCTACGGCACGGCGAGCGGCCCCGGCTCGGCCACCGGCGTCACCCAGGACACACCGGGCGTGCCCGGCAACGCCGAGAAGAACGACGCCTTCGGCTACGAGCTGGACCTCGGCGACATCAACGGGGACAAGTACCTGGACCTGGTGATCGGTTCCCCCGGCGAGGACATCGACGGTCACACCGACACCGGCATGCTCACGATCCTCTACGGCTCCAAGTCCGGCATCAGCACCTCCGGCGCCCAGTCCTTCGCGCAGAGCAATCCGGGCGTCCCCGGCAACGACGAGAAGTACGACCAGCTCGGCCTCGACGTGAAGCTCGACGACGTCACCGGCGACGGCAGGGCCGACCTGATCGCCGGCTCGGCGGAGAACAGCGGTGACGGCGCGGTCCTCTACCTGCCCTCCAACGGCAAGAAGATCACCACGAGCGGGGACCGCATGATCATGCCGAGCGACGCGGGCGTCTCGACGGCGGGCACCCCTCTCTTCGGCGCCAACTTCGGAGACTGACCCCCTCGGGGGCCCCGGCCTCCGCCGTTCCTCCGACCATCCCCGATAACGCAGCGGTACTCAGGTAGGAGAGCCGTCCGGCGGCTCCCTTAGGGGATGTCACAGCTCGGCCGCAAAGCCGGGCCCGGATGCCCGGGCCCGGCACGCCACTCTCCTGGACCAGGTACGTTCGACGACGTGGCTGGATTCAGGAACGGACGCGGCGGCCGGGACAACCGGGCCCCGCAAACGCGCCCCCAACAACCCCCGTACGGACAGCAGGCGCGCCAGGCGCCGTCGTACGGCTACCCGTCGGCGCCACGGCCGTACCCGCAGCAGCGACCGCAGTACGGAGGCGGCGGGCCGGGCGCCGGCCCGTGGCCCCAGGCCGGCGGGGGCGGCTACGGCGGTCAGGGCGAGCCGGAGTACTTCGGAGACGGCGGCGCCCATCCGCAGGGCGGAGCCGACCCGTACGCGGCCAACAACCCGGGTCACACGCAGGCGTTCGCGATCGGCGAGGACCCGTACACCCAGGGCGGGACGTACCGCGCGGGCTCGGCCCCGGCCGGACCGATAGGCCCGCGCCTGCACTGGAAGGACCTGCTGCGCGGCATCATCCTCTCCCCGCAGCAGACGTTCCTCCAGATGCGCGACTACACGATGTGGGGTCCCGCCCTCATCGTGACGTTCCTCTACGGCCTGCTGGCGGTCTTCGGTTTCGACGGCGCCCGGCAGGACGCGATCCACGCCACACTCTCCAACGCGATCCCGATCGTCGTTGTCACGGCCGTGGCCATGGTGATCAGCTCCTTCGTGCTGGGCGTGGTCACCCACACCCTGGCCCGGCAGCTCGGCGGCGACGGGGCCTGGCAGCCCACGGTCGGCCTGTCCATGCTGATCATGTCCCTCACGGACGCGCCGCGTCTGCTCGTCGCCATGTTCCTCGGCGGCGACGCGGGCTTCGTCCAGGTGCTCGGCTGGGCGACCTGGGTGGCGGGCGGCGCCCTGCTGACCCTCATGGTCGGCCGCTCCCACGACCTGCCCTGGCCGAAGGCCCTGGGCGCCTCGGCGATCCAGCTGATCGCACTGCTCTCGATCGTGAAACTGGGCACGTTCTGAACGTGCCCGCACGTGAACTCCGAAAGGGCCCCGGCACTTGCCGCCGGGGCCCTTTCCACTGACCTCTCACGGCCCTTCCAGAGCGGGTGGCGTGACGGGCTTCATCTTCGTCACCTCGGAGTGCAGCCACCACCTCGCTGTCAGGGCCTGGGGCGGTGGCTGCAAGCGTTGGACAGCCCGGCGCCTGAGGGGAAGGCTGTACTGGCGAGGGCCGCGCCCTCGCCCTCGCCGGTGGTGGCTCGCTCAGGCGGAGCCTTGGCCCCCACCCCTCACGTCTGAGGAGCGCTGATGACACCTACCTTCGACGCGGTCGTGATCGGGTCCGGTGTGAACGGCCTGGTTGCCGCTGCCCAGCTGGCCAAGGGCGGCTGGTCGGTGGCCCTCATCGAAGGCAGCGACCGGCTGGGCGGCTTCATCGCCACCGAGGAGCGGACTCTGCCTGGCTACCTGCACGACACGTACTCCTCGTGGCACCCGCTGTTCGTGTCGGGCGGGGCCTACGCCGCCCTCGGTGAGGACCTGCACCGTCACGGTTTGGAGTATCGCAACACCGACGGACTGATCACGGGCACCGTCACCGACGAGGGGCGCGTGGTCCTCGCCCACCGCGACCCCGCGGCCACCGCCGAGATGTTCGGCCACTCCGAGGACCGAACCGCCTACCTCACCCTGCTGCAGAGGTTCCTCGACAACGCCGACGCACTGGGCGGCATCCTGGGCGGTGAGCCACGCTCGCCCCGTGTGCTCCGGCATGTGGTGAAACTGCTGCGCCGCGAGCGCTTCAGTGGCACCGAGGAGTGGTTGCGGGCCGCCGTGACCAGCGGCCGCTCCTACTGCCGCAGCACCTTCCGCGGCGACGAGCCTGATGTGCTGTGGATACCGTGGCTGCTGCACGCCGGACTGTCTCCGGACCACGCCTTGGGCGGCGTGATGCTGCCTGTCATGGCCGCGACCCTTCACGGTTTCGGCATGCCCGTGGTGGCGGGCGGCGCCCGGAACTTCGTCCGCGCCTTCGAGGCACTGCTCGGCGAGCTCGGGGTGCACATCTCCACGGGGCAGTCGGCGGAGCGGCTGCTCCTCGCAGGCGGCCGGGTCATGGGCGTCGCCACCGACGGCGAGACCATCCGGGCCCGCCACGCCGTCCTGGTCTCGGTAACCCCGACCGCGCTGTACGGCGAGCTTCTGCCACGGGACGCGCCCGTCCCGCCCGCCATCCGCGACGAGGCCCTGCGCTACCGGTACGGACGCGCTGCGATGCAGCTCCACGTCGCCCTCTCCGCCCCGCTCGGCTGGCGCGATGCGCGCCTGGCCGGCGTACCGCTGGTCCACCTCAGCGACGGGTCCGCGAGCACCGCGATCGCGTGCGCGGAGGCAGAGGCGGGGCTGCTGCCGCGCAGGCCCACTCTGGTCGTCGGCCAGCAGTATGTCCTGGACCCCTCACGCGTGCCGGACGGCGCGGCGACGTTGTGGATCCAGCTCCAAGAACTTCCCTACAAGCCGATCGGCGATGCGGCGGGCGAACTGGACGCCCACGGCCGCTGGACGAAGGAGCTGACCGAGGGATACGTCCAACGGGTCCTGGCCAGGATCGCGCTTCACGCGCCCGACCTGCCGGAGAAGCTACTCGCCTGGGACGCCGTCACACCGCCGGACCTGATGGCGCACAATCCGAACGCGGTCGACGGCGACCCCTACGGCGGCTCGGCCGAACTCGACCAGGCCCTGCTGTGGCGCCCCCTACCGGGCGCGGCCCGGCACGCCACACCTGTACCCGGCTTGTGGCACATCGGCGCCTCGACCCACCCCGGCCCCGGCCTCGGCGCCGGGTCGGGGCACCTCGTGGCCCAGCACCTCATCCGTGGTGGGCGCCGGGGCAGCCGCCGCTGACACGCGGTGAGGTGGGGATCTGCCCGGTCACCCACGTCGACGGCACTACGGCCCGCTTCCGCCACCGACCGCGTGTGAAGCCCGAGTCAACACGGCCCGGCCCGTCTCAGTTCCCGTCTCGTTCAGCCTCGTTCACAGGCGTTCAGGCCGGTCCCCGAACCGTCCCCACCTCGTCGGCCGGCCACGGTGGGTCAGAGCGCTTCCTTGTTCTCCTTCGGCGCCTCGCCCGACTTGTGCACCGGAGGCAAGACACTCCACGGGAAGTTGATCCAGTCGTCGGTGCGCTTCCAGACGTACTCGCACTTGACCAGCGACTGGGACTTCTCGTAGATGACGGCGCTGCGCACCTCGGCGACGGTGTCCAGGCAGAAGTCGCGGACCAGCTTGAGCGTCTTGCCGGTGTCGGCGACGTCGTCGGTGATCAGCACCTTCTTGTCGGAGAAGTCGATCACGTTCGGCACCGGCGCGAGCATGACGGGCATCTCGAGCGTGGTGCCGACACCGGTGTAGAACTCGACGTTCACCAGGTGGATGTTCTTGCAGTCCAGGGCGTAGGCGAGCCCGCCGGCGACGAAGACTCCGCCGCGGGCGATGCTGAGCACTATGTCGGGCTCGTACCCGTCGTCGGCGATGATCTGCGCGAGTTCGCGGACCGCGGTGCCGAACCGTTCGTAGGTGAGGTTCTCTCGTACGTCGCTCATGTCGGTGGTGCCCCTCAGACCCGGGTCCGGTGGAAATTGAGGTAGGAACGCGAGGCGGTGGGCCCGCGCTGTCCCTGGTAACGGGACCCGTAGCGCTCACTGCCGTACGGGGCCTCGGCGGGCGAGCTGAGCCGGAACATGCACAGCTGCCCGATCTTCATGCCGGGCCACAGCTTGATCGGCAGGGTGGCGAGATTCGACAGCTCGAGCGTGACGTGCCCGGAGAAGCCGGGGTCGATGAAGCCGGCGGTCGAGTGGGTGACGAGCCCGAGCCGGCCCAGCGAGCTCTTCCCCTCCAGCCGGGAGGCGAGATCGTCGGGCAGCGTGATGACCTCGTACGTACTGGCGAGCACGAACTCCCCGGGGTGCAGGATGAACGGCTCCTCCCCCTCGGGCTCGACGAGCCGGGTGAGGTCCGGCTGCTCGACGGAGGGGTCGATGTGGGGGTAGCGGTGATTCTCGAACACCCGGAAAAAGCGGTCGAGGCGCACGTCGATGCTGGACGGCTGCACCATGGATTCGTCGAAGGGATCGATCCGCACCCGCCCGGCGTCGATCTCGGCCCGGATGTCCTTGTCTGAGAGAAGCACGCCCCGAGGATACGCAAGGCGCGCGGAGCCCCCACAATCAGGACGACCCCACGCGCCGACTGCGCGGTCCTCCACCGCGCTATCTGTTCCCTCCGCCGCTCTGCGGCTCTACCGCTTCTCCAAGATCACCGGCACCGCACTGCGGAGCCTGGCACAGCGTGGACACCTCACGAGCCGACCGGGGCCGAGCCGCTCGGCCTGCTGCATCGGGAACGAAGCGGTGCTGAACACGTGCCCTTCGGCACAACGGACGACGGTGCGCTCCATCAAGCCCTTGAGTCCCTTCCCCAGAACCGCGTCTGGCCTTCTGCCGCCTGACGACAAAAGCCACACTACGGGATCAAAGAGATGACCCTCCACGCGGCACTCCGACCCCGCGAGCACCCTCCCCCACATCTCCACCGTACGCCCCAACTCGGTTCCCCCGCAGCCCTCATGGCCTCCCGAAACACCGCAGGCCCCACGGCGGACGACACCGGGGGCCAGGGATGAGGTACAGTGAGCGAGCACCGGACACCGACCGCTGTCGGCGTCTTACGCGGGTGTAGTTTAATGGTAGAACATCAGCTTCCCAAGCTGAGAGCGCGAGTTCGATTCTCGTCACCCGCTCCATGAAGAAGGCCCAGGTCAGAGACCCGGGCCTTTTTGCTGTGCGCTTCCGTCATTCGCCGCGTGCCAGATTCGTGCCAGAAGGCTTGTCGCCCGTCCTCTTCGCTGCGGCAGCCCGCGCTTTCCGTACGGTCGCGTCGAGGCCGGCGGCGACCTCTTCCTGCCGCTCGTCGTCGGAGTGCTGGTAGATCAGCGCGGCCTTCTCGGAGGACTGCCCGGCCCGCACCATCGTGTCCTTGAGGGTGGCGCCCGAACGGGTCGAGAGTGTGTGTCCGGTGTGCCGGAGGTCGTAGAAGCGGAAGCCGTCGGGCATGCCGACGATCTCCCGGGCCCTCCGCCACCGTCGCCCGAAGGTGCTGCGCCGGAAGGGGGCGCCCTTCTCGCCGACGAAGAGGAGCCCCTCCGGGCCCGGCTCGGCGAACGACTCCAGGTGCCAGCGCAGCTCGCGGTGGAGGAATGCGGGAAGGATCACAGTCCGGGTTCCGGCTTCCGACTTGGTGTCGCCCTGGACCCGTCGCCCGTTCATCCGTTCCGGCTCGGCGAGGCGGACGCGGATGCGGAGGGCATCCACGTCGACGTCCCGGCGGCGGAGGCCGGCCAGCTCCTCCGGCCGCATCGGACCGTAGGCACCGAGGTAGACCATCAGCCGCCACCGCATCCCCACCGCTTCGGCGAGCGCGTCGACCTGGGCGACGGTGGCGATACGCCGCTCGGCCGCCTTCTCCTTTCCGGCGCCCTTGATCCGGCACGGATTGCGCTGGATCAGCTCGTCGTCAACGGCCGTCTCCATGACGGCCTTGAGGAGCCGGTACGCCTTGGCGGTGATCGTCTTGCCACCCGTGGCCCGGAGCCGTTCAGCACGCCACTCACGGACACGAGGCGCGGTGATCTCGTCCAGGTCCAGGTCCGCGAAGGCGGTCAGGTGCTTGTCGAGGAGGTACCGGTACAGGTCCTGGGTGAGCGGGGCCAGTTCCCGTTCCTCCACCCACTTGTCCGCGTAGGCCCGGAAGCTCACCGCACCCGCTTCGGGGTCCCGCCACTCACCCCGACGGATCTCGGTCTGCTTCTCGGCGAGCCAGTCATCGGCGTCCGCCGTCGTCTCGAAGGTGAAGGGAGCCGGACGCATGACGCCGTCCGGCCCCGGATAACGTGCCTGGTACCGGCCGGAGGGAAGCCGTCGGATCGCTCCGAAGCGACGTCGCCGCCCCTTGTCGTTCGCCATCAGGCGGCCCTCCCATAGCGGGCACGGGGACGCCTCAGCGGCTGCACCGTGTGCGAGTCGACGAACTCCGCTACCGCGCTCTCGGGGATGCGGACGTGCCGGCCGACCTTCACGTACCGGATGCGCCGTTCCTCGATGAGCCGCCGGGGGAAGCGGGCAGTCGTGCCGAGCAGCTCGGCGACCTGGTCGACGGACAGGTAGCGGTCGGTCATGTGGTCGGCTCTCCTTCCGTGCCGGGGGCGGGTGCGAGGGAGGCGGCGAGCCAGGCTTCGGCGGTGCTGAGGCCGGTACCGGCGAACGCCCAGTGGGCGAGGACGAGAGTCGTTTCGCCATGCTGGGGCTCGGCCGTCGCTGCGGCTTGGGCCCGGCGCCATTCCGCGCGTGCGTCGCGGAGCGCGCCGAGGGTGGTGGAGTAGCGGCGGGACTTGGTGGAGAAGTGGCCGCGGAAGCCGAGCATGTGGGCCCAGGCGCGCAGGCGGAGGTCTGCCAGTTCCGGCCGTGCGCCGAGGGTCCAGGCGGTGCGGACCATGCGGCGGGCGTGCTCGGTGAGCCGGGCCTGCGCCAGCTCGGCGAGGAACCTGATCGGCCGGTCCAGGGTGCCGGTCGCCGTCTCGGCACCCTTGGTGGCGTACTTCGCGATGTACGCGGCGACGGCCCGCTCGGTCAGTTCCTGGCCGCCGTCGAAGTCGGCCGAGCGGATCGTACGGACGTCGAGCTGTCGGCCGAAGGCGAAGGTGTGGGCCCGTCCGTCGATCTCCGGGCCGTCGACCTGGGCGGCGAGGGTGGCCGCGCGGATGGCGTCGGTGAGGAGTTCGGCCGTCGCCCAGGCCGGCGGTGGAGTGTCGCCGCCTTCCGGGCCGTCGAGGCGGATGACCGCGTGGAAGTGGACGGCCCCGCGCTTCTGGTACTCCGCCACCTTCGCGAAGGACACGCGCGCGTGGTCGCGGAAAGCACGCTGGGTGAGCCCGGCCCGCTTGGCGACCTCCCGGCGGAGGTAGATCGAGAAGCGCCGCCAGAGGGCACCGGCGTGCGCGTTCCAGAGGACGGCCGCTTCATAGTCGTAGCGGTCCGGGTCGAGCGGGGTGCCGAGTACGTCGTCGTCCTGGTCGTGGCGGGTGCCGCAGCGGCAGGGGCGGACCGTGCCCCGGCCGTCGGTGGGCCGGTTGTGGACCGGGCCGAAGCCGGGGGCGGTGAAGGTGGCGAAGACGCGCGGGTGCGTGCCGACCCGTTCGGGGGTGCCCTTGCCGCCGCGGAGTCCGGCGGTGATCAGGTGGAAGGTGTCGCGGCGGTAGGTCTCGGCGCAGGCCGGGCAGCGGGTGGCCCGGCGGTTGTTGCAGCGGACGAGGAGCTGTCCGGCGGGGAGGGCGGCCGAGTCCAGGTGGTGCAGGACGCGGCCGATCTCGCCGGTTGCCGTGTCGACCGCGTGCTCGGTGCGGTGGCCGTCGAGGCGTACCGGGCGGGTGCAGCCGCCCAGGCCGGACAGTTGGTGGGCCAGCTCGGGCAGGGTGCCCAGGGAGGCCAGCATGGAGAGTTCCGCCAGCGGGGGCGGAGTCTGCCGGGTGATGATGGGTGTTCCTTTCGGCTGTTTCGGCAGTGGGGAGGGACGGCCCCGGGGCGGCGGGATGCTTGGCGGCTTGTTGCCGCCCCGGCGGCCGGTCAGCGCTTGTTCGCGCCGTTGACGAGGGAGCGCAGGACGACGGCGGCGATGGCCACGGACACGGCCGTGACGGCGACCGCCGCCAGGAGCGCGGTCAGGACGACGCCGACGACGACCACCGCGGCGACCGCACCGGCGCCGGCCCCGACGTACGGGGCGAGGGTGCGGTGGGCGGAGGGCACCGGGGCGTGGTTGTGCGGAGTGGTGCCGACGGTGTTCACGGTGTTCGACGTGGGCAGGGCCGGGGCGTCGGGCAGCTTGGGACGGAGCACGGCGTATCTCCTTGTCAGTCGTGGGTGCCGTTGACGACGTCGACACCGGAGCGGGTGCCGGAGTCGATGGCCGGGGCGAGGAAGGTGTGGGAGAGCAGGAAGCCGAACAGCGCGATCACGACGACGAGCCAGACGCGGACGCCGAGGAACCTGACCGCGCCCCAGGCGATGAGGCCCAGGACCAGGACGAGCGGCAGTGAGACGGTCACGGGAGCTCCCGGGGGGGGTCAGCGGACGTGGCAGCGGTGGGTACGGGCGGCCAGCTCGGCGGCGGCC
>NZ_MUBM01000155.1 GCF_002154505.1 Streptomyces carpinensis | reverse complement strand
GGCCATCCCGGCGGCGCGGGCGGTGTGGAAGGCGCGCTCGGCGAAGCCCGCGCCGCCGGGATGGCCGTCGTAGACGAAGACGGTGGGCAGAAGCGTGTCGGGGTGCAGCGGGATGGAGACGCCGCCGATGTCCCAGCGGTCGCAGGTGGCGAAGAGCGGCAGCATGCCGATCGACGCGTGTTCGGCGGCGTGCAGGGCGCCGCCGAGGATCTCCGGGTTGATCCGGGCCTCGTCGAGCTGGTGCTCGGTGACCGTCCACCACACCGCGCGGGTGCGCAGCGTACGAGGAGGGAGATCGAGTTTCGTCTCGCCCAGCACTTCACCGGTGATGACACGCCTGCGGAGGAAGGAGACCACCTGGTTGGTGACCTCGACGGAGCCGTAGCAGAGGCGGCCGTCGCCCCAGGGGACCTCGATGTCCGTCTCCAGGACGGAGATCGCCGTCGTGTCGCGGGCGACCGTCGTGTACGGCGGGTTGGCCTCCTCGACCAGGGCGACCGAGTCGTCCAGGTCGAGGGAGCGCACCAGGTACGTGCGGCCCTGGTGCAGGTGGACCGCCCCCTCGTGCACGGCCGTGTGCGCGGCGGCCTCGTCGACCGTGCCGAGCAGCCGCCCGGTGCCCGCCTCGACGATCTGCACCGGGCGTCCGCCCTCCCCGCGGATGTCGGTCAGATCCGCGGCCCGCTCCCGGCGCGTCCAGTGCCAGGCCCGGGTCCGCCGGCGCAGCAGCTTCGCGGCCTCCAGCTGCGGCAGCAGCTCCGCGCAGGCAGGTCCGAACAGCTCCACGTCCTCCTCGGTGAGCGGCAGCTCGGCGGCGGCCGCGCACAGGTGCGGGGCGAGGACGTAGGGGTTGTCCGGGTCGAGGACCGTGGACTCCACCGGCTGGTCGAACAGGGCCTCCGGGTGGTGGACGAGGAAGGTGTCCAGCGGGTCGTCGCGGGCCACGAGCACCGCCAGGGCACCCTGGCCGGCGCGGCCCGCCCGGCCGGCCTGCTGCCACAGGGAGGCGCGGGTGCCCGGGTACCCGGCGATCAGCACCGCGTCCAGGCCGGAGACGTCCACGCCGAGTTCGAGGGCGGTCGTGGCGGCCAGGCCCAGCAGTTCGCCGGAGTGCAGGGCGCGCTCCAGGGCGCGGCGTTCCTCGGGGAGGTAGCCGCCCCGATAGGCCGCGACACGCCCGGCCAGCGGGCGTTCGATCTCGGCCAGCCGTTCCTGGGCGATCACCGAGATCAGTTCGGCGCCGCGCCGGGAGCGGACGAAGGCGACCGAGCGCACGCCCTGGAGGGTGAGGTCGGTCAGCAGGTCGGCGGTCTCGGCGGTGGCCGTGCGGCGGACCGGGGCGCCCTTCTCGCCCTGGAGTTCGGTGAGCGGGGGCTCCCAGAGAGCGAACACCAGTTCACCGCGCGGCGAGGCGTCGTCGGCCACCTCGACCACCGGCAGGCCGGTGAGCCGGCGGGCGGCCACCGAGGGCTGTGCCGCGGTCGCCGAGGCGAGCAGGAAGACCGGCGAGGCGCCGTAGCGGGCGCACAGCCGGCGCAGCCGGCGCAGGACCTGGGCGACGTGGGAGCCGAAGACACCCCGGTAGGTGTGGCACTCGTCGATGACGACGTACTTCAGGGCCCGCAGGAAGGAGGACCAGCGGGGGTGCGAGGGCAGGATCCCGCGGTGCAGCATGTCGGGGTTGGTCAGGACGTAGTTGGCGTACTGGCGGATCCACTCGCGTTCCTCGACCGGCGTGTCGCCGTCGTACACGGCGGCCCTCACGGAGCTGCCCAGCGGCCGGGCGAGGTCCCGCACGGCGCGGCACTGGTCGGCCGCGAGGGCCTTGGTGGGGGCGAGGTAGAGCGCGGTGGCGCCACGGCCGTTCGGCGCTTCGGAGCCCTCCAGCAGCGTCGACAGCACCGGGACCAGATACGCCAGGGACTTGCCGGAGGCCGTGCCCGTGGCGACGACCACGGAGTCGCCGTCGAGGGCGTGCTCGGCCGCGCGCGCCTGATGGGCCCAGGGGTGTTCGATCCCGCACGCCTGGACGGCCGCGACGACCTCCGGGCGAATCTCTGCGGGCCAGACGGCATGGCGACCCGCCCGCGGGGGCAAGTGCTCCGTATGAGTGATGCGCACAGCCCTGCTCGGCCCGGAGGCGAGCCGGTTCAGAACCGCGCCCGGAGTCAGGCGGGTTGCGGGGTCCGTCGGGGATCGATCGGATCGGTGATTCTTGGCCATTGGCACCGAGTGTGTCACCGGCGTGACGGACAATGGAGCTAAGGCGTCGTGCACGCCTGCCGGTAAGTGATTGAATGCCATCGCGGCTGGCGAACCGTCCTGGGGGCCTCTGCCGAGGTGCCCGATGGGCGACCGCTCGATAGCAAGGTGCTGGAGGATCCGTGGACCTGTCCCTGTCGACCCGTACCGTCGGCGATCGTACGGTCGTCGAGGTCGGTGGCGAAATCGACGTATATACCGCGCCCAAGCTGCGCGAGCAGCTGGTCGAGCTGGTGAACGACGGGAATTTCCACCTCGTCGTCGACATGGAGGGCGTGGACTTCCTCGACTCCACCGGTCTCGGCGTGCTGGTCGGCGGTCTGAAGCGAGTGCGTGCCCACGAGGGCTCGCTGCGCCTGGTCTGCAACCAGGAGCGCATTCTCAAGATCTTCCGTATCACCGGTCTGACCAAGGTGTTCCCGATCCACACCTCGGTCGACGAAGCGGTGGCGGCCACCGATTGACCGCCGGCCCCGGGCCGGTGTCCGGGGCGGAAGAACTTCACGCGGGGGACTGGGCTGTCGGCGGCCCGGCCCCGTGACAGCACGCCCGTAGCTCCTAGGGGGATGCATGGCCACCGTCGAACTCCGCTTCAGCGCGCAGCCCGAGCATGTCAGGACCGCCCGGCTGGTGGCGGCAGCGGTGGCGCGCAGGGCCGGAGTGGACGAGGCCGTCCTCGACGAGGTCAGGCTCGCCGTCGGCGAGGCCTGTTCCCGTGCGGTCGGGCTGCATCAGAGCGGCGGCATCGCGGCACCGGTGACGGTGATGCTGATCGAGGAGGAGAAGGAGTTCTCCATCGAGGTCGGCGACGAGGCCCGCCACGCGACGCACGCTCCCGGGGACGCTCCGGGCGCCGTGGACGAGGCGGAGGCCGAGGAGGACGAGATGGGCCTCGCGGTCATCAGCGGACTCGTCGACGACGTGAAGGTCACGGCCGGGGAGGACGGCGGCTTGATCAAGATGACCTGGCCGACCGCACCGCCCACCGCCGTGCTCGCCTGAGGCGGCCGCTCACCGTCCCTGCCGAAGTCTCCCGAAGGGCCCCACCCGAGTGGGGCCCTTCGGCATGTCGGCGCGTCGGAGGGCGCCATGTGGGTGACCGTGCCTACAGTGGGTCTACAGGATTTCGTGAAATCCTTCACGATCGATAGCCCGATAATGGATCAAGGGTCAATGCTTTTGAGGCATTACCGCTTTCGGGTTCCGTGTCGCCCGACGATCATTTGCTGAGAAGCGTGTGAAGGCTGATTCCATTTACCGCACACTGTTTTGATCAGGTCCGGGTACCTACAATCCGTCCACATCTTGAGCTCAGCCCAAGCGTCAAGGAGGACGAATGGCGGGGCTTTCTACCCCTCATCAGTTGGGCCAACCCACAACCTTCGCAGCCGCAGTGCTGACGCACGACAATCGGATCATCGTGGCGGTCATCGCGGCCGTCGCGCTGGCCGCGCTCGTGGTCGCAGGCGTCCTGGTGCGCCAGGTGCTCGCGGCGGGTGAAGGCACCGACAGCATGAAGAAGATCGCGGAAGCCGTGCAGGAAGGCGCGAAGGCCTATCTGGGCCGTCAGCTGCGCACGCTCGGCGTATTCGCCGTCGTGGTGTTCTTCCTGCTCATGTTGCTGCCCGCGGACGACTGGAAACAGCGCGCCGGACGGTCGGTGTTCTTCTTGATCGGTGCCGCGTTCTCGGCGGCCACCGGCTACATCGGCATGTGGCTCGCCGTGCGCAGCAATGTGCGTGTCGCCGCGGCGGCGCGGGAAGCGACTCCGGCGGAGGGTGAGCCGGAAAAGGATCTCACCACCGTTTCGCACAAAGCCATGAAGATCGCTTTCCGTACGGGCGGCGTCGTCGGCATGTTCACGGTGGGGCTCGGCCTGCTGGGCGCCTCCTGTGTGGTGCTGGTGTATGCGGCCGACGCGCCGAAGGTGCTGGAGGGCTTCGGCCTCGGCGCCGCGCTGATCGCGATGTTCATGCGTGTCGGCGGCGGCATCTTCACCAAGGCCGCCGACGTCGGCGCCGACCTGGTCGGCAAGGTCGAGCAGGGCATTCCGGAGGACGATCCGCGCAATGCCGCGACCATCGCCGACAATGTGGGCGACAACGTCGGCGACTGTGCGGGCATGGCGGCCGACCTCTTCGAGTCCTACGCCGTCACGCTGGTCGCCGCGCTCATCCTCGGTAAGGCGGCCTTCGGCAACGACGGGCTCGCCTTCCCGCTGCTGGTGCCCGCGATCGGTGTCGTGACCGCCATGATCGGCATCTTCGCGGTGGCACCGCGACGCGCCGACCGCAGCGGCATGACCGCGATCAACCGCGGCTTCTTCATCTCCGCGGTGATCTCGCTCGCCCTGGTCGCGGCCGCCGTCTACACCTATCTGCCCTCGTCGTACGCCGACCTGACCGGCGTCACCGACACGGCGATCCGCGGCAAGGACGGCGACCCGCGGATCCTCGCCCTGGTCGCGGTCGCCATCGGGATCCTGCTCGCCGCCGTGATCCAGCAGCTGACCGGCTACTTCACCGAGACCAGCCGGCGGCCGGTCCGCGACATCGGCAAGACCTCGCTCACCGGCCCGGCCACCGTCGTCCTCGCCGGCATCTCCGTCGGCCTGGAGTCGGCCGTCTACACCGCCCTGCTGATCGGCCTCGGCGTGTACGGGGCGTTCCTGCTCGGCGGCACGTCGATCATGCTCGCGCTGTTCGCGGTGGCGCTGGCCGGCACCGGCCTGCTCACCACGGTCGGTGTGATCGTCGCCATGGACACCTTCGGCCCGGTCTCCGACAACGCACAGGGCATCGCGGAGATGTCCGGCGACGTCGAGGGCTCGGGCGCCCAGGTGCTCACCAACCTGGACGCGGTCGGCAACACCACGAAGGCCATCACCAAGGGCATCGCGATCGCCACCGCCGTGCTCGCGGCGTCCGCGCTCTTCGGCTCGTACCGCGACGCGATCACCACCGGCGCGCAGGACGTCGGCGCGAAACTGTCCGGGGCCGGCGCGCCGATGACCCTGATCATGGACATCTCGCAGCCCAACAACCTGGTCGGCCTCGTGGCCGGAGCCGCGGTCGTCTTCCTCTTCTCCGGACTGGCCATCAACGCGGTGTCGCGGTCGGCGGGTTCGGTGGTGTTCGAGGTGCGGCGGCAGTTCCGCGAGAAGCCCGGGATCATGGACTACACCGAGACGCCGGAGTACGGCAAGGTCGTCGACATCTGCACCAAGGACGCCCTGCGCGAACTGGCCACACCCGGGCTGCTCGCCGTCATGGCGCCCATCTTCATCGGGTTCACCCTCGGTGTCGGCGCGCTCGGCGCGTACCTCGCGGGCGCCATCGGCGCCGGCACGCTGATGGCGGTGTTCCTCGCCAACTCCGGCGGTGCCTGGGACAACGCCAAGAAGCTCGTCGAGGACGGCCACCACGGCGGCAAGGGCAGCGAGGCCCACGCCGCCACGGTCATCGGCGACACGGTCGGTGACCCCTTCAAGGACACCGCCGGTCCCGCGATCAACCCGCTGCTGAAGGTCATGAACCTGGTGTCGCTGCTCATCGCGCCCGCGGTCATCAAGTTCAGTTACGGCAGCGACAAGAGTCTCGGCGTACGGATCATGATCGCGGTCCTCGCGCTGGCCGTCATCGTCTGCGCGGTCTACATCTCCAAGCGGCGCGGAATCGCCGTGGGTGACGAAGACGACGCCGAACGAGTGTCCAAGCCTGCCGACCCCGCGGTGGTCTCGTAGGCATCCGTACAACAGGCACATCTCAAGAGGCGGGCGGGCGACGCGATCCAGGCGTCGCCCGCCCGCTGCGTGTGCGCCCGGACCCATTTCCGTGAGCCTTCTCTCGCATGGTGCAAATGGCTGCAAGACGGGCCGTATGGGGCGTTCGAGTCCTGGTCGTCGGCCATCCGGCGTGTATGTTCCGGGGCCGAGAGCCATGGAAGGGACCAAACCGGTGAACAAGAAGCTCGCGGCCGCACTGTCCGGCGGTGCGGTACTGGTACTGGCACTGACGGGGTGCAGCGGCAGCAGCGCCGACGGCAAGAACGACGCGCTGGACGCCTGGGCCAAGCAGGTGTGCGAAGGGGTGCAGCCGCAGGCGAAGAAGATCGAGGCCGCCAACGCCGCGATCCAGAAGGAGACCTCGGACAACAGCTCACCGGCAGACGTCCAGAAGACCGACGCGCAGGCCTTCCAGGACATGTCCGACGCCTACAAGGCGATCGGCGCCTCCGTGAGCAGTGCCGGCGTGCCCAAGGTCGACGGCGGCAAGAAGAAGCAGCAGGACGCGGTCAAGGAGCTCGACGACCTCGGCGCCTCGTACGCCTCGCTCAAGCAGCAGGTGGACAAGCTCGACACCAAGGACCAGGCGAAGTTCGCGGACGGCCTCAAGGACATCGCCACCCAGCTGGACAAGCTGAGCAAGAGCGGCAACGACGCCCTGAAGAACCTCGAGGAGGGCGACGTCGGCAAGGCGATGGCCAAGCAGCCGAGCTGCAAGTCCGCCGCCTCCGCTTCCGCCCCCGCCTCGGACTCGACGTCGAACGGCTGACCTGTCCGCCCGGCCGAACGGCCGACCGGCCACCCCGGACGGGCGCCGTACGCGCGCGTGCCGCCGCGGCACGGCACGCGCGCGTGCGATGCCGGTGCGAGCCGACACAATGGGTGCGTGAGTGACTCCAGCCTGCCCGCCCCGACCGCCCTGCCCGCCGCCGACCGCCCGGATGTCGCCGCTCGGCTCCGGGACGCCCTGCTCGGCGCCTCCTTCACCGCCGACGGACTGCTCGAACTGCTCGGCGCGCCCGCGTACGCGGCCCTGGCGCGCAGCGAGACCGTGCCCGCGCTCAGGGCCACACGCGGCGACACGCCGCTGGAGCTGCTCGTCCGGCTGTTCCTGCTGCAGCAGCCCGTGCCGCACGCGCGCGTGGCGGACGTCCTGCCGGTGGGGGACTGCCTGGAGGCCGGCTGGCTGACGCGCGTCGGCCGGGACGAGCTCGCCGCGACCGTGGACGTCAGGCCCTACGGCGGGCTCGACGGCGAGGACTGGTTCATCGTCTCCGACCTGGGCTGCGCGGTCGGCGGCGCGGGCGGCATCGCCAGCCGCGAGGAGGGCGTCGTCCTCGGCGTCGGCGGCGCCTCCACCACGCTGGCCGGCATCACGGTCCGCACGCCCGTCGGCTCCGCGCTCGACGTCGGCACCGGCTCCGGCATCCAGGCGCTGCACGCCGGCAGGCACGCCACCCGAGTGACCGCCACCGACGTCAACCCGCGCGCGCTGCACATCACCGCGCTCACGCTGGCGCTGTCCGGTGCCCCGGCCGCCGATCTGCGCCAGGGCTCCCTGTTCGGACCGGTCCGTGACGACGAGACGTTCGACCTGATCGTGTCCAACCCGCCCTTCGTGATCTCCCCCGGCGCCCGCCTGACCTACCGGGACGGCGGAATGGGCGGGGACGATCTGTGCCGCACGCTCGTTCAGCAGGCGGGGGAGCGGCTGAACGAGGGCGGGTTCGCACAGTTCCTCGCCAACTGGCAGCACGTGGAGGGGGAGGACTGGCAGGACAGGCTCAGGTCGTGGGTGCCCCGCGGGTGCGACGCGTGGATCGTGCAGCGCGAGGTGCAGGACGTCACGCAGTACGCCGAGCTCTGGCTGAGGGACTCGGGCGACCACCGGCGCGACCCGGCGGAGTACCAGGCGCGGTACGACGCCTGGCTGGACGAGTTCGAGGCCCGCAAGGTGAAGGCCGTGGGCTTCGGCTGGATCACCCTGCGCCGGACGGGCTCGGCCGTGCCCTCGGTCACCGTGGAGGAGTGGCCGCACCCCGTCGAGCAGCCGCTCGGCGGCACCGTGCGCGCACACTTCGCCCGCCTCGACTACCTGCGCGACCACGACGACGCGGCCCTGCTCGACGGACACTTCCGGCTCGCCGGCGAGATCGTGCAGGAGCAGGTCGGGCTGCCCGGCGCCGAGGACCCGGAGCACGTGGTGCTGCGCCAGCAGCGCGGGATGCGCCGGGCCACCACGGTGGACACCGTCGGCGCGGGGTTCGCCGGTGTCTGCGACGGGACGCTGAGCGCCGGCCGCATCCTGGATGCCATCGCCCAGCTGGTGGGCGAGGACCCGGCGTTGCTGCGCGAGCGGACGCCCGCGCAGATCCGGCTGCTGGTGGAGCAGGGCTTCCTGGAGCCGGCGGGCTGAGGTCGGGCGGGCCGGGGGAGCGACCCGAAGCTTACGAAGCGAGAGGCGTGGGACCGGCCGGGAGCCGATGGGACGAGGGCGGCGGTCCAACTTTTTCGGTCAGGGCCGCCGACGCTTGTGAGCCACATCCGGATTACAGCGCGTGAGCGGGAATGGATGCCCGTCCGCCCCCCGTTCACCAAGGGTTGGCTCGGCCGCCGCCCGCGCGTGCCAGCCTCCCCGACCGGGGCTCCGGAACGGGGAGGGACGTACATGGAGAGCGGGCCGGCGATCTTCACCGGGGCGGTGTTCGCCCTGTTCGGAGTGGTTCTGCTGGGGTGGACGGCGGTCCGGGTGCGACACCGGGAACCCGTCGCGCTCGGCGTGCACCAGATCACGGCGGCGACCGCCGCAAGCGTGATCGGCCTGGGGGCCGTGGCCCTCGGAGCGTGGTGTTTCTCACTCCAGTGAGGGCGGCCGCGGTACCCCGGTCCGCGTAACCGGCACGTCACGGTGTGTGCCCGGCCGATTGGGCGGGTGGGTGGTCCGGGCGGCAGGAAGGGCTGTAGTCGGGTTACCGTTCGAGTGGCCGTTGCGGGCTTTTCCCGTTTGACACGGGGGCGGGCTGTACCGTCACACTCCGCAGCGTCAGCACGACCCGACCCCGGGAAGCCAACGCCTGGGGAGACCCAGCGAGACCCAGCGTCGACCGGAGAGAAGAGCGAAGTTGTCCCCGACCAGCGAGACCGCACAGGGCGGCCGCCGACTCGTCATCGTCGAGTCGCCTGCCAAGGCGAAGACGATCAAGGGCTACCTCGGCCCCGGCTACGTCGTCGAAGCGAGCGTCGGGCACATCCGCGACCTTCCCAACGGTGCCGCGGAGGTTCCCGAGAAGTACACCGGCGAGGTCCGCCGCCTCGGTGTGGACGTAGAACATGACTTCCAGCCGATCTATGTCATCAACGCGGACAAGAAGGCGCAGGTCAAGAAGCTCAAGGATCTGCTGAAGGACTCCGACGAGCTCTTCCTCGCCACTGACGAGGACCGGGAGGGCGAGGCCATCGCCTGGCACCTCCAGGAGGTCCTGAAGCCGAAGATCCCGGTCAAGCGGATGGTCTTCCACGAGATCACCAAGGACGCGATCCGCGAGGCCGTCGCCAACCCGCGCCAGCTCAACCAGAAGCTGGTCGACGCCCAGGAGACCCGCCGCATCCTCGACCGTCTCTACGGCTACGAGGTCTCGCCGGTGCTGTGGAAGAAGGTCATGCCGCGGCTGTCGGCCGGGCGTGTCCAGTCGGTGGCGACCCGGCTCGTGGTCGAGCGGGAACGCGAGCGCATGGCCTTCCGCTCCGCCGAGTACTGGGACCTGACGGGGACCTTCTCGACCGGCCGCGCGGGCGACCCGAGCGACCCCTCGTCCCTCGTCGCCCGGCTGCAGACCGTCGACGGCAGGCGCATCGCGCAGGGCCGCGACTTCGACTCCCTGGGCCGGCTCAAGAGCGAGAACACCCTCCACCTCGACGAGGCGAACGCCCGTGCGCTCGCCGCCGCCCTGGAGAGCACCCGCTTCTCCGTCCGCTCCGTCGAGTCCAAGCCGTACCGCCGCTCGCCGTACGCCCCGTTCCGTACGACGACGCTGCAGCAGGAGGCGAGCCGCAAGCTCGGCTTCGGCGCGAAGGCGACCATGCAGATCGCCCAGAAGCTGTACGAGAACGGCTACATCACGTACATGCGTACGGACTCCACGACCCTGAGCGACACGGCGATCACCGCCGCCCGCGCCCAGGTCACCCAGCTGTACGGCGCCGAGTACCTGCCGCCGCAGCCGCGTACTTACGCCGGGAAGGTCAAGAACGCGCAGGAGGCGCACGAGGCGATCCGCCCCTCGGGTGATCGTTTCCGCACCCCCGCAGAGACCGGTCTGACCGGCGACCAGTTCAAGCTGTACGAGCTGATCTGGAAGCGGACCGTCGCCTCCCAGATGAAGGACGCGACCGGGAACAGCGTCACCGTGAAGATCGGCGGCACCGCTGCCGACGGCCGGGACGTCGAGTTCAGCGCGTCCGGCAAGACGATCACCTTCCACGGCTTCCTGAAGGCCTACGTCGAGGGCGCCGACGACCCGAACGCCGAGCTCGACGACCGCGAGCGGCGCCTGCCCCAGGTCAGCCAGGGCGACCCGCTGAGCGCCGAGGAGATCACGGTCGACGGGCACGCCACCAAGCCCCCGGCGCGCTACACCGAGGCCTCGCTGGTCAAGGAGCTCGAGGAGCGCGAGATCGGCCGCCCGTCGACGTACGCGTCGATCATCGGCACGATCCTCGACCGCGGTTACGTGTTCAAGAAGGGCACGGCCCTGGTGCCGTCCTTCCTGTCCTTCGCCGTGGTGAACCTCCTGGAGAAGCACTTCGGGCGGCTCGTCGACTACGACTTCACCGCCAGGATGGAGGACGACCTCGACCGCATCGCACGCGGCGAGGCCCAGGCGGTGCCGTGGCTGAAGCGGTTCTACTTCGGTGAGGGCCCGGTCGAGGGCGCCGCCGCCGACGCCGGCAACGGCGACGGGGACCACCTCGGCGGCCTCAAGGAGCTGGTGACCGACCTGGGCGCGATCGACGCGCGCGAGGTGTCGTCGTTCCCGGTGGGCCACGACATCGTGCTGCGGGTCGGCCGCTACGGGCCGTACATCGAGCGCGGTGAGCGGGAGACCGACGCCCACCAGCGCGCCGACATCCCGGCCGACCTCGCCCCGGACGAGCTGTCCGTCGAGCTGGCCGAGGAACTGCTGGCCAAGCCCAGCGGCGAGCGCCCGCTGGGCAACGACCCGGAGACCGGGCGAGCGATCGTCGCCAAGGACGGCCGCTACGGCCCGTACGTCACCGAAGTGCTCCCCGAGGGCACCCCGAAGACCGGCAAGAACGCGGTCAAGCCGCGCACGGCCTCCCTCTTCAAGTCCATGTCGCTGGACACGGTGACGCTGGACGACGCGCTGAGGCTCATGTCGCTGCCGCGTGTCGTCGGCACCGACGCGGAGAACGTCGAGATCACCGCGCAGAACGGCCGCTACGGACCGTATCTGAAGAAGGGCACGGACTCGCGCTCGCTGCAGTCCGAGGACCAGATCTTCACGATCACGCTGGAGGAGGCGCAGGCGATCTACGCCCAGCCCAAGCAGCGCGGTCGTGCCGCGGCCAAGCCGCCGCTGAAGGAGCTGGGCGAGGACCCGGTCAGCGGGAAGCCGGTCGTGGTGAAGGACGGACGGTTCGGCCCGTACGTCACCGACGGCGAGACCAACGCGACCCTGCGCTCGAGCGACAGCGTCGAGGCGATCACCCCGGAGCGCGGTTTCGAGCTGCTCGCCGAGAAGCGCGCCAAGGCTCCCGCCAAGAAGACCGCCAAGAAAGCGCCCGCCAAGAAGACGACGGCGAAGAAGACGACGTCCACGGCGGCGAAGAAGACGGCGGCCAAGAAGACCGCCGCCAAGAAGACGACCACGGCGAAGAAGACGACCACCGCGAAGAAGACGGCTGCGAAGAAGGCGACCGCTTCGCAGGCGGCGGAGGACTGATCGCGGGCCCCTCCCCGCCGGACCCGATCCTTCACGGCTCGTTCGCCGAACGCACGTCCCGGCATCACTTTGATGTCGGGGCGTGCACACGTTCGTACGGTCACCGCGTGCTGTCGGTACGTCCCGATAGGCTGAACGCATGACGCGAGCCGAGCAGCCAACGGCCCACAACCCGGCCCCCGACGACGCCCTGGTAGCGGATTCCCGCGAGCGCGCCGTCCGCGCCCTGCTGCGCCGACCCCAGTTGAAGCGACTGTGGAGCGCACAGCTGGTGGGGGGCATCGGGGACACCCTCGCGCTCCTGGTACTGGTCGTCCTCGTCCTGCAGGCGGCACTCGCCCAGGGCTCCTTCGGCGGCGGCTACCGCGGCGTGGCGTTCGCAGTGGCGATCGTCTTCGGGGCGCGCATCCTGGCGACCGTGCTCTTCGGCGCGGTCCTCCTGGGGCCGCTCACCGCGCTCACCTCCCAGGAGGGGCCGCTCGACCGCCGCTGGACCATGGTCGGCGCGGACGGGCTGCGGGCCGTGCTGCTGATCATCGCGCCGCTGTGGATCGACTGGACGCCGCGCAACGCACCGGTCGTCCTCCTGGCCACCGTCCTCCTGACCGGGATCGCCGAGCGCTTCTGGACGGTGTGCCGCGAGAGCGCGGCCCCCGCCCTGCTGCCGGCCCCGCCCCCGGAGGGCGCCACCGTGCGCCCCCTGCCGGACCACATGGACGCCCTGCGCCGACTGTCGCTGCGCACGACCTTCCTGACGATCCCGCTGGCCGCCGCCGCACTGGTCGTCGCGTCCCTGTTCAACAATCTCCTGGGTACCGGCGTCGCATGGTTCGACCAGCACCAGGCGGCCCTCGGCGCGTACGTCGCGGCCGGTCTGTTCGCCGCGTCCCTGTCGGTGCTGACCTCCCTGGAGCTGCCCGGAACCCGCACCCCGCGCGCGCGGTCCCCGCTCGAGGGACTGCGCCGCCCCAAGACGGGCACCGGCGTCGACAAGGGCCGCACGGGGGCCGTTCCGCTGCTCGTGCTCGCCTCCGCCGCCGTCGCCGGCGCGATCGCCGCCGCGGTCTCCGTGTGCGTGCTGCACGCCGAGGACCTGGGCGGCGGCCCGGTGCTCTACGGGCTGGCGGTGCTCGCCCTGACCGGCGGGGTCGCCGTCGGCATCCGTACGGCACCCAGGGCGCTCGTCTCGCTGTCCCGGCGCCGGCTGCTGGCGCTGGCCATCGCCGTCACCGGCATCGCGCTGCTGGCCGCCGGGCTCGTCCCGGACGTCACCACCATCCTGCTGATCCTCGCCGTGGCCGGTGCGGGCGCGGGCGTCGCCGCCAACACCGGGCACACGCTGCTCGACCAGGAGGCCGAGGACTACCGCCGGCCACGCATGGCCGAGCACCTGCACGCGGTGGTGCGGGTCTTCGTCGCCCTCGGTGCCGTGCTCGCCCCGGTGGTCGCGGCCGGAATCGGCCCCCACCGGCTGGAGAACGGCAGGTTC
Source organism: Streptomyces carpinensis (assembly GCF_002154505.1). Lineage (GTDB taxonomy): Bacteria > Actinomycetota > Actinomycetes > Streptomycetales > Streptomycetaceae > Streptomyces > Streptomyces carpinensis. The sequence goes on along the minus strand of NZ_MUBM01000155.1, from coordinate 15,283 downwards.
GTGTTCGCGCACGGCGGCGCCGCCTTCACGCTGATGCTGGTCGGCGCGCTGCTGCTGCCGGTGGCCGCCCTGGTGCTGGCCAAGGTCGACGACCGTTCCGGCGTACCGCTGCGGCAGGACCTGGTCGACGCGCTGCGCGGCGGCGACGACCCGGTCACGGCGCCCGCGGAGTCGGGTTTCTTCATCGCCCTGGAGGGCGGCGACGGTGCGGGGAAGTCCACGCAGGCCGAGGCACTCGCCGACTGGATCAGGTCCAAGGGACACGAGGTGGTGGTGACCCGCGAGCCGGGCGCCACGCCGGTCGGCAAACGGCTGCGGTCCATCCTGCTGGACGTGTCCTCGGCAGGGCTGTCGCACCGCGCGGAGGCGCTGCTGTACGCGGCCGACCGCGCGGAGCACGTCGACACGGTGGTGCGGCCTGCGCTGGAGCGTGGCGCCGTGGTGATCTCCGACCGGTACATCGACTCGTCGGTGGCCTACCAGGGAGCGGGCCGTGACCTGTCGCCCACGGAGATCGCCCGCATCAACCGCTGGGCGACGAACGGGCTCGTGCCCCACCTGACGGTCCTGCTCGACGTGGCACCGGACGTGGCCCGGGAGCGGTTCACCGAGGCGCCGGACCGGCTGGAGTCGGAGCCGGCGGAGTTCCACGCGCGCGTGCGCTCCGGTTTCCTCACGCTGGCCGCCGCCGACCCGGGCCGGTACCTGGTGGTGGACGCGGGCCAGGAGCCCGAGGCCGTCACGACCGTCGTACGGCACCGCCTCGACCAGATGCTGCCGCTGTCCGAGGCCGAGGTGAAGGCCCAGGAGGAGGCGCGGAGGAAGGCGGAGGAAGAGGCCCGTCGCAAGGCCGAGGAGGAGGCCCGTCGCAAGGCCGAGGAGGAACGCCTGGAGCGTGAGCGCCAGGAGCAGCTCGCCCGGCTGCGCGCCGAGGAGGAGGAGCGCAAGCGGCGCGAGCTGGAGGAGGCGCAGCGCCGCGAGGCCGAACGCCAGGCCGAGGAGGCCCGGCAGCGGGCCGAGGAAGCGCGTCGGCGCGCCGAGGAGGAGCGGGCCCGGCTGCTCGCGGAGGAGAAGGCCCGCGCGGAGGCCGAGGCACGGCGCAAGGCCGAGGAGGAGCGACTGCGCCGGCAGGCCGAGGAGGAGGCGCGGCTGCGCGCCGAGGCCGAGGCGCGCCGTCTGGAGAAGCAGCAGAAGGCCGAGGAAGCCCTGCTGCGGGCGGAGGAGGCCCGACGGGCGGCCGAGCAGGCGGCTGCCGCCGCGCAGGCGGGCCCCCGCCGGTCGGCGGCTTCCGTGCCGCCGGACGAGGCGATCACCGTGCCGACGCCGGTGGTGTCGCCGACGGACACCTCGGGCGGCCCGTCGGACGAGACGGCTGTGCTGCGGCCGGTGCAGGAGGACGAGCGGGGCGAGGGTTCGGACGCGTCCCGGAAGGCCGGGTCCGCATCCGACTCGGAGGTCACGGCCGAGCTGCCGCAGCCGACCGTGTCTCCGGGCACCCCGGGAGCTCCGGGGGCGATGGACGAGACGGCTGTCCTGCCGCCCGTGGGCTCCGGCGATGCTCCCGCCGGTGCGGCCGACGAGACGGCGGTGCTGCCGGCCGTCGGCTCCGGGGAGGCCGGTGCCGGGGCGGTGGACGAGACCGCGGTGCTGCCGCCCGTGCGCTTCGAGGACTCTGAGGATGCGCGGGACGCCCGGAGTGGACGGGACTCGCGGGACACCTGGGGCTCGCGGGGGCCGCACGAGCACCGGGACGATCGGGACCTCCGCGGCGGGGACATCGAGGACCGCGTTCCGCCGGGATTCTTCCGGGACGAGCGGCCGGCGGCCGCCCGGCCGGACGGTTCCGACGACCGTACGCGCGAGCTGCCGCAGGTCGAGGCCGAGGACGTCCCGCGACGGCGGCCCCGGCCGGACTGGGCCGAGGAGACGCCGCTGGACGACCTGCCGACGCTGGCGGACGAACTGCTGGGACCGCACGAGTACCAGGACGGCGGCGAGGCCGGCGAGGAGCACGACGACGGCCGGGGCAACGGGCGTGGCCGCGGACGCGGACGGCGGGGCTGAGCCCGGCACCTCCGCACCGCCGCCGGGCCGTGCCGGGGCGGCCGCCGACCTCGTTGTCAGTGGCCGCCCGCACAATGGATCCCGTACCGCGAACCATGACGGAAGGGCGGCGTGACCCATGAGCGTGTGGGACGACCTCGTCGGGCAGGAGAAGGTCAGCGAGCAGCTGGCCGCCGCCGCCCGGGACGCGGACGCCCTGGTCACGGCCGCCTCCGGCGACGCCCCGCCGCCGGAGGCGTCGAAGATGACGCACGCATGGCTGTTCACCGGTCCGCCCGGAGCGGGCATCACCCAGACGGCGCGGGCCTTCGCCGCCGCGCTGCAGTGCGTGAGCCCCGACCGCGCGCTGGGCGGCGCCCCCGGCTGCGGCTTCTGCGACGGCTGCCACACGGCGCTGGTCGGCACCCACGCCGACGTCACCACGGTCGCCGCCGTCGGTACGCAGATCCTCGCCGACGACATGCGGGACACCGTCCGCAAGTCGTTCACCTCCCCGGCGAACGGACGCTGGCAGGTGATCCTCGTCGAGGACGCCGAGCGGCTGAACGAGAAGTCGGCCAACGCCGTCCTGAAGGCCGTCGAGGAGCCGGCTCCGCGCACGGTCTGGCTGCTGTGCGCGCCCTCGATCGAGGACGTCCTTGCCACGATCCGCTCCCGCTGCCGCCACCTGAACCTGCGCACCCCGTCGGTGGCCGCCGTCGCCGACATGCTCGTACGCCGCGAGGGCGTCGAACCCGACGTCGCTGCCGCGGCCGCCCGCGCCACCCAGGGCCACGTCGACCGGGCCCGCCGCCTGGCCACCGACCCGGCCGCGCGCGAGCGCCGCGCCGCCGTCCTGAAACTCCCGCTCCGCCTCGACGAGATCGGCGGCTGCCTCAAGGCCGCCCAGGAGCTGGTCGACGCCGCCGCGGACGACGCCAAGGCGCTCGCCGAGGAGATGGACGCCAAGGAGACCGAGGAGCTCAAGGCGGCGCTGGGCGCGGCCCAGGGCGGCAGGCTGCCGCGCGGCACGGCCGGCGTGATGAAGGACCTGGAGGACAAGCAGAAGCGCCGCCGCACGCGCACGCAGCGCGACAGCCTCGACCTCGCCCTGACCGATCTCACCGCCCTCTACCGCGACGTCCTCGCCCTCCAGCTCGGCTCCCGTGTCGCGATCGCCAACGCGGACGTGGAGGACACCCTGGAGCGCGTCGCGCGCGGCAGCTCCCCGGAGTCCACCCTGCGCCGCATAGAGGCGATCGCCGCCTGCCGCGAAGCCCTCGACCGCAATGTGGCCCCGCTGTTGGCCGTGGAGGCGATGACGATGTCCCTGAGAGCCGGCTGACACGTCCCTGCGAGCCGGCGAGGCCCTGGCCGGCCGACCGGCCGGCCCGCTCGGGGCCGGCCGGGCTCACCGTGTTGACGTCGTCACTCGTACGAGGCACGGTGCGTACTATGCGCAATGGTGCCATTGCAGAGAGTTACGCTCGCCTGATGTACTTCAGGCGCGCTTTTCGTCCGAGCAGCCCTCCCGGCAGCCCTGCGAGCAGCCCTCAGGGAAGCCGTCCCACCACGCCCGGCCCCCAGCCCCACCGATCCCCTGTCGTCGCCCGAGCGACCCGTACAGCCCGTATGGGCGGCTCCTTCCTCGTGGCCGCAGCCATGCTCGTCGCGGCCTGCTCCTCCGGCGCCACGCAGCGCAAGGCCGCCCCCGCGGCGGACGCGGTCCTGGCCGCGCTGCCGCAGTCCACGCCGTCCGAGCTCGCGCCGTACTACGAACAGAAGCTCACCTGGCGCGACTGCGGGGCCCCCGGCTTCCAGTGCGCCACGCTGAAGGCGCCGCTCGACTACAACGACCCGTCCGCGGGCACCATCCGGCTGGCCGTGGCCCGCAAGAAGGCGACGGGACCGGGCAGCCGCCTGGGCTCGCTGCAGGTGAACCCGGGCGGTCCGGGCGGCTCGGCCATCGACTACCTGCAGCATTACGCCGGCATCGGCTATCCGGCGGAGATCCGCGCCCGCTACGACCTGGTGGCGATGGACCCGCGCGGGGTCGCCCGCAGCGAGCCCGTGGAGTGCCTCGACGACCGGAGCATGGACAAGTTCACCCAGGTCGACATCACTCCCGACGACCAGAAGGAGACCGACGTGCTCGTCGGTGCGTTCCGGAAGTTCGCGGAGGGCTGCGCCGTGCGCGACCCCCGGCTGCTGCGGCACGTCTCCACCGTGGAGGCGGCGCGGGACATGGACGTCCTCCGGGCGGTCCTCGGCGACCGGAAGCTGAACTTCGTGGGGGCGTCGTACGGCACGTTCCTCGGGGCGACCTACGCCGGGCTGTTCCCGGGACGGGTGGGCCGCCTCGTGCTGGACGGCGCACTCGACCCGGCCCTGTCCGCGCGCCGGATGAACCTGGACCAGACGGCGGGCTTCGAGACGGCCTTCCAGTCGTTCGCGAAGGAATGCGTGCGCGAGAGCGACTGCCCGCTCGGCGGCCCAGGCACCACGCCGGCCCAGGCGGGCGACCACCTCGAGGTCTTCTTCCGCAAGCTGGACGCACACCCCATTCCCACCGGCGACCCGGACGGCCGCCGCCTCAACGAGGCGCTGGCCACGACGGGGGTCATCGCCGCGATGTACGACCAGGGGGCCTGGCCGCAACTGCGCGCGGCGCTGACGGCGGCGATGAAGAAGAACGACGGCGCCGGCCTGCTGGCCCTCTCCGACACCTACTACGAACGCGACCCCAGCGGCCGCTACAGCAACCTGATGTTCGCCAACGCCGCCGTGAACTGCCTGGATCTGCCTCCGGCCTTCTCCGGCCCCGCCGACGTGGAGAAGGCCCTCCCCGCCTTCCGCAAGGCGTCCCCGGTCTTCGGCGAGGGCCTGGCCTGGGCGTCCCTGAACTGCGCGTACTGGCCCGTGAAGCCCGTCGGTGAGCCGCACCGCATCGAGGCGAAGGGCGCGGCCCCCATCGTGGTGGTCGGCACCACGCGCGACCCGGCGACCCCCTACCGCTGGGCACAGGCCCTCGCCGCCCAGCTCTCCTCGGCCCACCTGCTCACCTTCGACGCCGACGGCCACACCGCCTACGGCCGCGGCAGCCGCTGCATCGACTCCGCGATCGACACCTACCTCCTCCGCGGCATCCCGCCGGCGAAGGGAAAGCGCTGCTCATAGCCGCTGCCACCCGCCCCGAAGACCCCGCCCGCCGGGCGTCCCGGGCCCTCGCCGGGGCGGGTACGAAGCACCTCTGGAAACTGTGTAGACTTACCGACGTTGCCGATCGCACCATGGTGCGGGCAGCGTGCCGCTTTAGCTCAGATGGCCAGAGCAACGCACTCGTAATGCGTAGGTCTCGGGTTCGAATCCCGAAAGCGGCTCCACCGAAAAGGCCCAGGTCGCCTACTCTGACCTGGGCCTTTCTCGTTTCCTTGATCGGTACGACGTGGTCTAGTCCACCGCTCTCTGAGGACGGGAAACGGCCTCGATGGGTCCAAGATGGGTCCGGGGCGGAGCCCAAGGGGACGCGCTGCGTCCCACAGTCCGTCAGGCCACCCGGCCGCGCTGGTTGATCAGGTCCAGGGACGCCGACGCGGTCGCGGCGTGCATCTCAGGCAACACCGTCTGACAGGTGTCGCTCGTCATCCGCAGCGACGCGTGCCCGAGCATTGCCTGCACGGCCTTCGGGGCGACATCGGCGGCCGGCGCCAGACTCGCCGCCTCGTGGCGGCCGTCGTGGAGCCGGATCGGCGGCGGCACGGACAGCTCCACATCAGCCCCGCCACATCGGACCGCGACCGTTGACAGCGTGGACAGGACGGAAGGAGATGGCACACCTCCGTGGTATCCGATGCTTCGGCCTGGACCGCCCCCTCCTTTTTCTGGGCCCGAACCCGGGGAGGCCGCTTCGCTGTCCCCTCGCGCGGTGCACCGCGGCAGACTCATCTGCAGGTGCTCAACAGCAGGGAACGGCCCGTCCACGACGGGGACGTGGTGGTCATACAGGGTTACCCAACCTGGCCGGGCCGTCGCTCAGTGCCTTCACTTTGTTGATGGGCGTGTGCTGGGTGAGTGGGCTGCAGGATCTGGGAGAGGCGGGCGACGAACACGCTGCGGCCATCGGTTGCCTCCTGTGTCTGGATGCACAGGCTGATCTCGATCAGCCTGCCGTCCTGATGGAGGGCCGGCACGGTCACCGGACGGCCGAGGATGTGCGACTGTCCGGTGAGCAGCAGGGAGGTGAAGGCGGCGATGTGCCGCTCGCGCAGGTGCTCCGGGATGACCGTGGTGATCCGCCGCCCGATGAGGTCGCTCGGGTGCCAGCCCAGAAGCTCTGCAGCTGCTGTGTTCGCGGCGATGATCCTGTTGCCGTCGTCGGCGGCGATGGTCGGGGTGCTGCTGGCCTGCATGCGGCTGGGATCCCAGGGGGCCAGCACGGGGGGTGTGGTGCTGGGCTCGCGGGGTACGGCGGTCCAAGCGGTGGGGTCCTGCCCAGCGAGTTGGTCGGCGATCTGCCCGAAGAGCCAGTGGGTGGCGGCACGGATCTGCGGTAGGGCCGGGGACGCGGTTCGGTTCCCGATCGCTGACATCGACGTGCACCCGCCCGTCCACGGCCCAGGCCCGAACTTCCACCTCGGTGTGCGCGTGCACCACCGCGTTGGTCACCAATTCGCTGACCAGCAGCTGCGCGGTGTCCACCATATCTGGGGCAGCCCCGTCCAGTACTTCTTGAACGAACCGCCGGGCCTCCCCGGCACTCTGCGGCCGCGGAGGCAACCGGCGCAGCGGCGCACTTCCTGAGCCGGGCATAGCCAGACCACCAGTCTGCCCGCCCTCACGACCACTGTCGTCTCCGCTGATCACCAGCCGTCACCGTGGGCCTGACTGATCCCTACGTTGTTCTGCGGGACGTGATGGGCCGGTTCATCCACCCAGAGGTGCCGGGCGTGGCTCTGACTGATCTGCCACTCGTGGCTAGAAACGATTGGCCGCTCGGCGCCCCACGACGACTCGGCTGACAATGAGGAATTTCGAATGGTCGCCGAGTAGAGATCTGACAGCGAGGTCGTCCGTGGGAGGCACCGGCAGAAGACGAACGGAGGCACCACATGGCCATGGTCTGGGCCGGTATCGACTGCAGGCAAGACGCACCATCACTGCGTCGCGATCGTCGAGAGCGGCCGTCGGCTGCTGTCGTCGCGTCGCCAACGATGAGCCAGAAATGATCGAACTCCTAGCCGACGTCTTTGGGCGATGAGGTGATCTGGGGCATCGACCTGGCCGACGGCGGATGGGCAGGGGCAGGCAGGCGGTGGTCCGTCGGCGGCTGACGAATACGCCGTATGTCAGGTGTGGCTCATGGCGGGGACTGTGGTGTTCTGGGCGAGGGGCGCAGAGGGCGGGCCGACCCCGTCACGGCTCGTGCCGCGACCGCGCACTGCGGCAGATGCGGATGGTTCCGGTTCATGCCGGCGTTTTCGCCCAAGCGACCAGCCGGGCCCACCAGCCATCCCTCGATCGACCCGGTGAACTGTCCGGGCGCCGAGGAACATGTGTGCGTCGCGCCGACTTGCCCGGTCGGACCGGCCCCGCCTCCGATCGAGTCATGCCCTCCGCCGCGCGTGTGCGGCCGCGCTCCGCCGACTCGCACATGCACCGCTGAGGCGTCGGCACGCCGGCGAGCACTTGCTCTACATGTCTCCCACAGCCCTCATAGGTCAACTTTCCGCACGACGGACAGACAGCACGTTGGCACATGATTCCCCGCATCAGCTTCTTCATCTGCGACCTGCAAAATCAACAGTTTCGTCACAGTCAAATTCACATTTTCGCCACAACCAGCCCCCATGTTTACACCGGCTCCGCAAACAACTGACTCATGGCCGGCGCGAGGGCTGGTCCTGAGATCCAATCACGCTCCAAGTGGCCTCGCGTTTCGGGCACGAATATCCGACATGGGCGACAAAAAAGCGTAAGCATCGCGTGGCGTATCTCACTCGACGATAACAAGCAGTCACGCTTGCATTCCTTCTTTAGGTTGCTTGGACGCCGAACCAATGGTTCCATCTCGCCCGGTCGAAGAATGGAGGAACAGCTCCGCAGTGTGACAGGCCGTCATCGCGTCGCTTTGAGATCGTCGACCGGGCGCGGCGAGGGCAAGATTTCGAGAACGGCAACCGCCCTCACCGAACGGGTGGTGTGGGCCGCTCGGAAGGGAGCAACGTGGGTTGCTCGCACTCCGCAGGATGCCCCCTTTTCCCGCTGCTCAGGGCGAGCTTGCAAGGTTGGCGTGACTACTACTGCGACAGCGAGGATCAGTGGCTCGGCTGTGCCCGCTACCAGGTGTCACTCACCGGTGAGCGCGTGCCGATCAGTCTGCTGCCCAACGGCGCCCGCGCGCGACACCTCGAAGACGCGGCCGAGGCGGACCGGCACGGCTCCGCCAACCCGGCGCAGAGGCCCCGACAGGCCCCGCCTCCACGGCACGATCCGTGGCCGGCGGAGGGCGCGCCTTGGCCGCAGTCAGCGCCGGCCCAGTTCGGGGCGGCGTCTCCGCCGATACCGGTCTCGCACCACCAACCGTCACCGTCCCTGCAGATTCCCCAGCCTCCAGACCGCCCCTCTCGACACGCGCGGCAAGCGCCCAGCTCGAAACGCGGCTGGTGGGCTCGATTCACCGAATGGATGGGAGGCCCCGCATGAGTGGCTACTGGCCCTGGTGGGCCGGCGCTGCCGGGCTCGCTCTGGTCACCATCAACTACGCCCTCACCACGGACCGGTCTTTCGGGGTGTCGTCCGCGTGGGATCGCGTGCTGCACTGGCGCAGGGAGCGCCGCCTGGAGCGGATGGACGAGGAGTTCACCGACGATCGTGAACTCGTTGAGGCGCTCGCCGCGGCCACAGCGGAGCACTTCGGCACCAGCCCCGGCGCGTACACCGTGCCGCCGAGCCCGTACGGGACGTCCCAGCAGCCCGAAACGGAAGCCGAACCGGCGGCAAGTGAGAACGCCTCGGACGCAAGCCCGGGGCCGGCCCCGCTGGTCACCCAGGCTGCCCTGCTGGTATCGGTTTTCCTCGGCGGATTGATCGCCGCTGTCACCTCCGGGCGGTTCCACCTCCGCTTCGACATGGGCCCGGGTTTCAAGGAGCTGGTCACCGCCGATCCGGTCACCATGACCGTCCTGCTGTTCGTCGGAGGCGTGCTGGTCGGCTTCGGCACCCGGCTGGCCGGCGGGTGCAGCTCAGGCCACGGACTCAACGGCTGCGGTCGACTGCGCCCGGTCAGCCTCGTCGCGACCGCCGTGTTCTTCGCCACCGCCGTCGCGGTGTCGTTCCTGCTGTGGAAGGTGATCTGATGCGTACCCGAGGCGCGCTCCTGCTGGCCAACATCATCACCGGGCTGGCCCTCGGCTTCACCGTTGCCAACATAGGCTTCGGCGACTACGCCGAGCTGAACCGCATGTTCACCTTCCAGGACCTGCGCATGCTCCTGTCCTTCGCGGGCGCCGTCGTGATCATCGTGTGCGCGTTCGCTCTGCTGCGGGTACGTCGCACCCCGGGGCGCATCCACGCCGGCGTGATCCCCGGCGCGGTCCTGTTCGGTACGGGCTGGGCGATCTCGGGCGGCTGCCCGGCCATCCCGATCGTCCAGGTCGCCAGCGGATACCTGCCCGCCCTGGTGACCATCGCCGGCGTCACCGTCGGCATCCGGCTGTGCCGCTGGGCCAACGCCCGGTACTTCCACCTCGACCGCGGCTCCTGCGGGCTGTAACCAGGGGTGCCCACCGACACGCCTGCCGAGGAGCGGCCCTCGCTCGGAGCCGCTGCGGGCGGTCAGCCGGGATGGCGCGGGTCCCGCCGGAGGTGTACTCGGCGTGGACTGTGCCACAAGGAATCCACGCAGGAGCATCACACACGCTGCACACAGCGTTTCGGAAGCCTCGCCGGCGTGGCGGGCTGCTCGATTACATGTGCGAACGTGACCAGGCCGTGGCCCAAGCGGGCCGACGGCGCGTCGAACCAGGAAGGCCGGAAGACCGCGGATGGATCACTGCACCTCATGCCGTCGCCATCTCAATGGCGCCCTGGTGTGCCCCGGGTGTAGCGCCTACGCCCCGGACATCGACCCGCACGCCGCCGACGATCGCATCAGACCGGCCCCGACGATGACGAGCGCCGCACCGGCCACAACGGCCCACCAGGACACTGCGACCTCCGACACGTGGCATGACACACTCCTCGACGGCGCGGGGGAGGCCACTGCTTCCATGGACGTAGCCCCGCACATCGCCACCGACGCCGAGGACCTGCCGCCCGCGCGGCAGGGGCGTGCCGCACGCCGGCGCCGGCTGGCCCGCTGGAAGAAGAACAAGCGCCGGGCGGCGGTCGCCAGCGCTGTCGCACTCGTCGGAGGCGGCCTGACCGTCGTCATGATGGACCGAACCTCCGCCGACCGATCCGAAGCGGCCGCGGCGCCGGACGACCAGAGCATCGACACCGTGGACGCGCAGACCCCCGAAGAGGATCCTCCGGCCTCCGCGCCAGCGACCGATCAGCGCACTCAGCGGTCCTCACACGCCCCTTCCCAACCGCAGCCGCCGGCGACGACCGACGCCCCGCGGGTGCAGGCCCACACGGCCTCGCCCCGCACGACGCCGCCGATCGACCGGCCAGAGGCCGCCGCGCCCGGCCACCAGGCCGCGACGCCGACCCTGCAGCCGCACAGCACCGCCCCGTCCGCCGGCGACACGGTCCCCGTCCGCTCCGGTACGACGGCGCAACAGCCGTCGACGCCCGCGCCCACCCGCAACACGGACTCGGGCACGTCCCAGACCGGCCCCGCACGGGCATCGACGTCGCCGACGGAGGTCTGCCTGCTCGGACTGTGCCTCAGCTGACCATGCCTGCACCCGGCCGTTCGGGGTAGAACGAGTTTCGGAAGTTCGCGGGCCGTGCGTCAGCCTGTGAGCCACGACCCCGGCCGGCGGGAAGCACAGGAGGCAGAGCGCATGAGTCCGCGCGACGAATTCCAAGTCCTGCTGCGCCGCATCGGCCGGTGGTGGGCCGTCGACGTTCCCAGCCTCGACCTCCACACCCAGAGCCGCACGCTGGAAGGCGCGGAGGACCTGGCGCGCGGCATGGTCGCCGAAGCCGTCGGGGTCCCCGCGGAGGTGATCGTCCTGAAGATGGTGGTGCCCGAACTCGCGCCGGTGCTCGGTCCGGTGGCCGAAGCGCGGCAGCGTCGGGCGGCCGCGGTCGCCGCCGAGGACGAGGCGATCGCCGCCGCTGCTCACGAGCTCGTGGACAAGCTGCACGTCAGCCAAGGTGACGCCGCGCGTCTGCTCGGCCTGCCCACGAGCGAGGTGGCCCACTTCACGCCGGGACGCGGCTCAGCGGCCACCGACACACGGCGGGGCGCAAGGCCGCGCACCTTCGGGCCCGCGCCCAGTCCGCCGCGCCCGGTCGTCGCTGCCCCTGCTTCCGGTTCGCACCCCGGCCTGCCACGGCGGCAGCGGCAGGCGCCCTCGCCCGCCCGACCCGCCTGGGCGACTTCAGACGACGGCACCGCAGGCCGAGGCTGAGACGGCTTCGCCTCCAGGCACGCGGCCACAGCGGTGCCTACCTGCCCGCCCTCCACCACCCAGTCCGCAGGTTCGCCCACGCGACGCCCCTCGCCCGGCCGGCATGGACGCCCGCCGGATATGACGTTTGGAGGGGTCTGTGCGCTTGATAAGCGTCGCCTGTGACGGGTGGTGTACGCATCGACGAGCTTTGAGGGTGGGGCGTTGCGGGGCGGGACGCGGCGTGGAAATGGGGCGGCTTGGCGGAAACGGCGGGTGTGGCCGGCCACCGGGTTCCTGGTGACCGTCACGGGTGTCGGCACGTACGCCAGCCTGCTGTACACCCCTGTCCGCAGCACCGGCTTCGGCCTCGCCGACACCATCGCGCTGCGCAATACAGCCCTCGGTACACCCAGCGGCGCTCACCTCGGGCAGACGCTGACACCGTAGACCTAGACGCCCGGACCCCGCCCGGCCGCCGGCAGTACCAACACGAATCGCAGTGATCTACACCACATAATCCTCGGGGCCCGTGATGTTTAACGGCCGGGGTGCGCTGAAAGGACGAGCCACCCATGTGACGGGTGTGCCTCATGTGTTCTTCTTCTACGCCCTCCCTCGGGCCTTGTGTGGGGTGGATACGTCGTGAGCCGTCGTACGTCGCATGCGTACAGACCACTGAACCTGAAGCGCCGGGCGTGGCTGACGCTGGGTGCCGTGGTCCTGGGAGGCGGAGGGGTGGTGACCTACGCCGTCGCCAGCCCGTCGGCCGGTCCCGGCGCGACGGGCCGGGCCAAGCGGCCGGTCAAGGTCTACGACCTCGCGCTGAAAGGCGCCGCGGCCGACCGGCAGGACCTGGCGCGCACGGACACCTCGCAGTTCTCGATGCTCGGCGTCTCCTGGACGGGTGCCACCACGCGGCTGCACGGCACGGCGCAGGTGCGCACCCGCAGCACGGCGACGGGGGAGTGGAGTGCCTGGCGCGACCTGGAACTGAACGTGGATCCGTTGGAGAAGCCGGGCCGCGGCGTGCGCGGCGCGTCCGAGCCGCTGTGGGTCGGTTCCTCCAACGGCGTTCAGGTACAGGTCGTCCGCAAGAACGGCACCACCGCCCCGCTGCCCAAGGGACTTGAGGTCAACCTGGTCGATCCGGGTGTGGTGACCGACGCCGAGGCCAAGGCGCCAGGCAGCGAGCCGGCCGCGTTCGTCGCAGAGGGAACCCCCGACGCCACGAGCAGCAGCACCCCCGCCGATCCGGCCTCTCCCAGCGACGGCACCGCCGCGACGCCCACGGATGGCCAGACCGCCACGTCCCCGGCCCCGACCGACGCCACCCCAACCTCGGCCGCTCCCACCGACTCGGCCGCCGCCTCCGCTTCCCCCACGGCGAGCGCGTCAGCCGGCGCATCACCCTCTGTGCCGACCGCGCCGCCGTCGACGGTGCCCCAGCCGTCGATCGTCGACCGCGCCGGCTGGGGCGCGGACGAGTCGATCAGCCCGGAGGCGCCGGAGTACAACGCGGACGTGAAGGCCGTGTTCGTCCATCACACCGACGGGGCCAACGACTACTCCTGCACCGACTCGCCGTCCATCGTGCGGGGCATCTACGCCTACCACGTCCAGGTCGAGGGCTGGAAGGACATCGGCTACAACTTCCTCGTCGACAAGTGCGGCACCATCTTCGAGGGCCGCAAGGGTGGCGTCGGCCTGCCTGTGCTGGGCGCCCACACCTATGGCTGGAACCGGGAGTCCGCGGGCATCGCGGTCCTCGGTGACTACACCACCACCAGCGCCTCCAACGCCGCGCTGGCCTCGATCGCCCGTCTGGCGGCCTGGAAGCTCGGTCAGTACGGCGCCGACCCGGCCGGGACCACCCAGCTCACCGCGGGCGCCACCCAGAAGAACTACTTCGCCACCAACTACACGGCGGGAAGCACCTACACCTTCCAGCGGATCTCCGGCCACCGCGACGGCTACAACACCCAATGCCCCGGAAGCTCCCTCTACGCCCAGCTGCCGACCATCCGTGCCTGGGCAGCCGGACCGGTACAGGGCCTGAAGCTCACCTCGCTGAGCGGTGCGACCGCGTCAGGATCGACGTACTACACCAAGGGCGCGATCACCGCGCACTGGACGGCCACCACGCCCGCCTCGCTCATCAAGAACTTCCAACTGCTCGTCGACGGCAAGACCGTGGCAACCACCTCCGGTACCGCCACGTCCGTCGGCGCCACCCTGCCCCTGGGCAGCCACACCATCGCCGTGCGGGCCGTACACCAGTCCGGCAAGTCCGCGACCAGCTCCGCGCTGAACGTCGTGGCGGAGACCACCGCACCGACCTTCACCACCACCCCGCAGCTCACCCTGCGCTCCGGCACCGTCAACACGTCCGCCGTGCCGGTCACCCTCGGTTGGAAGGCCACCGACGACAAGGCCCTGCAGAATGTGAAGCTGCTGTCCCCGACCACGGCGACCTTCGGCCCGACCACCACCAGCTCCAGCCGCACCGCCGCCTCCGGGACCGCCACGACCTGGTCGATGCGGGCCTACGACTACGCCGGCAACTACCGCACCTCCTCCCCGGCCTACACCCCCGTGATCCTGCAGGAGAGCTCGGCCACGAAGTCCGGCAGCTGGACCACCCGCTCCTCCACCAGCTACCTCGGCGGCAAGTCCTACTCCAGCGCCTCCAAGGGCGCCGCCCTGACCTGGACGTTCACCGGCCGCTCCGCGGCCTGGGTGGTCTCCCGGGCCTCCAGCTCCGGCCAGGCATACGTCTACGTCGACGGCACCAAGGTGGCCACGGTCGACCTGAAGTCCGCAACCACCCTGTACCGGCAGGCGATCTGGACCAAGAGCTGGACCAGCAGCGCAAAGCACACGATCAAGATCGTCGTCGTGGGCACCAGCGGCCGCCCCACCATCACCACTGACGGCCTCGTCTACATCAAGTAGGTCCCATCCCCACCCAGACCTGGCGACACGGCAGCCCTGCGCGCGGCGCGACTTCGCAGGGCTGTCCGCGCCGGCACACCGGTCGGGCCAACCGGCCCGACCGGGATCACCTCTGCCGCCGCCGGTGCGGGAGCGTCGGCCTGGCCGATGCCGTCGCGCATGGTCGCGCACGCTCGGCGTGAGTGTTCGTCACCGTGCCCGCAACCGCCCCGACATCTGTCAGGGGCTGACTGGACGCCACCCGTGACCGTCCTGCCGAAGGAGGCAGTGGGAAGCGCGACGAGGTGTGAACGACCGAGTGCACAAGCTCGGCCGCTCACGGTCGCGCGGTGACCCGGGGCCCACCTACGACGGCTCAATCGTCCGACTTCCGTCCCTTGCCTTTCCCGGCGCCATGCTTGGCCTTGTGCGGTTGCTCCTCGTGATCGTCGTGCTCTTTCGCGGCCGGCGCCGTGGTAGATGCGGTGGCAGAGGGGAAGGCTGGGGTCGGGTCGGGGTCGGGAGGTGTGGAGGTGACGGTTGCCGGTGCCGGAGAAGAGGGGGACGAAGGGGTGGGGTCGCCCGAGTTGAGGGATGCTCCGAGGGCTCCGGCCGCGGTGAACAGGACGAGAGCGGTACCGCCGAGAGCGGCTCTGGACGCCAGTTTGGCCTGGCGGCGCGGAGGCGTGTGCGTCGCGGTGCGGGTCTGACTGCTCTGCGGGGCCGGGGCCGCAGGGGGGAGGGGG